>JAABQQ010000260.1 GCA_011391405.1 Gammaproteobacteria bacterium
TCGTGTTCCAGGACCACAAGCTGCTGATGGACAGGCCGGTCTACGATAACGTCGGCCTGCCGCTGGTCATCGCCGGCGTGCCGGAGAAGGAAATCCAGAAGCGAGTGCGTGCCGCGCTCGACCAGGTGGGGCTGCTGGGCCGTGAGCGCACGCGCCCGATCGAACTCTCGACCGGTGAGCAGCAGCGCGTCGGCATCGCGCGCGCGATCATCGGCAGGCCGGCCCTGCTGATCGCCGACGAACCCACCGGCAACCTCGACCCCGATCTTTCGATCGAGGTCATGAACATCTTCAGGCGCTTCAACGAAGTCGGCGTGACCGTGCTGATCGCGAGCCACGACATCCACCTGATCGAGCGCTTCGGCGTGCGGCGAGTGATCCTGGCGCAAGGCCGCACGGTCGACTCTTGGGACGCCCATCCCGATTCGGCCTTGCCCGAAATCCGGGCGGACCGAACATGAACCAGTGGTTCGAACGGCACGTGCAGACACTGGTGGGCTCGCTGGGGCGGCTCTGGCAGCAGCCCTTCGCGACGATGCTGACGATCGTCGTCATCGGCATCGCGCTTGCACTGCCGGCCTGCCTGCACGTGCTGGTGCAGAACGTGCGCGTCGCGAGCGGCGGCTGGAACAGCGCGCTCGACATCTCTGTCTACATGAAGCCGAACGCGTCGCTGGACCAGGCGAAGCGTGCGGCCGAGCGCATCCGCCAGCGCCGCGACGTCGACGAAGTCACGCTGATCGAGGCGGATGCCGCGCTCGCGGAATTCCGTCGCAACTCGGGTTTCGGCGCCGCGCTGGATGCCCTCGAGGACAATCCGCTGCCGCACGCGCTGGTAGTGCGACCGGACGCCGAGTACCGCGAGGCAGGACGCGTGCAGGAGCTCTCTAATGAGCTGAAGAAGGTCGACGGCGTCGACATCGTGCAGCTCGACACCGAGTGGGTCAGCCGCTTCAACGCCATCCTCGACGTGATTCGACGCGGCGTCTTTCTGGCAGCCGTGCTGTTCGCGCTCGGCATCCTCGTGATCATCGGCAACACCATCCGCCTCGATATCGAGAACCGCCGCGGCGAAATCGAAGTGACGAAACTCGTGGGCGGCAGCGACGCGTTCGTGCGCCGGCCTTTCCTCTACAACGGCGTCTGGTACGGGCTGGCCGGCGGCCTCATTGCGGGCCTCATCGTCGCCATCGTCGTCGCGGTGCTGAGCGCACCGGTGCAGCGCATTGCCGGCCTGTACGGCAGCCAGTTCGAGTTGCAGGGTGTCGGCATCGTTGGCTGGATCGCGTTACTGCTGGGCGGCGCGCTGCTCGGCTGGCTCGGTTCGTTCATCGTGGCCACGCGCGAGCTGCGCGAGATCGAGCCGAAATAGGAAGGCCAGGAAGGCCAGGAAGGCGAGGAAGGGCAAGAAGGCCGATCCGTCCCGACCTTCCTGTCCTTCCTAGCCTTCCTGCCCTTCCTCACCTTCCTTCTCTTTCCTGCCCTTCCTCGCTTAATTCATTGTTTTAACTGAACTTTCAGCCTCCACAGCACGGTTATAAGGAACTTCCCCGGCATTTAGCACTCCAACTCGCGGACTGCTAATATTGGCTTCACACAGGTGCTGAGAGGTACTTCGAACCGATGACTACGGCCACCGCCCTCGTTACCCGCACGCCCGCTGAACTGGCCCTCGCCGGCCCGCTTGGCAGTTTCGACGCGTACGCCGACACCGTCAGCCGCATCCCGGTCCTGAGCCGCGAGGACGAGCAGCAGCTTGCCGTCCGCTACCACCGCGACGGGGACCTCGACGCGGCGCGGCAGCTCGTGCTGTCGCACCTGCGGTTCGTGCTGCACATCGCGCGCGGCTATGCCGGCTACGGCCTGCCGATGGGCGACCTCGTGCAGGAAGGCAATGTCGGACTCATGAAGGCCGTGAAGCGCTTCGACCCTGCGGTCGGCGTGCGCCTCGTTTCGTTCGCGGTGCATTGGATTCGCGCCGAGATTCACGAGTACGTACTGCGCAACTGGCGCCTGGTGAAGATCGCCACGACCAAGGCGCAGCGCAAGCTGTTCTTCAACCTGCGCAAGCACAAGAAGAACCTGGGTTGGCTGTCAGCCGCGGAAACCACTGCCGTTGCACGCGATCTGGGCGTGACCGAGCACGATGTGACCGAGATGGAGCGACGCCTGTCGTCACGCGACGTTTCGTACGACCCGACGCCGGACGCGGACGACGAAGACTCGTCTGCGTACTCGCCGTCGGCATACCTGCCGGCTCCCGACTCCGACCCAGCCGTGGCGATCGAAAACGCGGAATGGGATGACGACGTCGGCGAGCGCGTTGCGCACGCGATGACGCAGCTCGACGAACGCAGTCGCGCAATCCTGCGCGCGCGCTGGATGAACGAACCCAAGGCGACGCTGCACGACCTCGCGGACAAGTACGGCGTGTCGGCCGAGCGCATCCGCCAGATCGAGGCGAATGCGCTGAAAAAGCTGCAGAAGCTCGTCGTCGCCTGACGGCGCCCGCGCGCGTCACATGGTCTACTTTGCCCGTGCCTTCGCTTTCACCTTGGTCGTCCGCCCGGTGCGCTTCACCTTGCGCGGGCGAGTCGTCTTTGCCTTTGCTTTCGCTTTCGCTTTCGCTTTCGCCTTCGCCGGCCGGGCCACCTTTGCGTAGGTCTCGGTGGCGACCTTGCGCGCACCGCGACCCGCATTCCGCACGATCGAGACCGCGCGGTTCACATCACTGACGACCCGCTCACGGACCGCCCGCAGCTCGTCGGCCTGGCCACGCACCAGGTCAGTGACGTTGTCCGATTGCGCAACGCGCTCGAGTTGCGCGGCGGCGTCCGACAGCGCCGACGTGACGACTTCAAGCTGCAAGGCCATCAGGCTCAGCACGGCCTCGTGCGACACGTTGGTGAGTTTCACGCCGGAGTGCGTCACCACGCGGACGGGATCCTGCAGCGCGCGAATGCTCTTCGCGGATTTCGCGGCAGCGCCGCGCACAGCCTTGCCGGGTGCCCGGCGCAAACGGGTCGCCTGCTCAGCCAGGACCTGGGCCTGCTCATTCACGAACTCTTTGACTTTGCTCGCCATCGGACTCTCCTTCCTCACTTCACTCAGCCCTGCTTCGCCTTCTGGACGCTGTCCTCAGTGACCGGCACGATCGTGATTTCCACGCGCCGGTTCTGAGCACGGCCCTCTTCAGTCTCGTTCGTCGCAACGGGGTGAGCCTCGCCGGCGCCAACCGTCACGATGCGCGCCTGCTTGACGCCGTGGCTCGCGAGATAGGCCGCGACGCTGCTTGCACGACGCTCTGACAGCTGCTGGTTGTACGTGTCGCTACCGACGCTGTCGGTGTGCCCGGCCACCTCGATGACCGTCTTGTCGAACTCCTTCAGCGTTGCCGCAACCTTGTCCAGTACCGGGTAGAACTGGGCATTCAGGTCGGAGCTGTCGAACGCGAAGGTCACGCCGCCCGGCATGTCGAGCGTGATGTTGTCGCCCGTGCGCACGACATCCACGCCGGTGCCCGCCATCTGCTGGCGCAGCTTCGCTTCCTGTTTATCCTGGTAGTACCCGACCGATCCGCCGACGAGCGCGCCGGCGGCCGCTCCGATCATGGCGGACTTGAAAGGATTGTTGCCGGCGCTCAGCAGTCCGACGACCGCGCCAGCAGCCGCTCCGTACCCGGTGCCCTTGCGGGTCTTTTCTTTCTCGGGGTTCGTCGCGAAGTCTTCCATCGAGGCACACCCGGCCAGGGCCACCGCGGCAGCGGCAAACAGGGCGATGAAGCCGGATCTTGCTGAACGATTCATGAGTAACTCCTGACTAAAAATTTTACAGTCCGTTATCAGGCCTGCGTTTATTGGCGGATTATACATCTTCTATTGATACTCGTCCGATCACGACTGCGCCCGCAGTGGTAGTGACGGCCCGATGAGTATCTAGATGCAGTGGATCGGGTAAGAGTTCCTCGAGGGCGCGATTGCCATGGCAGATCCGAGCCACGTTTCCGGGATATTCATGGCGTTTTGTCCGGCCCATCAGCATAGGGCCAGCGCGGGTGTCGGGCCACCGATTCCATTAGAATCGCGCTCCCCCGAACAAGATTCGACCGAGAGCACCCGTGCCCGCCAACGCCCTGAATCCGCTCGACCTCTACGACGTCCGCGCCTCGCTTTCCGAAGAAGAGCGCATGGTGCAGGACTCCGTGGCGCGCTTCGTCGACGACGCCGTGCTCCCGATCATACGGCCGCATTTCGAGAATCACACGTTTCCGAGAGAACTGGTTGGCGAGCTCGCGGGGCTCGGCCTCCTCGGCAGTTCACTCGAGGGCTTTGGCTGTGCGGGCATGAACGCCGTGAGCTATGGCCTCATCTGCCAGGAACTCGAACGCGGCGATTCGGGCCTGCGCAGTTTCGTGTCGGTACAGTCGTCGCTCTGCATGTACCCGATCTACACGTACGGCAGCGAGGAGCAGAAGCAGCGCTATCTGCCGCGCATGGCGCGAGGCGAAGTGATCGGTGCTTTCGGCCTCACTGAGCCGCACGGCGGTTCGGACCCGGCCAACATGAAGACGCATGCGAAGCGTCGCGGCGGCGACTGGGTGCTGAACGGCGGCAAGATGTGGATCACGAACTCGCCGATCGCCGACGTGTTCATCCTCTGGGCGCGGACCGAGGAAGGGATCCGCGGCTTCCTGGTGGACCGGGGCACGAAGGGCCTCGAAACGCCGGAGATCGAAAACAAGTTTTCGCTGCGCGCGTCGGCGACCGGCGCGATTTTCCTGAACGACGTCGTCGTGCCCGATTCTGCGATGCTGCCCGGCACCACGTGCGGCATCAAGGCGCCGCTTTCGTGCCTGACGCAGGCGCGCTACGGCATCACCTGGGGCGTGATCGGCGCTGCGCAGGCGTGCCTCAAGGAAGTGCTCGAGTACTCGAAGACCCGCATCCTGTTCAACCGGCCACTGGCCGCCACGCAGGCGATCCAGATCCGGCTCGCGGAGATGTCGCGCAAGATCACGCTGGCACAGCTGATGTCGCTGCAGCTCGGCCGCCTGAAGGACCAGGGCCTGATGTCGCCTTCGCACGTATCGCTCGCAAAGTGGAACAATTGCCGCGCGGCGATCGAAGTCGCGCGCGATGCACGCGACATCCTCGGCGGCTCCGGCATCAGCGCCGAGTACGTGCCGATCCGGCACGCGCTCAACCTCGAGAGCGTCATCACGTACGAGGGCACCGAGACGATCCACCAGCTGACGATCGGTCGCGAGCTGACGGGCATCAACGCGTTCTGATTTCATACGCGCGTGACGTGTCGACATTCGTCACGAAAGTGACGTGTCGTGGCAGTCCTGACCTGCCCGACTGCAACGGCTGCCCTGCAAGTCGCTGTAAAGACAGGGCGGGTTCAGCTGGCACGCAGCTTGCTTGTCCATATCGTCCTTCATTGGCCCCGACGAGCAGAAGAAACGCCGCGGGGCGAAGGACGGGCAAGCCAGCCCACGGTGGGGATGCCGCCAGGGGATCCGATCGAAGGGAAAAATGCATGCGTCAACGACCATCGTTCGCGTCGATGGCGATGACGCGGTCGCCCGCTTCGATGCGCAGCGTCGGGTCGGTCCAGCATCCTAATCGGCGTTGACCGCGGCGAATCTCGACAATCACGGTGCCCTCGGTTTCCCGCGCGAGCCGCCCGACTTCTTCCGGACGAGCCTCGCGTTCGACGAGCTGGCACTGCCCGCGGTAGGACAACAATTCCGACACGAAGTCGATCGTCCCCTGCATGCCGACTGCATCGGCCATCAGGTAGCCGCCAACGCGCGACGGCGAGACGATCTCGTCAGCGCCGCCCGAGCGCACGATCTTCACGTTCTCCGGTTCGGCGACGCTGGCGATGATGCGCACCCCGTGCGCCAGCGCGCGTACCGTGAGGACGATCAGCACGGTGGTGTCGTCACGACCGACACTCACGATGACCGAGTTCGCGCGCTGTACGCCGGCCACCCGCAGGATTTCCTCGCTCGACGCATCGCCGTGCAGGCCGATGAAACCGCGATCCGCCGCGCGCGTGACTTCCTCGCGGTCCGGGTCGATCACGGCGACCTGCTCGGGCTCCCAGCCCCGCAGCAGCAGTTCGGAGGCGGCGATCGAGCCGCTGTGGCCGTAGCCGCAGAGAATGACGTGATCCTTCAATTCGCGCTGCAAACGCAACATGCGCCATTCCTCGATGAGCCGCTGGATGATGAGCTGATACGCCGTGCCCAGGAACGTCAGCCAGACGAAAATCCGCACCGGCGTGACAAAAAATGCGTCGATCAGACGCGCCTGATCGGAGACCGGAACGATGTCGCCATAGCCGACGGTCGTGATGGTGACCATCGTGAAATAGAAGATGTCCGAGACGGAAACATGACCGTCGATCTGGTCCCGCAAGCCGTCGCGGTCCAGCAGGAAAATGAGGAACACCGACGCGACCAGCAACAGCACGAAACCGGCACGCAGCAGCAACGTGATTTCGGGGGGTCGCGCGGCGCGCCGGATCAGGAGCGGCAGCGCATCGTCGCCACGCTCTGCGCGGATGCGGCGCATCGTGCGGCGTACCCAGCCGAGTCGAACTCGTCGTGACCCGGGCATGTCGCCGGTCCGGCGCGAAGAAGTCAAATGGCTACCCCGTCAGGGGCGGCGGTACGCCGCCCGGCGCAGCGCCGAATATAGCGCACGCGGCCGCGGGGTTCGGCAGCGCGTGGAAAGGCTGGACAAGTCAGGCGACCGCGAGCGGCGCCAGTTCGTAGCCGATGATTTCGCGGGTCTGGGGATCGAGGATCGGGGTACCGCTGTTGCAGCGACCGGCGACCCTGGCCGTCTCGAGCAGGGTGCGGCTCGGCACCACGGACGCCAGCATCAACCCGCCGTGGGGGTCGCGGACGAAGGCGGTTACCGACGCAGCCGGATTTCCGGCGGAGGCCGGTTCGGGAAACAGCAGGGCGAGGACTTCGTCTGGGGTGATCGTGTCGGACATTGTCTTTGTGATCAGGTGTTCCTGGGGAAAGAGTCAGCAACTTGCGTGCCAACGCGCCGGCCCAGCAATGACAGGCACTGCGGGTGGTTTCCATGAGGTCTGGGTGACAGCAGACGTCCATCGCGGTGACCGGTACTGTCCATGTATGACGCTGGGCACAGTGCGCGGGGCAATCGACCCCCCACAGTCACCAAGCGCGCTGGGGCGCACATTAAGTAAACTCCGCGTCCGGGACGCAGCCGCCTGCACGGAGGAGAACAATGAACAGCAACGACACCCGGCTGCCGGAGATCATCGCGCATCGCGGCAATGCCATTGAGTTCCCCGAGAATACGTTGCAGGCACTGGAATCGGCCGTGGCCCTCGGCGTGCGCCACGTCGAGTTCGACGTGCAACTGACGGCCGACCGCGTCCCCGTCGTGTTCCACGATGCCGATCTCGCCCGCGTCGGCAACCGGCCCGAAAACGTGCATTCATTGTCCTGGTCGCAACTCACGGAGATTCCGGTCGGCGAGGTCAGCCGCTTCGGCGACCGTTTCGCATACACCTGCGCCCCGTCGCTGGCACAGACGGTGGATGCGATCGCCGGCTGGGATGGCGTCACTGCATTTGTCGAAGTGAAGCGTGCGAGCCTGCGTCATTTCGGTCATGAAGCCGTGCTGCGCCGGGTGAGCGAAGTGCTGCAGCCCGTACTGAACCGCTGCGTGCTGATCTCGTTCGATCTCGCCGCCGTCAAGATCCTGCGCCTGATGACGGGCGCACGGATCGGCTGGGTGCTGAATCAATACGACGCGGAAAGCTTGCGCGAAGCCACTGCGCTCGCGCCCGAGTTCCTGTTCTGCAACCTCGAGCGCGTGCCCGCCACGACGAAGCAGCTGTGGCCGGGGCCGTGGGACTGGGCTATTTACGAAGTGCGCGACCTCGAAACCGCGCGTCAATGCCGTGAGCTGGGCGCAAAGTACGTCGAGACGATGGCCGTGCGCAGCCTGCGCACCGAATACGACAAGGCCGTGTCTGGCGCATGAGTGCCCGCGACGATGACGAAGACCTCGCCTGGCTCGCCGGCGAACTGAGCGCGATCCGCCGCGAACTGCTGCCTCCCGGCGAATCGCGTGCGCTGTACCTCGCGCTGGATCAGGGTGGCACGTCGAGTCGTGCGGTCCTGTTCGATTCTCTCGGCCGCGAAGTGGCGACCGCCCACGTCCCGATCAATACGCGCAGGACGGGCGACGATCGCGTGGAGCACGATGCCGCCGAACTGCTGCAGTCGCTGCGAACCGCAGCGCGCGATGTCGCCGAATCGCCGGTCGCGACGGGCCGCCCGATCGTCGCGGCCGGGCTCGCCACGCAGCGTTCGACCATCTGCTGCTGGGACCGCAACGACGGGACACCGTTGAGCCCCGCAATCTCCTGGCAGGATCGCCGCAACGCCACCTGGCTCGATGAGCACCTGGGCGCGCGCTCCGGTTGGGTGCGGGAACTCACGGGACTGCCGCTGTCGCCACACTATGGCGCAAGCAAGATGCGCTGGTGTTTGGACGAGCTGCCCGCCGTGCGGCTGGCGTTGCGCGACGAACGGCTCTGCATCGGGCCGCTCGCCAGCTTCCTGGCGCAGGGCCTGTGCGCGGCCGACGAAGCCTGCGCCGACCCGGCCAACGCATCGCGCACGTCGCTGTTCGACCCCGCGGTCCTGGACTGGTCGCCGCCGCTGCTCGAAGCCTTCGGCATCCCGGCTGCCGTTCTGCCACGTTGCGTCGGCACACTGCACGAGTTTGGCACGGTCCCCGTCGATGCAACTCGGCGAGCGCCGTTGCTCGCGTGCAGCGGGGACCAGTCCGCCGCGGTCTTTGCGTTCGGCCCACCCTCGACGACCACCGCTTACGTCAACGCTGGCACCGGCGCGTTCGTGCAACGCTTGTTGCGTGATGGTGCGGGGCCTGCGCCGCGCGGGTTACTGAAGAGCGTGCTGTTCGCGCGGACCGTCGATGCAGGGAGCGCACTCTATTGCCACGAAGGCACGATCAACGGCGCCTACGCCGCGCTCGAGTGGCTGGGCAAGCGTGTCGGCGTCGACGTCAGGCGCACGCTGGACACGTTGTCGGCAGCGCTTGCGGGCGGTGACGTGCCGCTCCTGTTCATGAACGGAATCGGCGGACTCGGCGCGCCTTACTGGTTGCCCGATTTCCAGAGCGAATTTCTGGCGGCCGCCGGCGGCTCCGCCAGACACGTGGAGAACGCGCCCGAGCTGCAGCAGGTCGGTGCGGTCGTCGAGAGCATCGCGTTCCTGCTCGCAGTCAACGTGCTCGCCATGCACCGTGCGACGCCTCTGCAGCGACTGACGATCACCGGTGGACTTGCCGCGTGCGACTACTTGTGTGAGGTCCTGGCCGAAGTTACGCAGATGACAGTGGAACGACCGATGCTGCTCGAAGCCACTTCTCGCGGTATTGCTTACCTGGCCGCGGGCCAGCCGCAGGACTGGGAACCCGTACCCATCGAAAAGTCATTTGCGCCGACTGGGAAGCATCCCGTGCTCGACCGGTTCGATCAGTGGCGCACCGCGATGGCCGTGCGCACCGGCGCGGCCTAGGGTTCAGCCGGAGTCGAACGACGCGAGGACCTGTCGCTCGACCCAGGTCGACCCCGCGGCGCCATCGTAAAAGCCGCAATGCCCGCCGTAGCGCGTACGCGTGATGGTGAGCACCGCAGGTCGTGCAATGCGCTCGAGGTCAGCCGCGGGGATGATCGGGTCGTCGTCCGCCGCGATAATGCGAACGCGCGCGTCACGCAACGCCTCCAGCGGCTCGAGCGCCTGGTCGACCAGCGCGTAACCCCGCAGGTAGTCCGGCAACGACGGAAACCCGCCGTAGCCGCAGGCCAGCCGATGGGTCATCTCGGTGAGGTTGCCCAGTTCCAGGATGTCGTCGAGCGAGTGGTAAACGTCGGGCCACGCCTCGCGTTTCCTGCGCAGTGAGCGACGCCATTTCCACACGAAGTAATCGCGGTACAGCGCCCACCCCGACTCGAGGCGCGCCAGCGTGTGCTCGGGATCGATCACCGGGCAGACCGCGACGATGCGCGAGACGTCGATGCCCGCCGCAGCGGCGCGTGCGCCGACACGCAGGCAGAAATTACCGCCGAGCGAGAACCCCGCGAGCACGAGTCGCTTGCCCGGATGTTGTCGCTGCAGTTCGCGCACGGCACCGACCACCTCGGCGATGCGGCACGAATGGAAGATTCCGGCATTGAGACGGTGACTCTCGCCGTGATCGCGCAGATTGAGGCGTGCGACATCGTAGCCGGCATCGAAGAGCTTCTGCCCGAGCGAGAGCAGGTACAACGAGTTTGCGCTGCCCTCCCAACCATGCAGCAGCACGGCAAGGCGGTCGGACGGCGGCCGTCCCGAATCCGCCTGCGTTGCGACCAGCGCGAGCAAGCGCACGCCGTCGCCGCAATCGACTATCGCCTCGCGCGACGCGTGGCGCAGCACGGAGGCGCGCCGCTCGACCCCCGGCCGGCGCAGCGGCAGGCTCGGGTAGATCGACTGCACGTGGTGATGTCGCAACCGCCAGGGCGGCACGAAATCAAGTAACGCGTCTGCGGCTGGTCGGGGCGCCTCGCTCATGCGGCAGGGGGGCGCGGATTCCAGGCGCGGTCACGGACGATCTCAATGCGGCTCGAGCCGGGCAGGGTCTCGACGAAGGCGCTGCCCATGACCTGCGATGGCGTGCGGTGACCTGACTCGGCGGGTTTGCCCTCGAGCAGGTGCTGGGCTATCGCGAGCGATGCATGCACGGTGACGTCGTAGCCATTGGCGACGCGAACCCGCGCCGTCACCCGGTCGCCGCTCGGCGCCTGGACTTCGCCCCACACCCGCATGGTGTTCGCCGCGCGCGCAGCAGCATCCGGTCCGGCCGGGCCTCTGGCGGCCATGCGTTGCAGCAGTCCCCGCAGCGGACCGAACCGCAGCATCCCGCCGAACCTGTTCAGGCGCTTCAGCCTGGCGATGCTGGCGGCGGGCATCGCGATGTAGCACTCGATGTTGCCGATGCCGGTCGTCCAGTAGGCGGTGCTCACGTCGCCCCACGGAATCGTCACTGCCGTGAGCGTGCCGTCGCCGAAATCGATGTCGCGCTCACGGAAAGCGTGAGCCACCGGCGTGATGCGCCCGCTACTCCGGATGCGTCCGCCGTGCGCAAGGTTTTCGATGCTGGTCTTGAGCGTGCCTCGACTCGGCCGGCCGCGCGACGCGAAACCCAGTGCCAGGTAGGTCGCGTCGGGCAGCTCCTGCTGCAGACGCGCCGCAACGCAATCGGTTGGAACCACGTCGAAACCCGTGGCCGGGCACAACACGACGCCCGCCTGGCGCGCCGCCGGATCACGCCCATGCACGGCTTCGAGCACGTCGATTTCGCCGGTGATATCGAGGTAATGACTGCGCTGGCGGAGACACGCTGCAACCATCGGCGCCGACGTGGCCGCAAACGGCCCCGCGCAGTGCAGCGTCACGGTCGCGCCTTGCAGCGCGCGATCGAGTGCGCCGGGATCGTCGAGCGACGCGATGCGACAGTCGCAACCGAGTTCCTGCGCCAGGGCAGCGACCGCCGTCCCATTGCGGCCGGCCAGCACGGGATGGAGTCCGCGGCGAACCGCTTCGCGCGCGATTAATTCGCCCGTGTATCCCGTGGCGCCGTAGATGAGCAGTCGCGCCGCGCTCATGAGGCGGGCAGGACGTGGAATTCCACTCGATTGTTCTGGGCCGCGAACGTGTTCCAGCGGCCGGCAGTGGTCTTCTCGTCCTGCTCGGGATACGCGACGGGCTGGCTGCGCCCGCCGTTGACGACTTCGATCTGGATGTCGCCACCGGTCCGGCGGCGCAAGGTCGCGGCGAAATTGGCGAAGTCGACTGACTGCCGCTGCGCCACCGAAAGCGAGTCGTCGAAGGGATTACCCACCAGATCGCACTTGGTCGCTGCGAGGTTGACGTCTGCCGGGGAGAAGCCTTCGTTCGCATTGCCGGCCAGGCAGAAGTCGCCGACGTAGGACTCGACGCGGATGCGGCCCTTGAACTGCTGCGTTTCGAGCATCGAGGTCAGCGCGCGCAGCCGTTCGAGGCGACTGCCCGCCAGCGGGGCCTCGCCGTATGGCACGTACTCGGTCGCGATCGGGCCCGCGGTCGATCCAGCGATGCCTCCGTCCGCCGACGGCGCCGCCAGAGGGGCGTTGCTCGCGACGGTGGCACTTGCCGCTGCGGCCGCGATCATCGCCGCCGCTTTCGCCCGTTCGACCGCGGCCTTCGAGTCTGCGAGCTCACGCACGAGGGTCGCATTGGACGCGTTCGCCTGCCACGCCACGTAGCCGAGCACCGCCGCGGGTACGGCCGCGAAGAGGGCGGTGAGCACGACCGGCCACCACTGGCGGCGCGGTGGCTGTGGCGCCAGCGATTCGAAAGTGGGTGACAGCGGAATTTTGCCGATACTTTCCTTCATCTCGCTGGTCAGCCGGCGCGCGAACGCCTCGAACGTGGCGAGCAGGAACCGACGCTGCTCGGTCAGCTGTTCCCGCACCAGATGCTGGATGGAATTACGCAGACCCGCCTGAAGTTCGGAAGCAAGCGCGGGCGTGAAGGCCATCGAAGCCGGTGAAGGCGCCAGCGGCGCCCCTGTCAACGCCGGCCGGGTCCCAGTGGTCGATAACGCGTCGAACGCCTGGGCGTCGTCCGGGTTCGCAGCCGCCAGCGCGGCAGCCATCGCCGCCTCGTCGGGCGATCTTTCGGCCGCCATCGCCGCAGCCGCCGCCGGGCCCGGGAACAGTGCCTGGCGTTGGGTTCGCCGATCCGGCAGCAGGTGGAGCTGGTACAGAATCCGTGACACGTCGACCGGCCGCACCGTCTTCGGCAGCACGCCGACCGCGCCGAGGGCACGCGCCTGGCTGACGTACAGCTCGCCTTCCTGCGAGGTGTACATCATCAGCGGGATGGTCGCGGTCAGCGGGTCGGCCTTGATGGTCTGCACGGCCTGGAACCCGTCCATGCCCGGCATCAGGTGATCCATGAAGATGACGTCGGGTCGGCTCCGCTGCAGGTATTCGAGCGCCTGCTCGGCCGACTCAGCCGTATCCACGGTCATGCCTTGCTGTTCGAGCATCCGGCTCAGGATGACTCTGGCCGATCGTGAATCGTCCACGATCAGGGCGCGCTTGCCCGTCGTCATGTAATCCCTGGGTCCTTCTGGAGGCACCTGACAGGTGCCGCGTGTACCGGCTTTCTACCTTGAAAGAGACACAAAGCCAATCCCGGCAAGTGGAAGTGGTGCCGCTTGACTCCGGGCGTATGCTTTGCCCATCGATTGAGTCAAATAAGCAAAGGAGGCATCCCAACATGCCCTACACAACCCAGGACATTCGCAATATCGCCCTCGTGGGCCAAGCTGGCGCGGGCAAGACGCTGCTGGCCGAAGCCTTGCTCGCGCAATCCGGTGCAACCCGGTCCAAGGGGTCGCTCGCCCGTGGCACGACGGTCTGCGACTTCGATCCGCAGGAGAAAGCCCTGCTCCACTCCCTTGATGCCGCCATCTGCGGGTTCGAGACGCAGGGCCGTCGCGTCAACATGATCGACACCCCGGGATATCCCGATTTTCTCGGCCGCACGCTGAGCGCGCTCGAGGCGGTCGAGACGGCGGTGATCGTCGTGAGCGCCGTCAACGGCGTCGAGCCGATGACCCAGCGCATGATGGATTTCGCCAGGACGAGGGGCCTGTGCCGGCTCATCGTCGTCAACAAGATCGACGCGCGCGAGGCCCGCACCGAGCAGGTGCTGGCGGAACTGCGCGAAGCTTTCGGCAAGAGCTGCCTGCCGCTGAACCTGCCGGCGGAAGGCGGCGCGTCGGTCGTCGATTGCTTCTTCCAGTCGCAGGGCAAGGCGACTGACTTCTCGTCGGTCGCTGCCGCGCACACCGAGATCATCGACCAGGTGGTCGAAGTCGACGAAAAGCTGATGGCGCTCTACCTCGAACAGGGTGAGGAACTGCTGAATCCCGAGCAACTGCACGACCCGTTCGAGCAGGCGCTGCGTGAAGACCACCTGATTCCGATCTGCTTCTGCTCCGCCGAAACTGGCGCGGGCATCCCCGAACTGCTGGCCGTGCTGGCGCGACTCGCGCCGAACCCGGCCGAAGGCAATCCGCCGCCGTTCCTGAAAGGCGATGGCGATGCGGCCGAACGCGTGGCCGTGAGCCCCGATCCGGCGCAGCACGTCATCGCGCACGTGTTCAAGGTCACGATCGATCCCTTCGTCGGCAAGATGGGAATCTTCCGCGTGCACCAGGGCACCGTGCGGCCCGGCGCGCAGTTACTGGTGGGTGACGCACGCAAGCCGATCAAGCTCGCGCACCTCTACCAGCTGCAGGGCAAGGAACATGCCGAGATCACCCAGGCCATCCCGGGTGACATCTGCGCGGTGCCCAAGATCGACGAGATTCATTTCGACGCCGTGCTGCACGACTCGCACGACGAAGACAACCATCACCTGAAATCGGTGACGTTCCCGCCCGCGATGCTCGGACTCGCGATCCGCTCCGAAAAGCGCGGTGACGAGCAGAAGCTGTCCGAAGGCCTGCACCGTCTCATGTCCGAGGACCCGTGCGTGCGCGTCGAACATCACGTCGCGCAGAACGAGACCGTGCTGTACGGCCTCGGCGACCTGCACCTGCGCGTGATGCTGCAGCGGCTGACGGAACGCTACGGCGTGTCGGTCAAGACGAGTCCACCCGCGGTGCCTTACCGCGAGACGATCACACGTCCGGCCGAAGGTCACTGCCGGCACAAAAAGCAAACGGGGGGCGCCGGCCAGTTTGGCGAGGTGTACCTGCGCATCGAGCCGCTTGAGCGCGGCGCGGGCTTCGAGTTCGTTGACGACGTCGTGGGCGGAGCGATCCCCGGCCAGTTCATCCCCGCGGTGGAGAAAGGCGTGCGCCAGGTGCTGACCGAGGGCGCGATCGCCGGTTTCACGCTGCAGGACATCCGCGTGAGCGTGTACGACGGCAAGCACCATGCGGTGGACTCGAAGGAAGTCGCGTTCGTGTCGGCGGGCCACAAGGCGTTCGTCGAGGCCATCAAGCAGGCGGCGCCGATCGTGCTCGAGCCGATCGTCCGCATCGTCATCAGTTGCCCGAGCGCGTCGATCGGCGACGTCAGCAGCGACCTGGCGACGCGACGCGCGCGCATCAACGGCCAGGATACGTTGCAGGGTGGACGATCGGAAATCGCGGCGCTCGTGCCGCTTGGCGAACTGCAGGACTACCTGTCGCGACTCAAGGCGCTGACCGGCGGCGAAGGTACGTACACGATGGACCTGAGTCACTACGATCCGGTGCCGGCGCGGAAGCAGCAGGAACTGGTGTCGGCGTTCAAGCCGCAAGAGGAGATGGACTAGGGCCGATCAAGACCAACGGGCCAACACGGTGACCACCTCCGCACAGCCTCGTGTCAGTCCAACGTAACTCGCAGGCAAGATCGCCGACGGGTACTGAAGGAAGAACGAGATGCGACCCGGAAGCCAGCACCGGCGCCCGTTTTAAGTTGGATCCGGCTCATAGAAGGCCAGGTCTCGGGCCTCCCGCTTGCGCAAAAGGTCGAGATTGCGCGCTTCCCAATCACGGAACGCGGCCTCGGCCTTTGCCTGATCGTCCGCCGCCCATAGCGTCGGTGGCAAGTCGCGCCAGACCGGCATCGAGAAGAACGGCAGGTCCCACGAGGTGCGATGCCGCGCAACGAAATTCGAGAACGTGGTCGCGTCAGCCCACAAAGTGGTCGGTTCGGGTTCCGAGAAGGGCTCGTCGCGGGCAGCGCGAACTGCGAAGAGCACGCGCCGGAAGTAGTCTCGGCGTGACCGACCCTCCGGCTGGGCAGCCAGCCAAAGCGTCGCCTTGTTTCCCGGGGAATTACGCACGGCGGCATGGACGGGTGGTGGAAGATCCTTGGCGCCGAGTTGCGCAGCGAAGTCCGCTTGGAGACCGCGCCGACGAGCTGCGTCGTAGTCTCGCACCACGACACAGCCAAAAGCATCCCTGAGCGCGTCGATGTGATCTGAATAATCATAGTACTGCGCCGTTGCTGTGACGAAGGTCTTGAAATCCCTCTCGCTGCCCGTCAGCAGTCGTCGCACGATGTGCTCCTTGTACACGGATGCAGCGAATTCATCCGACGGCCTGAAGTACACCACGGGCTGCACCCGCAGCCCATCGAGCCATTCGGCGAGCCGCCGCAGATAGGCGCGGTGTGCCAGGAACCAGCCTTGCGTGTCGCCGGGAGTCACCTTACCCACGACGTGCCTGTATATCGGCTCCGCACTGAGGACCGTAACCCGGAACCGTGTCCGGGCCTGGTCGATCCAAGCTCGGTACCGCCGCAGCCTGACCCGATCGATGACCGAGAACCGCGCGATAGCCTGAGCGATCTTGTGGTGCCCGGCCATTTCCTTCCACAGTCCGGGACGTAGCGACGGGTATAGAATGCCTTGCGCCGCGAGATGGGCGCGGCACTGGCTCATATAGGCCTGGATCGCCGTCGTGCCAGTCTTGTGCGTGCCGACGTGGAGCACCAGTTCGTGCTCTGGCAAGGCTTCGTTACCTCAATTTGAATCTTCGTAGTCTACAGACTTCGACGTGACTCGACCGTCAGCCTTCCGGTCCAGGAGAACCGATTGGTCATTGAAGACAGCCTGAAGCAGCCTCCTGCCGTGCTGCGCCGAGGACGCGTTGTCGTCATCACCCGGAGTTTTCCGAGGCTCTCAGAGACGTTCGTCATTGATCACGTGCGCGCACTCATCCAGGCCGGGCACGAGGTCATCGTGGTCGCGCGTCGAGTGGACGCCGCGTCGGTGTCAGACCAGTTCGGCAAAAGTCTCCAGACCGTGCAGTTGCCGCCGTGGACTGCGTTCGGTACGCCGTCACTCCTCGTGGGAGCGCGCCGTACAGCTGCCTGGATGCGACGGCACCCGACGCTCCTGTCGAGTCGGATCGCATGGAAGCGCGTCTTCTATGCCCAACGACTCAAGGACCTGCTGGTCCGGTTACAGCCGGACCTGGTACACGCGCACTTTGGCACGAACGGCATCGATGCCGGGATCGCCCTCGAGGGCGAATCGATTCCGCTGGTGTGCAACTTTCACGGTTTCGACGCGACCTCGTTTCCGCACAAGCACGGCTGGGCTCTCTACCGTGCGACGCTCCAGCAAGCGACACTCGTGGCTCACAGCAATTTCATGGAAGCCCTGCTGGTGGATCACGGCCTCTCGCGGCCGACACGTATCGTCATGGGAGTGGACAGGTCAATTTTCAAGTCTCGACCGCGGCCTGACCAGTGGACTGCGCCACTTCGACTGATTTCCGTCGGCCGCCTGGAGAGGAAAAAAGGGCATGACCTGGCAATCGACGTGCTCGCGCGACTGCGGCAGCTCGCTCCGGAACTGGATGCCCGCCTGCGGATCGTCGGCGCGGGACCCGAGGCGGCGCAACTGCGGAAGCTGGCTCGCTCTCTTGGCGTCGACAAATCGATCCACGGACCGGAGCCCGCGAGTCACGGCGAAGTCGCCGCGGCACTGGGCGAATCGGACATCGCTCTCGTACCGTCGAGAGTGATGCCGGATGGATGGCAGGAATCCTTCTGCCGGGTTGCCATCGAAGCCATGGCGTGCGGACTGCCCGTCGTGGCGACACCGACTGGAGGTCTGCCAGACACGGTGGGCAGCGGAGGAACCATAGCTCGGCGCGCGGATGCAGAGGCTCTCACCGAGGCGCTGCTCACGACGATCCGGCAAAGCGGTCCTGCCGAGTGGGCGCGCCGAGTCAGGCCAGCGTCGGAAATCTACGATATTTCCCGGATGGACCGCGGTTATCTCGAGTTGACCAGGCGTCTGCTGCAGTCGTTGCCTGAGCCTCGGCGCGACTGAGCGCCTGCCAGCGGCTCTGCAGCCGTCAGCCACGGCTCAGTCTCTCGTAAACATAGAAATCCGCAAACGATGTATTTTTCGGATCGTCCATCGAGCTCGGGTAATCGTTCGGAATGTGCTGTGCCAATGCCCAGCCGTCTGCTTTGCGATCTATCCAGTCGCTGAACTTCCGGTGTCGCACGTGCGCGACCTGACCCGACCGGTTCAGAGTCTGGTCATTCGACGCATAGATGATGACGTACTTTTCCGCGGAGCCGAAGAGCCGTTGCATGTACGCATCAAACACTTCGTCTTCGACCAGGTGGTAAATGACGTCGAGTGACAGGGCAAGTTCCGCTCTCTCGCCGGCATAGGCCGTCGCGTGCCGGAACTGCTTCGTTGGATCGTTGGGGAATCGCCCCATGCAGGCCTCGATCGCCGTGGCGGCGATGTCGAATCCGAGATACTGCTCGTAGTGAGCAAGCGTCAGCTGGTTGCCGTCACCGCAACCAAATTCGATCACGCTACGGACTCCATGTCTGGCGACGAAATCATTCAGAACGCGCGCCTTGAAGTTTGCGAGCCTGCAGTAGGAACCGGGACCGGAGTTGCCACCGCGAGCATAACGGCGCTCCCAATAGGACGCCGATCCCTGGAATTTTCTCGACCGTCCGCTCCGGAAGTATCGCCACAACCGCTCGGACAGGCTGCCGCGTCTCGAATCGTCGCGTACCGGCTTACTGCGGCCATGGAACCTGGCCACCCCTGCTGCGATCATCGCGGAAGCGGCACACTCCAGAATGCCTTTGAGGACTTGCGGAGTGGCCGCCGCAGGTTCGTTCGTAAAGTAGTGATCGGGACCGAGTCGCAGCACAAGCGACCACGAAAGTTCCTCCATAGACTCGATGACTTTCCGTCCCTCGCCTTCAGGATCGTAGACCTCGATCTGTGCAAAGCCTGTATTGCCCTCGAGCAATCCGCGCGCGCCGCGCAACACTGAGAGCTCGTGCCCCTCCACGTCCAGCTTGATAGCGATACGGGAACCGGTCAGCTGGACCACCGCATCCAGTAGTTGCGTGCGATAGGTAATCACCTGCTTGAACTTACGTTCGTCATGGATCGTCGTTTCGACGACACCATTTGCCCCAGAGACGTCGCCGACCAGCCCGAACGGCACATCCCTCGCCGAGTCGGAGAGCACAACCTTGTGACACTGGACTTTCTGCTCCAGACCGTTGAGGCGGACGTTCTCGACGAGATGCGTGAACGTCTCTGCCGTTGGTTCGAAGCTATGTACCCGACCCACGGACTTCATCGATGCGACCAGAATCGTGTAGAGCCCGATATTAGCCCCGATGTCGAAGAACGTGTCGGCGCCAACTTGACGAACCAATTCCCTGAAGACAAACGGCTGTATCGGCTCGTACGCCGAGGTGACGGCGTTACGTTTTGCCGAGACTTTCGTCCAACGGAATTCCTCAAACATAAAGCTGCATCTCCGACGCTTGATTGCCGAGAGGTTTACCGTGCAGTTTTGCGGCGAGCTTCCGCTGCCGTCCGTGCCTTGTTTACATGTTAGCCGGCGTAGGGTGTGCGCTGCATGGAGCGGGATTCTGCACTCAGCCGCGCGGTTGCGCGAGATCGAGCAGCATCGATTGCGGCGGCTCCTCTGCCGGCTCGATCAGCTGCGGCCCCTGGTTGCGCGCATTGCTCACGAGCCGGCACACCCGGTGCGCAACCATTTCGCCCGCCCCGTCAGCGGTCAGCAGCCGGTCCAGGCGCTCGACATCCTGATTGCGCGGATCGAGCCACTCGCCATAGGCGGAGGCCGGGATGATCACCGGCATCCGGTCGTGGATGTGTGCGATCGACTTTGGTGGCGCGGTAGTGATCAGCGTACACGACTCGAGCGGCTCGCCCGTGACCGGGTCTCGCCAGGCTTCCCACAGTGCCGCGAGCGCGAACGGTCCCCCGCTTGCTGGCCGCAGGAAATAGGGTTGCTTGTCGCGGGGCCCGAGCTGCATCCACTCGTAATACCCATCGGCCGGCACGAGCGCACGACGTTTGCGATAAGCCGTGCGGAAGGCGGGCTTCTCGCGCAACGTTTCCGCCCGCGCGTTGATCATGCGTGCGCCGATCGACTTGTCCTTCGCCCAGACCGGCACGAGTCCCCAGTAGAGCATCGCCAGGTGCCGCGTTGCCGCGCTGTCGGGCGATGTACCGTCGGGCAGCTCGCGGACCGCCGGGATGAAAGTGGTCGGCGCGATGTTGTAGCGCGCCTCCATCGCGGGCGTAACGTCCGGCAACCCGAAGAGCCGGACGACGGCTTCGTGGGGCGAGTAGAAGGCGAAGCGACCGCACATGATGAGGAAGGTCAGGAAGGTCAGGAAGGTCAGGAAGGTCAGGAAGGACAGGACGGTGAGGAAGGTGAGGAGGTCGGACGCGCGGTTCCTTCTGGCCCTTCCTGTCCTTCCTGTCCTTCCTGACCTTCCTCCCCTTCCTCTACTCCCTGATGCCCGTGCCCTTGTTCATCAGCCACACGCAGGCTGCGAACAGGACCACCACCGACAAGGCCATGATCGCGAACGAAAAGCCGATGTCGACATCGGATTGCCCGAGAAAGCCGTAACGGAAAGCGCTCACCATGTAGAGGATCGGGTTCGCTTTCGAGACCGCCTGCGCCCACTCGGGCAGCATCTGGATCGAGTAGAAGACGCCGCCGAGGTACGTCATCGGCGTCAGGATGAACGTCGGCACGAACGTGATCTGGTCGAAGTTCCTGGCGAAGACGGCGTTGACGAAGCCCCCGAGCGCGAACACGATCGAGGTGAGCAGCACGGCCGCGATCACCACGAACAGGTGCTCGACGTGCAGGCGCGTGAAAAACAGCGCGATGATCGTCACGATCAGTCCGACCAGCAATCCGCGCAGCATGCCGCCCGCGACGTAGCCCAGCACGATCAGCCAGCTGGGCAGCGGCGAGACGAGCAGTTCCTCGATGTGCCGGCCGAACTTGGCGCCGAAGAACGACGACACCACGTTGCCGTAACTGTTGGTGATCACGGACATCATGATCAGGCCCGGGGCGATGTACTGCAGGTACGTGAAGCCTCCCATCTGCCCGATCCGCCCGCCGATCAGATTGCCGAAGATGATGAAGTAAAGAGTCGCCGTGATCACGGGCGGCACCAGCGTCTGGCCCCAGATGCGCATGATGCGGCTGAATTCGCGGATCACGATCGTCGCGAAACCGACCCGGCGCGCGCGACGCATGTTGACGGCCGTCGTCACTGCGGCGTGACTGCCAGGGACGGCGCCTGGCGTGCGACTCGGCGGCACGGTGCTCATGTGCCCGCCTGCACAGTCGGTGGTGCGGTCGGCTGGCCACTGCCGACGTCGCGGCCTTCGACGAGGCGCATGAAGAGTTCTTCGAGGCGGTTGGACTTGTTGCGCATGCTCACGACTTCACCGCCCGCAGCGGACAAGGCGACGAAGATCTCGTTCAGGTTCTGCTCCTTGTTGACCTCGACCTCGAGCGTCGTCTCGTCCGGCGCCGTCACGCGATATCCGGGCAGCGACAGAGTCCTGCGCAGTGGTCCGCGCAGGTTGAGCACGAAGGTCTCCGTCTGCAGCTTGCGCAGGACCGTCGACATGCGGTCGTTCTCGATGATGCGGCCTTCGTCGATGATCGCGATGTGGCGGCAGAGGTTCTCTGCCTCCTCGAGGTAGTGCGTCGTCAGGATGATCGTGGTGCCCTGCTCGTTGATCCGGCGCAGGAATTCCCACATCGAACGGCGCACCTCGATGTCCACGCCTGCGGTCGGCTCGTCGAGGATCAGCAGCTGCGGCTCGTGGATCAGCGCGCGCGCGATCATGAGCCGGCGCTTCATGCCGCCCGACAGGGACCGCGAAATCGTCTCACGCTTGTCCCACAGCTGCAGCTGGTTGAGCCAGTACTCCATCCGCTCGCGCGCGACGGGGCGCGGGATGCCGTAGAAGCCGGCCTGGTTCAGCAGGATCGTCGAGACTTTCTCGAACTGGTTGAAGTTGATTTCCTGCGGCACGACACCGAGGCAGGATTTTGCTGCTTCGAGCTCGGAGTCGATGCTGTGCCCGAATACCGTCACCGTGCCGCTCGACTTGTTGACGAGCGACGAGACGATGCCGATCGCAGTCGACTTGCCCGCACCGTTCGGCCCGAGCAGCGCGAAAAAATCGCCCTCCTCCACGTCGAGGTCGATGCCTTTCAAGGCCTGGACCCCATTGTTGTACGTCTTGCAAAGCTGGCGCAGCGACAAGGCCTTCATGGCGGGACGGACGTTCACGGGAGGGGAGCGAAGGGTAATGTGCGGGCACCTCGTCAGCAAGGAACGTCGGTGTCGTCCGCGGGTCCCCTGCGGTGAGTCGGGCGTGCGCGACGCGCAGGACCACCGCGCGCGATGACCGGATCGCGCTCGCAGTGCCCGAGCAGGCACAACCCCGCCGAATAGGCCCAGTTCAAGTCGGCCTGCACCGTGCCTGCCGCAGCTTCGGCCAGCAAGCTCCAGTAACGCGAGTGCCCGGGCCATCGCGGACGCACCAACCCGGGCCACGAGGCAAGCCGAAACGAATCGGACGGCGTCAGCGCGGACAGGCGCGCCTCGGATGTCGACCCCAGCCCGAACGCAATGCGTGACGAGAACGGCAGGCTCTCGGCAAGCCTGCGCGCCACGCCGAGCGCGACCAGGCCGAACGAACGACGGGTCTCACCCCGCGCGCGGTCGGCGAAGTCCGCATCGGTGTCCGCGACGGACTCGAGACGCCAGGGCGGAGCCTCGTCATCCCGTGGCAGTGCGAGCTCAAAAAGCGAGATCGGGCTGCACGCGGCACGTTCCCGGGCCTCCGCCGGGACTTCGGCCAGTCGCCTCACGGTTGCCGTTGGTAACTGGAACCAGCAGTCGACCCCGTGTGCGGGGTCGAGGGCGTGGGCCAGGAACAGGCGATTGAGGTCCGCAATATCCCGGCGAACAGCCGAATTAAGCAGATTGCCCTGGTGCAGCCAGGCGGAATTGAACGGCGTCAGTCTCGATTCAGTCATGGTCAATACTCCGTATATGGTCCAAACGGACCATATATGGATATAGAATCTCATGTATGGTCTGGATAGACCATATGTGGCCAAAACATTAAGAATGGGAGAAAGGCCATGAGAATCACGGACAGCCGCTATGATCGCGATCGCCTGCGGCTGGCGGTCGCCCACCGGATGATCGCGCTGGAAGCCCGCACCCGCACCATCCGGGTTGCGACACAGCTTTCGGACGACAGGATCCGACGCATGTATCGCGACTATTTTGCCGCGATCGGCGGCAACCTCGTGCGGCGCCGGCGCGGTAAATCGCCGCGGCAGATGTCGTATTTCCGGCGTTCGCTCGAGCACGAACAGCAGGCGGCGCTGCTGGGCTCCCTGCTGCGGCTCTGCAGCCTGCTGCAACGGTATCCCAACGGCTTCCGGCCGGCGCTGGAGGACATCGGCTGCTTCTGCGATGCGTACGAGACCTACCGGGGACTCTGGTCCGAAGGTCACATCTCGTTCGAGCACGCGTGGCACCTTTGGCAGGTTTTCTGCCACAACGACGAGTTCGTGCTGTCGAACTGCCCCGACTGCGAATCCCTCTGGCTGCAGGACACACTGGAGATCCTCCCGTACAACTGTTCGGCATGCAGGCGAGGTCTGCCGGCCCGCACATGACGAGGGGCAGTGGGCAGGGGCCGCGCTAAACTCGCGATCCCCTCGCCTCTTTGTAGCGGCCGTGCCTGCACCACCCAACGTCTTCGCTGGACCGTACCTGGATCGCATTGCGCACCTGCGCAAGGACGAGGCGTTCGTGGCCGATGCCCTGCGCGGCGCCAGGGCCCGCATCGTGCCCGTGCACGAGTCGCGCATCCTAGTGCAGCGCGGCCCTGACGGTTGGTCGGCGGTATTTGCAACGTCAATGGATCTCTTGAGGCTGCCTGCGCTCGCCGCCGAACCCGTGCTGCTGGGCCGTTTCGACGATTGCGTCTATTTCGCCGCCGAAGTGGCAAGCCCGGAACCGGTGCAGGCGCTGTTCGCGACAGGCTCGGTCAGGTTCGAGGATCTCCGCATGGCCGGCGGACAGTTGCCGGACCAGCAGGCCGGCGTGCTCGCGTATGCGCGCGCCATGCTCTACTGGCGCAGTCGTCACCGTAACTGTGGCGCGTGCGGTGCGCCAACTCGCGTCGCCAGCGCCGGCCACGTCATGAAGTGCACGAACGACGCCTGCGGCATCGATCATTTTCCGCGCCTGGATCCCGCCATCATCGTGCTGGCCACGGATGGCGAGCGGGCATTGCTCGGCCGCCAGGCCTCGTGGCCAGCCGGGCGGTATTCGACGATCGCGGGCTTCGTCGAACCCGGCGAGAGCCTGGAAGACGCCGTGGCCCGCGAAGTGCTGGAAGAGACCGGCGTGACGGTGCTCGAATCGACCTACCACTCGTCGCAACCGTGGCCGTTCCCGTCGTCGCTGATGATCGGCTTTACGGCGTTCGCCGCTGCGGAGCCGGTTCCACGCGCGGACGAGGAACTCGAGGACGTCCGCTGGTTCACTCGCCAGGAAATCGCCGCAGGGTTTCCCGGACTGCCACCGCCGCAGTCCGTTTCGTTCCGACTGATCGAACACTGGTACGACTCCGGTTCGAACCTGCCCCTGGCGCAGACACCCGGCATCACGCTCTGGGGCTCGCGGCGCGGCTGACAACGGCCTGCTACCCGCAACCTTCGCAGTCGTATCGTGACGCTGGCCATTTTTCTCGTGCTCGTCGCCGCGTTCGGCGCCGGTTTCATCGACGCACTGGCGGGCGGTGGCGGCCTGATCCAGCTGCCCGCGCTGTTTGCGACGTTTCCGCAGGCACCGCATACCACCTTGCTTGGTACCGGCAAGCTCGCTGGATTCGCGGGCACCTCGAGCGCGATTGCCCGGTTCATCCGGCACGTACGACTCGATTGGGGCCTGCTGCTGCCGGCCGCGGGAGGTGCATTTGCCGCCGCTCTCGTCGGTGCGTGGCTTGCGACGGGCGTTTCACCGGAGCGGTTCCGCGCGCTCGTGCCGCTGCTGCTGAGCCTCGTGCTCGTCTACACGCTGCTGAACAAGGACCTGGGCCGCGACCACCGTCCACGTGCCCTCGGTCGAAACGGCCGGTGGCTCGCTGCGGGCACCGCGGGAATCATCGGCTTGTACGACGGATTCTTCGGGCCGGGTACCGGCAGCTTCCTGGTCTTCCTGTTCGTCCGCTTGTTCGGGCTCGACTTCCTGCACGCATCGGCCTCGGCCAAGATCGTCAATGCCGCCACCAATGCCGCGGCCATCATCCTTTTCGGGCTGACCGGCGAACTGTATTGGCTGCTGGGTCTCGCGATGTCGGTCTGCAACATCGTCGGCGCGCAGTTCGGCAGCCACCTTGCGATCCGGCGCGGCAGCGCCCTCGTGCGTAAGGTATTCATGGTCGTCGTGTTCGCGCTGATCACGAAGACGGCGTGGGACGCCATCCGACTGCACCTGTAAGCCGGCACGCCGTCAAGACCGCTAGAATGTGCGGGCGGGGGTAGTCGCGCGGTTGAGGTGGGAAACATGGACCTTTCTTGGACGACGTTCGCCGGCATCGCGCTCGGTATCGGCCTCGCGGCGGCCACGGGCTTCCGTGTGTTCCTGCCGCTGCTGATTGCCGGGCTCGCCGCGCACTTCGGCTTCATCCCGCTGTCGGAGAACTTCCAGTGGCTCGCAAGCATTCCGGCGCTGGCGATGCTCGGTACGGCAGCGGCTGCGGAAATCCTCGCGTATTACATTCCAGGCGTGGACCACGCACTCGACGTCATGGCGGGCCCCGCTACGCTGGTGGCCGGCGCGGTTGCAAGCGCCGCGGTGATGACAGACCTGCCGCCGAGCATCGTCTGGCCCGTCGCGATCATCGGCGGCAGCGGGATTGCGGGCTTGACCAAAGGCAGTTCGGCGCTCATCCGCGCCAAGTCCAGCCTGATGACGGGAGGTCTGGGCAATCCCGTGGTCTCTACCGCAGAAACGATCGGCGCTACAGGCCTGTCGCTGTTCGCCATTGCGTTGCCCCTGGTCGCGCTAGTGCTGATCGTCGTGCTGCTCGTCTGGGTGGTGCGCAAGACGGGACGCTTTTTCTTCGGACGCCGCAAGGTCGACGTCATCGCTGCGCCGCGGGAGCGCTGAGCGGGGTTTATGTGCCTGCTCGTGCTCGCATGGAAGTCACACCCGCGCTATCGGCTGATCGTGGCCGCAAACCGCGACGAGTTCCATGACCGTCCGACCGCCCCGCTGGGCTGGTGGCCCGACGACTCACGCATTCTCGCTGGCCGCGACCTGCGCGGATCCGGCACGTGGCTGGGCGCGGCGCGATCGGGCCGGTTCGGCGTCGTCACCAATTTCCGTGAGCTCGAGCGACCCGCAACGGACGCGCCATCGCGCGGCGACCTCGTGAGGCGATTCCTGTCCGAAGCGATCTCGCCGCAGGAATACTTCGACGACCTGCGCGACCGCGCGCCTTCCTACGCGGGTTTCAATCTACTGCTCGGCGGGTCTCGCTCAGTCTATTACTACTCGAACCGCGATGGACTCGAAGCGAGACCGCTCGGGCGCGGCATCTACGGGCTCAGCAACCACTGGCTCGATTCGCCCTGGCCCAAGTTGCTGCGCACGCGGACGCGGCTGTCGGAACTGATCGCGGCCGATGCCGTCGAACCTGAAGCGCTGTTCGCGCTGCTGGCGGATCGCTTACCCGCCGACGTCGACGAGACGCCGAACACCGGCCTGCCGCCTGGGTGGGAGCGCGCCTTGTCCGCACCCTTCGTCGTGCACGACAGTTATGGCACGCGCTGCTCGTCCGTGCTGCTCGTCGAGCACGACGGCCGGACGACGCTGTGCGAGCGCAGGTTCGACGAAGGCGGCAACACGACCGGTGCGACGCGACTCGAATTCGCAAGCGCCGACGCACCCGAATGATGTCGATCGATGCGCACCGGCCTGGAGCACTGGTGAGCCTGCTGGGGCTACTGCTGCTGGCCTGCGCACTGGGGTGGACGGGGAAGGCGCTTGCGGCAGCGCCCAGGGAACGCATCGAGATCAAGATCGATGGCGTACCGGACGACATGGCGGCCAACGTCCGCTCGTACCTGACTCTGTCCCGTTATGTGACCCGCGACGACCTGACCGACCCGCAGGTGCGGCGACTTGCCGACCGTGCCGTGGACGAAGCCGCCGACGCACTGCGTCCTTTCGGGTTTTACGCGCCGACCATCCGCAGCCGGACGAGCCGCGACGATCCCAAGTGGATCGTGCGCCTGAAGATCGTCCCCGGCGAACCCGTGCGCATGAAAAATGTCGAGGTCGAGATCATCGGCGCCGGTGCGGTGGACAAGTCGCTGCTGCAGGTCGTCGCCGAGACGACGCTCAAGACCGGCACGCGCCTCGACCACGCCAGTTACGAGGCACTCAAGGCGTCATTGATGCGCACCGCGCGCGATCGAGGCTTTCTCGACGCCACGCTGACGCGCCGCGAGCTGATCGTGAATCCCACCGACCTGACGGCGGATGCCCGCATCACGCTCGAGACCGGCGGTCGCTACGAATTCGGCGCCCTGGAACTCGACCAGGACATCATTCGGGACGACCTGATGCGGGCCTTCGTGCGTTTCTCGCCGGGCCAGCCGTTTTCACCTGAGGCAATGAACAGCACGCAGTTCGCGCTCGAGGACAGCAATTACTTTTCGTCGGTCGTCGTTACTCAGGGTGAACGCGACCGGACAAACCTGACGGTTCCGGTGAAGATCCACGTCGAGCCGATCAAGCGCAATCGCTACGCCGTGAATGCAGGTTACGGCACCGACACCGGCATCCGCGGCCAGTTCACCTGGGACAACCGGCTGGTCAATACCAACGGCCACCGGTCGCGCGTCGAACTCACGGCCTCCGAAATCCGCTACGAGGCCCTCGTTCGCTACGTGATTCCGGTCGGCGACCCGAGCCTCGAAAAACTCGAGTTCTCGCTTGGCTACATCGATGAAGACATTGGCGATCTCAGGAGCCAGCGCACCGAGCTCACCGGTGGCCTGACGCAGGTCTTCGGACGCTGGCAGCAGGTGATGTTCCTGAAGCTCAACGATGAACGCACGATCTATCCCGACGGCGGTTCAAACGATGCCCTGCTGCTGATCCCGGGCATCAGCTATGCGAGCCTGCCGCCGAACTTCCTGACGGGATGGGTGCGTGACGCAGCGTATTACGTCGAGTTGAGCGGCAGTCCGGCAACGCTGGGATCCGATGCTTCCTACCTGCGCTTCTATGGCCGGGCCGAGCGTGTGTGGCCGATCCATGGACCGTGGTACGTCCGTGGTCGCGCAGAATTCGGCACCAGCTGGGTGGAGGATTTCTCCGAGTTACCTGCCTCGCAGCGATTCTTCGCCGGTGGCGACCGCAGCGTTCGCGGCTTCGCGATCAACTCACTGAGCCCCCCGCTGCCGGCAAGCGAGACAAAGGCCGGCGCCTCGTCGGGCCAGGGTGGCGGCGGCGAGCACAAGGTGGTCGCCAGCATCGAGTTCGAACGCGATTTTCGGCGCAACTTCCGCGGTGCCGTGTTTTTCGACACGGGCAACGCGTTCAACGACTGGAGCGCACCGCTCGAGTATTCGGTCGGCGTCGGCGTGCGCTGGAGACTGCCGATGCTCATGATCGGCTTCGACGTGGCGCAGGCGCTGTCGCAGTCCGATCTCAAGCCGCGCCTCCACCTGAACATCACGCAGGTGCTGTAGCGTGCGCCGTCGTTCCGTCGTGTTCCTCGGAGTGCTGCTGGCGCTGGCCGGCAGCGTCGCGCTGTTCCTGCACTGGTTGCTCTTTACGCAGCAGGGCCTGGAGTTCGCGATCGCGCAGCTGGGCCGCTTGCCCACCGTCAAAATCGAAGTGCACGGCGCGCGAGGCTCAATCGCGGGACCCTTGACGGCGGACAGCGTCACCGTCGATCACGAAGCAGCGCACGTCGTTGCGCGCGGCCTGGCCGTGAGCCCGGAACCGAGCGGCCTGGTCGTCGGCCACTTCGGGCTCGAAGGACTGACGGTGTCGCGCCTGGAGGTGACACTCAAGGAGCGGCCGCCGCAGCCCAGGAAGCCTCCGTATTTCCTGCCGGCCGGCTTGCACATCACGGCACCGGACTTCCGACTCGGCAACATCGCACTGACCTTGAAGAGCGGCCAGCGCATCGAAGCACGCTCAGCCCGAGGTTCACTCAGCGTGACGCGCTGGCGGCTCGACCTCGACCCCGTCGACGTGCACGGACCGGACGGACGGATCAGCGGCAACCTGGTTCTGCGCGCCTCTGAGCCGCTCGGCCTGCGCACCGACCTGCGTGGGGAATGGCGGCTGCCCGGCGACGCGTTCGAATATCGCTTCCGTGTCGTGACGCGAGGTAATCTCGACCGCCTCGGTGCGGATGTCTATCTCGACGCGCCGGCAAAACTGAGGTTTGCGGGCACGTTGCTCGACCTGACGGAGCAACCGCGGGCGAAGGGCACGTTCCGCATGACCGCGTTCGATGGCTCGCCCTGGGTACCTGCCGGGCGCTTTCCGCCATTGACGGGCACGATCACGCTCGCCGCGGGCCTCGCGTCGCTCGGGGTCGACGGGACGCTGACCTCGCCGGCACTGCCGAACCAGCAACTGCGCGTGCAGGGCGCGGGGCGATGGGAAGAGCGGACGATTTCGCTTGCCAACCTGCAGGTATGGCTGCCACGCATGGGGCTCGCCGTGACTTCGAGCGGCACGATCAAGCTGCCCGATGCAGATGCGCCGGAAGGCACGCTGCCGCTGCTCGCCCTGAACGGCGACTGGTCGGCGCTACAATGGCCCATCGCGCTCGACGGCGAACCCGTCGTGAAAAGCCAGCAGGGCGTGTACACGCTCGAAGGTTCGCTGCCGTACCGGTTCTCGACGCGCGCCCAGGTTGAAGGCCCCGACATTCCGTCGACCAGCTTCGAGGCGGCCGGCGTCGTCAACAAGACAGGCGTCGTTCTCGATCGCTTCGATGGTTACGCGTTGCGCGGGCGGATCAACGGTCGCGGCGCGCTGTCGTGGTCGGATAACCAGGCGTGGAGTTTCGACGTCGACGCACAGGGGCTGGCGATCAGCGAATTGCGACCGGGCGTCGAGGGCCGCGTCAGTGCGAAGGGCACGATCTCGGGCGCAGGGCTCAGCGCAGCAGCGCCGTGGACGGCGCGACTCACGTCACTGTCCGGCACGATGTTCGGCCGGCCGCTGACCGGGCGCGGTGAGATCGCGCACCGCAACGGCATGTTCGACCTCCGGGGCGTTCGCATTGCGAACGGCACCTCCTTCGTCGACCTCGACGGTCGCGTCGGCGCGAACGCGCTTGACCTGGGCTGGAACGTCGACCTGCGTTCGCTGGCCATCGTCCTGCCTGGCATGACTGGAACACTCGTCTCGCGCGGCACGGCTCGCGGAACGCCGTCCCGTCCCGTCGTTGCCGGCACCGCACGCATGCGGCATTTCGATTACGCCGGCGTGCAGGTCGCGAGCTTTGACGCCGAGGCTGACATCGACTCGAGCGACCAGCGTCGTTCGAGTGTCATGTTCAGCGCCACGACCATCGATGCGGCCGGACTCGCGTTCGACTTCGCGCGCGGCAGCCTCGATGGCTTCGTCGGCGAGCACCGGATCACGCTCGACTTCGCCTCACCGGGCGACCCCGAGCGCCGCATCGCCGAATTCCGCGGCGAATTCGTCGCCGAAGGCGGCTACGACCTGACGAGCAGTCAATGGGCTGGAGACCTGACGCAGGCCGACATCCAGTTCACCGAAGGCAACGCGCGACTGATCCAGCCGGCGGCACTGGTGCTCGGCCCGGCGCTGCAGCGCACGGCGCCGCTGTGCCTGCGCACGGACCAGGACTCGCGGTTGTGCATCGAGGGCGAACGTCATCCGCAGCCCCTGTCGTGGCGCGTGCTCTACAGCGCGGAGGACTGGCCGTTGCAACGCATCCTGCGATCGCTGCTCGGGTGGCGCGAATTCGACGGCCGGCTGCAGGCGAGCGGCTGGGCGGAAAAGTCGCCGGGCAAGGAGTGGATCGGCGGTTCGACGCTGCTCGTGCACGAACCTACCATCAACGTGCAGCGCAACAAGTTCCGCGTCGAGCGCATCCGGCTGGGCAGCAGCCGCTTCGATTTGCTGGCCGAACCCACGCAGATTCGTGCGACCCTCGACATCGACATCGACGAAACCACGAAAGTGCAGGGCGCTGCGCTGGTGCAACGGCACGCGGGCGCACCGCTCGACTCGACATTGACCGGACACATCAAGGGGACGTCCGAAGCGATCAAGGTCCTGCCGTTGCTGGTGCCAGAGATCGATCGAGCGGCCGGCCGGCTCGAAGGCAACGTCTTGCTGGGCGGGACGGTCGGCCAGCCGACGTTCAATGGCGACTTTCAGGTGCGCGACGGCGTGCTGGAACTCTATCGAACCAACCTGAAGATTTCGGCGCTGCAGGCCGATGGCTCGTTCGACGGCGATGCACTCACGTTCGACGCGAAGGGCGAGACCGCCAAGGGCAAGCTGACGATCGACGGCAACTTCACCTGGCCGGAAGGCGTCATGACCGGCTCCATGCGGTTGCGCGGCGACCAGCTGCTGGTGGCGGACACGCCGGAGCTGCGCGTCCTCGCCTCGCCCGACATCGTGTTGCACGCAGGCGCGAGCGGATTTGAGGTCGAAGGCGAGGTGAAGATTCCGAACGCGCGGATTTCACCACGCGAGATCACAACCTCGGTCAGCACGTCACCCGACGAGCGCATCGTCGGCCTCCCGGACGTCGAGGACACGGAACCGTCATCGGCCGACCGGGTCACGAGCCGGATCAGGGTTGTGCTGGGCGATGCCGTGCGTGTGGATGCTTACGGCCTCAAGGCACGCCTGGAAGGCAGCGTGACGGTGTCGACGGTGCCGGACGACGTGCCGCGCGGCAACGGCGTCATCCGGGTCGCCGAAGGTCAGTACAGGGCGTTCGGTCAGGACGTACGCATCACGAGGGGCACGTTGTCGTTCAACGACTCGCCGCTCAACGAGCCGGTGCTCGACATCGTGGCCGAACGCAAGATCAGAGATGCTGACATTACCGTGGCGGTCAACGTGCGCGGGACGATCGCGCAGCCCTTCGTCACGATCACTTCGCAGCCGTCGATGTCGAGCAACGAGGCCTTGTCGTACTTGCTGACGGGGCGTTCGATCGACACGCTGCAATCCGGCGAGGCCGCGAACGTCAACCAGGCGGCAGAGAGCCTCGCGGTGAGCGGCGGCGGGCTGTTGCTCGGCGGCCTCGGCACGCGCCTCGGGCTGGACGAGGTGTCCGTCGAACGGACCGGCGAAGACGACACGTCGGTGGTGCTGGGCAAGGCGCTGTCGCCGGACCTGTACGTGAGCTATGGCATCTCGATTGCCGAGGCGATCAATACCATCAAACTCAGATACACCCTGAACGAACGGTGGTCGTTGAAGGCCGAGGCGGGCATCGAGCAGAGCGCGGATATCGAGTATCGGATTGAGCGGTAGCCGTTGTCCCGCTTTCGGGTCGTTGGTCGTAGGGGGGGTCCGCCTTGACGTCACGCGCGTGGGCGGCGCATGCAGCCGCACCGCGTTCGTGGAGCACGGCCTCAGATGGCAACCCAAAGTTCGGTCAGGTGGATCGTTGAACTTCATGGCGCAGGACGTGTGCCTGGAGTGGCTCATCGGGTTTCCAAGTGTGGACCCAGTCTGCGAAGCAACAGAGCGTGTGCCCAGTCCATGAAAGCCTGGATGCGGGCTGCGCGCTTGCGTGCAGTAGGCGTCACCAGGTGCAGCGGCAACGAGGGGCACTGCCAGCCCGGCAGCACCTGCACGAGTGCACCGCTGGTCATATAGTGGCTGGCGACGAACTCCGCCAGCACCACCAGGCCCAGCCCGTCTAGCCCCGCGCTCAAAGCCGCCGCGCTGTCGGTTGTCACGAACCTGGCCGGCACGTCGTACTCGGCGACTTGGCCTTCGCGTTCGAGTCGCACCGGCCGCAACTTGCCCGTCGAGGCCAGCACATAGCCGATCTGCTGATGGTCGATGAGGTCGTCGGGTGTGGCGGGCAGGCCGTGAACGTCGATGTATTGCGGTGCCGCGCAGAGAACGAAGCGCAGTTCGCCAACGTGGCGGGCCGACAATTGAGAGTCCGGCAGCACTCCGCCGCGCAACGCACAGTCCACGCCCTCCTGGACCAAGTCGACCGTGCGATCGCTACAACCCAGTTCGATGGTGATCCTTGGGTGGCGCTCGAGGAAGCCGCGGATCTCCGGGGCGAACAGCAGCCGGCCCATGGCCACCGGCACGTTCACACGCAGGTGGCCCGCGGGTGCGCTGGTCCCCTTGCGTAGCATTGCCTCCACTTCATCGACCTGTTCGAGGATCGTGCAGGCATGCTGGTAGTACGCCAGCCCCTCGGCCGTTGGCGTAACCGAGCGTGTCGTACGCGTCAGCAGCCGTGTGCCGAGCTTGTCCTCGAGTTGCTGGATCTGCTGGCTGACGGTGGCTTTGTGCAGGTTCAGCTGCTGGGCGGCCCTGGTGTAGCTGCCGCTGTCCACGACCTGAATGAAGGCTCGCATCGCATCAAAACGGTCCATCGAGTTCCTCCTGTCGGGCTCTGGCGCGATTGTCGGCGATCGCCCAACAGTGTGTCGACGGCTGCAAGCTAGGCAGCAAGGCCTGCGATTCTTAGAGTTCGGTGCATTACACATGACAGGAAACACCGAATGCTGAACCTTCGCCCCCTTGATGCCGCCTGTCCCATCGAACAGCAGTTGCAGAACTCGGCCACGCCGGTAGTGCTGGTCAACCTCTTCACCGTGGACGAGGCCGACACCCCGGCTCTGATGGTCGCCTGGGAGAAGGATGCCAACTGGATGAAGCAGCAGCCCGGCTTCCTGTCCACGCAGTTGCATCGCGCTATCGGTGGCAGCTGCATGTTTATGAACTACGCAGTGTGGGAGTCGGTGGAGCACTTCCGCGCCGCCTTCACTCACGCCGACTTCGTCAGCGCAATGGCTTCCTACCCCTCCAGTGCGGTTGCACAGCCGCATCTATTTGTCAGGGTGGCGGTGCCCAACCTGTGCGCCGCCTGAGCTTGCCTAAGCTGAAAGGACTTTTATGCCCAAGTTTGCCCATCGCATTGCCGGGATCCTCGCCCCGCTTTGCATCGCCACCTTCTTCCTGTCCACCATCCTGGTCGAGCTGTTCGGCTCTCACGCCACGGTGGCGCAATTGAAATCGCTCATCGTCACACCGGGACTCTGGATCCTGATTCCCGCCATGGCCGCTGCCGGCGGCAGCGGTATGTTGCTATCGAAGTCGCGCAAGGGCAGGCTAGTGAGCGCCAAGAAAACGCGCATGCCTTTCATCGCGGCCAATGGTCTGCTCGTACTGATGCCTTGCGCGATCGTCCTCAACCGTTGGGCCGCGGCTGGCTCGTTCGACACGACCTTCTATGTGGTGCAGGTCGTTGAGCTGATCGCCGGCGCGACCAACCTGACGCTTATGGGCCTCAACGTGCGTGACGGGCTGCGCATGACGGGTCGACTGCGCGTGACCCCGACGCCAGCGAAAGTCTCGTGAACGGATCGACCATCGCGTAGCGAGAGCGGCCTGACGGACACAGACCGAGCATCCGCTGCAGGTCGTTCTTTCGCCATCGACGCCCTTTCAGCGCACGGCACGCATCAAGGTGATCTCCACCGACAAATTTTGGTGACGGAGCCCTGGAAACTGCCGGTCGCGACCCATCCGCAGCGGGTCGTGCGACGTGCCCTCGTCGACGTTGCATGCGCCGTGAGAATTCTCGGGCTTTGACGAGAATTCGCCCAGGCGCGGTCGGCCAGGCGTCCGTTCCGGGTCTGCTCCGGGCGAGCGTTTCTGCCTTTCCGCTAGCCCGGAGCAGACCCGGAACGGACGCCCCTGAACCCCAATCGCCCAAGGCGAACCTCAATCAAAGTCCGTAGGAATCTGCGGCTGCAGGAAATGCAGCCGCATGCGCGTGACCTGCTGCGGCGTACACCGGCCGAGGGACATGGGCGGCAGATCGTCCGGGTCGAAGAATTCGACGCCATCCGTCTCGTAACTGCCGCGAGCCTCGCCGCCTTCGATCTCGCAGAGGAAGAACGCCTTCCAGCTGTGATGCAGTGACGGCGTGTGCCCGTGCGCGTTGCGGTCATACAGCGCCGCGAGTTTGATCACCCGCACGCGATAACCCGACTCCTGCTCGATTTCCTTGCGGATGGCGGCGGACGGCGAGTCGTTCACGTCGGCCCAGCCACCGGGCAGGGTCCACAACCCATCCATCGTTTCACGCACCAGCAGCACCTTGCCGTCAGCTGGACGGAACGCCGCGCCGCGCACCTCGACCTTGGGCGTGACGTACCCGCCCTCCCGCGACCACTCGGCCCGCAGCTCGGCCGGATCGGCACCGGCGCCTGCGGCCAGCAGTTCCGATGCAATGCGCTCGATGGCTGCGTAGCGTTCGCGGTCGTACTCGTCCTTGCAGAAATGCAGGCCTGTGCGCGACAGCGCCTGCAGGCTGCGGAAGTGTTCCAGGCGCCGATCTTTCATTCCGGGAACTCCGGGCTTGACACGTCCTGCATAATTATGCACATTTGCGCACCTTTTATTCACCAAGATCGGACACAACGCCCGTGGCCACCGACCTCAACGCCCAGACCCAGCGTCGCGATGCGATCGTGCGCATCCTGCGGCAGAACGCTGTCGCGCGTCAGGCCGAGCTGGTCACCCTGCTCCACCGCGAGGGCCACGACGCGACCCAGTCCAGCGTCAGCCGCGACCTGCGCGAGCTCGGCGTGGTCAAGGGCGGCGACCGTTACCTGCTGCCGGTTGTCGAGGACGTGCTCACCCCGAGCCATTTCGAGACGGTCCGCTCATTCGTCAGGGGTTACCGCGCCGCAGGACCCACGTTAACGGTGCTGCGCACGTCGGTGGGTACCGCCCAGAGCGTCGCCATCGCGCTCGACAAGGCACGCTGGCCCGAAGTCATCGGCACCATCGCCGGCGACGACACCATCTTCATCGCGACGGAAAGTTCGAAAACGCAGCGCCGCCTGCACGACCACCTCCGTACCCACTTCAGACGCTGAGAGTTCCCGATGACCACGCAAACCGGGGGTGCCAAGCCCATCCTGCTCGCTTTTTCCGGCGGACTCGACACCTCGTTCTGCGTGCCCTGGCTCGCGGAAAAGTACGGCCGCCCGATCGTCACGCTGACTGTCAACACAGGGGGCATCGACGCCGAGGCAGCCAGGATGCTCGAGGAACGCTCGATGACGCTGGGTGCCGTTGCCCACCATCTGGTCGATGCGCGTCCGGCCTATTTCGAGCAGGTGCTCAAGTACCTCATCATGGGCAACGTGCGTCGCGGCAACCTGTATCCGCTGTGCGTCGGCGCCGAACGCGTGCTGCAGGCACAGACCGTCGCGCAGTTCGCGCGGCAGCTGGGTACCGATGTCGTGGCCCACGGCTCGACCGCAGCGGGCAACGACCAGGTGCGCTTCGAAGTCGCGCTGCGGACGCTTGCTCCCGAACTCGAAATTCTCGCGCCAGTCCGCGACCAGGCGTTCAAGAGGCCCGAGCAGCTGGAATACCTGCAGACACGCAAGCTCCCGGTGCCGCCGTTCGGCGCGGCCTACTCCGTCAATCGCGGCCTGTGGGGCGTGACGATCGGCGGCAAGGAAACGCTGGTCTCCGAGACCTGCATTCCGGACGAGGCCTGGGTGCTGACGAAGGACGCCTTCATGCACCCGCACGCGCCGGAACGGCACACGATCGGGTTCGAAGCCGGCGTACCGAGTTCGCTCGACGGCAAGCCGCTCGACGCCGTGAGCCTCATCGAGCAGGTGGAGACGATCGGTGCGAAGTTCGGCGTCGGCCGCGGCATTCACCTGGGCGACACGATCATCGGCTTCAAGGGCCGCGTTGCGTTCGAAGCCCCCGCGGCCGAGGTGCTGCTCACGGCGCATCGCGAACTCGAAAAGCTGGTGCTGTCCGCGCGGCAGGCCCGGCTCAAGGACACGCTCGCTTCGCCGTATGGCGACCTCGTGCACGAAGGCCAGCACCTCGACCCGGTATGTCGCGACATGGAAGCCTTCTTCGTCTCGACGCAGCAGCGCGTCACGGGTCAAGTGCACGTGCTGTTCCGTCCGGGTGTCGTCTTCATCGAGGGCACCTCGTCGCGGTACTCGCTGATGAAGGCGTCGAAGGGCGCCTACGGCGAATCGGCCGGTGAATGGACCGCCGCCGAGGCCCACGGCTTCTCCAAGATGCTGGCGCTGCCGGGCATCTTCTACACGCGCGCCGGGCGCAACTGAGCACCGGCTGGGCCAGGGAAACACACCATGCAGATGAAGTCTGTCGTCGTCGACAAGATCGGTTCCATCGCGCAGGCCTGCGGCCTCGGCCACGAATTGCGCGTCGCCACCACCGACATTCCCTGCGAGGAAGGCGTGGTGCTGGTCGTCGAGGTGCTCACCAACAAGTCGACCTACAACCAGCTCGAACTCACCAGCGGCCGCATGGCCAAGGTGTCGAAGGGCGACGTAATCGTCGGCGCGCTCGGGCACCGGCAGGCGCTGTTCGGCTACTCGGGGCACATCCCGGAGCAGGTGGCCGTCGGTGACGTCATCCAGGTGCTCAACATCGGCGGCGTGCTCGGCATCTGCGATTCGGTCAATCCCGACAGGGGCCAGCCGTTCGACGCGCGCGTGCTCGGCTGCGTGCTGCAGTTTCCGTTCCTCGGCGAGCGTATCGGCGTGCCGGCCCGCGTCGGTTATCACCGGCTCGACCAGGGAGCGACGCTCGAAACGCACGGCGTGCCGATCGTGGCGCTTGCCGGCACCTGCATGGAGGCTGGCAAGACGGCCGCTGCCTGCGCAATCGTGAGCCGCATGCGGCATCGCGGCCTCGCCGTGCACGCGTTCAAGGCAACGGGCGTCTCGCTGCGTCGTGACATCCTTGCGATGGAAGACGCGGGCGCGCGTCGCAGCCAGATCTTCACGGACTTCGGCATCGTCACGACGACCGCCGCGTCCGGTCCCGCCCTCACGCGGACCATGCTTACGGAGATGACCCAGGGCAAGCCCGACGTCGTGATCTTCGAACTCGGCGATGGCATCCTCGGCGCCTATGGCGTCGAAGCGATCCTGTCGGCACCGGATATCGCCAAGTCGCTGACCGCCGTGATCCTTTCGGCCAATGACCCGGTTGCGGCCTGGGGTGGCGTGAAGCTGCTGCGGGAGCGGTTCGGCATCGAGCCGTGTGCCGTCACCGGTCCCGCCACGGACAACGCAGTGGGCGTGAACATCATCGAACAGCAGATGCAGGTGCGCGCGTTCAATGCAATCACCGCCGGCGCCCTGCTCGGCGACCACATCATCGATGCGCTGGGCCTCGCGGCGCAGCCCGTGGCGGCGAACAACCAATGAGCGTACGAACACCCGCGATCGTTCTGGGCGGCACCGGCTACGTCGCCGGCGAATTGTTGCGCCTGCTCGCATCGCATCCGTATTTCGACCTGGCAGCGGTTGCCTCGGACAGTCAACCCGACGAACCCGTCGCCCAGTTCTTCCGCCACCTGCAACCCGTGCTGCCGCACCTGCACTTCGCCAACCACGAAGAGATCCTCGAGTACGTCACTGCGAACCCGACGACCGCCGTCTTCTCGGCGGCGCCGCATGGCGTGTCGGCTGCCCTGATCGACCGGCTGCTGACGGCCGCCGAGCAGGCTGAAACGCAGGCACGGGTCGTCGATACGTCGGCGGACTTCCGCTACGCGAGCGCGGATGCCTACGAGACTGTTTATAAGCACGCTCACGGCGCACCAGACCGGCTCAGCGAGTTCACCTGCGCGGTCCCCGAGCACCTCAATGCGCTGTCCACGCCCCACGTGGCACACCCCGGGTGTTTCGCGACCGCCGTGCTGCTCGCGAGCGTGCCGCTGCTTGCGCTCGGCCTCGTCGAGCCGCGCCTGTTCGTGTCAGGCGTAACCGGCAGCACTGGCTCGGGTCGCCAGCCCATGGCCGGCACGCACCATCCGCAACGTCACAGCGACATGTACTCCTACAACGCGCTCGGACACCGGCACGCGCCGGAAATCACGGCGCTCGCGCTGGCGGCCTCCGGCACGCAGGCCGACTTCGCTTTCGTACCACACAGCGGTCCGTTCGCGCGCGGCATTCATGTGACGGTCCAGGCGACGCTGCACGAATCGATGTCGACGCACGAACTCGTGCATGCGCTGCGCGAGTATTACGACCAGTCCGTCTTCGTGCGCGTCAGCGGTGAAATGCCGCGTCTCAAGGACGTCATTGCCAGCAATTTCGCGGAACTCTCCGGCGTCAGCAATGGCCGCACGGTGGCCGTGATGTGCGTAATCGACAACCTGACCAAGGGCGCGGCCGGCGGAGCCGTGCAATGGATGAACCGCATGTTCGGGCACGAAGAGACTGCCGGACTGATGACGCCTGCACCGGGGTGGACCTGATGAACGCAGTCGCGAACTGGTCGCCGCCAGCCGACCACCTGGCACCGGTGTATGCGCAGTGGGCTCTCGACGTCGTCGACGGCTCCGGCGTGTACCTGAACACGCGCGACGGCCGCAAGGTGCTGGACTTGTACGGCGGCCACGCCGTTGCGGCGCTCGGATACTCGCACCCGCGACTGCTCGCCGCGCTCGAGAGCCAGTCGAAAGCGCTGATCTTCCAGAGCAACGCCGTTCCACTCGACGTGCGTGCGAGGGCCGCGCTGCGCCTGACGCGCTTCGCCGGTCTCGGCCTCAACACCGCGTTCTTCGTCAGCACGGGTGCCGAAGCGAACGAAAATGCGTTGAAGCTGGCATTGCGTATCTCAGGCCGGCGCAAGGTCGTTGCCATTGAAGGCAGCTTCCACGGCCGCACGGCTGCTGCCGGAGCCGTGACCTGGGGTGCAGACAAGAAATGGTATGGCTTCCCGCAGGCACCCTTCGACGTCGAATTCGTGCCGCGCGGCGACTTTGCAGCTGTCGATCGCATCATCGGCACGGACACGGCCGCCGTAATCGTCGAACCCGTACAAGGTGTCGGCGGTGCACTCGACCTTGGCGAGCCGTTCCTTGCGGCGCTGCGCAAGCGCAGCACCGAGACCTGCGCCTTGCTCGTCTTCGATGAAGTGCAGTGTGGCATGGGTCGCACCGGTTACCCGTTCGCTGCCAGCATGTATGGCGTCTCGCCCGACATGATCACGACGGCCAAGGCCCTCGGTGCCGGCTTCCCGTGCGCCGCCCTGCTGATGGCGGATCACGTCGCCGGCCACCTGAAGCTGGACGATCTCGGCACGACGTTCGGCGGCGGACCGATGGCCTGCGCGATGATCGAAACCGTGGTGGACATCATCGAAAGCGAGGGCTTGCTCGCGAACGTGCGAAAGCTGTCGCAGCAGATGCGCGATACCTGCGTCGTCGGTCCGGTGACGGGCACGCAGGGCGCCGGCTTCCTGCTCGGCCTGCGCACACGCCGTCCGGCGAAGGACGTGCAGCGTGAGTTGCTCGAACAGCACGACATCCTCACGGGAACCAGTGCCGACCCTCACATCGTCCGTATTCTCGCGCCTTACGTGCTCGAGTCGCAGCACGTCGAGCAGTTGCGCGACGCCCTGGCCGCTTTGCCCGCGTGAACGTCATTCGCAACTTTCTCGACCTGGCCGATCTCTCGCGCGACGAAGTCGTGGACCTGCTGGCACTCGCACAAAGCCTGCAGAGCCGCCCCGAGCCGACCGCGCTCGCCGGGAAAATTCTCGGGCTGCTGTTCCTGAATCCGTCGCTGCGCACGCTGGCTTCGTTCCAGGCTGGCATGCAGCGACTCGGCGGTACGGCGTTCGTCGTGACGCCGGGCCAGGGCACCTGGCAGGTCGAGACCCGGGACGGCGCGGTAATGAATGGCGGCGCAGCAGAACACGTGCGCGAGGCGATTCCCGTGCTGGCGTCGTATTGCGACGCGCTCGGCATCCGCTCGTTCGCCGAAGGCAAGGACCTCGCGGCAGACCTCGCCGAAGAGCAGTTCATGCGCATGGCCAACCTGTGCCCGAAGCCGCTCGTGAACCTGGAGTCGGCCGTCAACCATCCGTGCCAGGCACTTGCAGACTGGCGGACGATGGACGAGCTTGCCGTGCCGCGAACCGGCAAGTTCGTGCTGAGCTGGGTCTCGCACCCGCGTGCGTTGCCGCTCGCGGTGCCGGCCGCAACCGTGCACATGGCGGCGCAGCGTGGCATGGACGTCGTGGTACTGCGGCCCGAAGGCTACGCTCTGCCCGACGCGATCATGCACAAGGCGCGGGCCGCCGCCGCGGCTTCAGGTGGCAACGTCTCCGAGACCGCCGATCGCGAATCGGCGCTGCGCGATGCGCACGTCGTGTACGCAAAGGAATGGGGCTCACCGCTGCACTACGGTGACGCCGACGGCGAAGCGAAGGCACGCGCACCACTCGGCGGCTGGTGCGTGCGCGAAAGCTGGTTCCAGCACGCGCGGGCTGACTGTCATTTCATGCATTGCCTGCCCGTGCGTCGCAACGTCGCGGTCGCCGACGAAATTCTCGACGGACCGCGCAGCCGCGTGATCCGCGAAGCCGCCAACCGCATGGTCGTCCAGATGGCCGTGCTGCATCGATTGCTCAAGGGGAACTGACGATGATCGGACACAAGGTCGAACAGGCTGTCACGGTGCGGGCACTGCGCGGCGCGACTCCTTACATCCACATGTACAAAGGCAAGGTCTTCGTCATCAAGACCGGGGGCGGTGCGTTCCGCGACGCCGGGACGATGCGAGCCTTCGTCGAACAGGTGACGATCCTGCACCATCTCGGCATCCGCGTCGTGCTCGTGCACGGCGGCGGCCCTCAGCTCGAAGACGTGACGGCCAAACTCGGCGTGCAGACACGCATGGTTCAGGGTCGTCGCGTGACTGACGCGTCGGCCATCGACGCAATCAGCATGGTCCTGAACGGACTGATCAACACCCAACTGGTCGCGCTCTGCCGCAGCTTCGGTATCTCCGCAATCGGTATCGGCGGCATCGACGGCGGCCTGGTGCAGGCGCATCGCCGCGCTCCGGTGACGCTCGCAAGCGGCGAGGTCGTCGACTACGGCCTGGTGGGCGACATCGACGGCATCGACGGCTCGGTCGTCACGCGGCTGCTGGACAGCGGCTTCCTCCCCGTCGTCAGCCCGCTGTCGTGCGACAACTCGGGACAACTGCTCAACATCAATGCCGACACGGTCGCCGCGGCGATTGGCGGCGCCCTGGTCGCCGAGAAGTTGATCCTGTGCACCGGCGCTCCCGGCATCCTCGAGCGTGTCGACGATCCGCAGTCGCTGATCTCGTACACCGACCTGGCCGGTCTGCATCGACTGCGCGAGAAGGGTGCGATCACCGACGGCATGTTGCCGAAGTCGAGCGCCATCGAGGCCGCGATTCATGGTGGCGTCCGCCGTGTGCACGTGATCTCGTACGCCGAGACAGACTCGCTGCTCGCCGAGATCTTCACGAACGAAGGCAAGGGCACGCTCGTGGTGGCCGACACCAAGGCACTCACGGCGGCTGAGCAAGGCCAGTAGAAGGACCACCGCATGACCAGGCTCTGGGACAAAGGCGCGCCCCTCGACGAACGTGTGCTGCGCTTCACGGCTGGCGAGGATCACGCGCTCGACAACCGACTCGTGGCCTACGACGTCCGCGCCTCGATCGCGCACGCCGAAATGCTGCAGGAATGCGGGCTGCTCGCGCAGGACGAACTGGACGCGATCCGCAACGGCCTGAGCGAAATCGCGGCCGCCCACGCCCGTGGCGAGTGGTCCATGACGCTCGACCTCGAGGACGGGCAGACGGCGCTCGAGACCTTGCTCACACGCAAGATCGGCACCGCGGGTGCTCGTCTGCATGCGGGTCGCTCGCGCAACGACCAGGTGCTCACGGCGCTTCGCCTGTATCTACGCGACGCCGTCGAAAGCCTCGCGGAGGGAGCCCGACACGTCGCTGAGGCGCTGGACGGACTGACGGCCAAGCAGGGCACCGTCGCACTGCCCGGCTACACGCACATGCAGCAGGCGATGCCGAGCTCGGTCGCACTCTGGGCGCAGGGCTTCGCCGCAGAGATCCGCGACGACATCGAGGGGCTGCGTCACTCGCACCGGCGCATCGGCAAGAATCCTCTCGGTTCAGCGGCGGGTTATGGCACGCCGAACCTGCCCGTGAGCCGCGAAGCGACGCGCGCGAGGCTGGCATTTCCCGCGAATCACGAGCCAGTGACGGCGGTCCAGCTCTCGCGCGGCAAGGCGGAGGCCGAGGTTCTGTTCCAGATCACGCTGTTGCTGCAGGATCTCGGACGACTCGCGTCCGACCTGTTGCTCTTTTATACGCGGGAGTTCGGCTTCGTGCGGCTGCCCGATGCGTTCACGACCGGTTCTTCGATCATGCCGCAGAAGCGCAATCCCGACGTCTTCGAACTGGTACGCGGCCGCACGGCCACGGCGCAGGCTTGCCTTGCGGAAGTGCTCGGCATCACCGCCAAGTTGCCGTCGGGCTATCAGCGCGACCTGCAGCTGATCAAGGCGCCGCTGTTCCGCTCGATCGACGTCTGCCTCGAGTCGCTCGACATCATGGCCGCCGCGATTCCGCAGGTGCAGTTCGTGCCGGAGCGCATCTGCATGGACGCCGACATTCATGCGGCGGCTGAGGCCAACGCGCTCGTCGCGCAGGAAGGCATCCCATTCCGCGAGGCGTACCAGCGCGTCGGGGCAAAGCACCGCCGCAAGGAGTAACGCGGCGCGCGCAGACGCGCTAGCATCGTTATCCAATAGCGACGCAGGGGGATTCCTATGCAAGCAACCGCCGCTGCCGTGCTCCGGACAGGTTCCGGCAGACACGCCATAAACCCGTCCCTGGGGGCTCACGCTCGCCGTCCATGGCTCGCGATGGTCTGCCGGAACCTGTCCGGAGCACGTATCGGCGTTGTTGCGCTTCGAGGCTTTGCTGCTTCAATTGCGTTGCTCGTCTGCGCCGCGTCCACGGTGGCGTCGGACTTCTCCCGCCTCGGCAAGGACCTCACTCCCGTTGGCGCCGAACGCGCCGGCAATGCGGACGGCACGATTCCCGCGTGGGAAGGCGGGCTGATGCAGCCTCCCGCCGGCTGGACACCACAGCAGGGCTACATCGATCCATTCCCGGGCGACAAGCCGCTGTTCACGATCAATTCGACCAACGTCGGCCAGTACGAAGCGAAGCTGACCAAAGGACAGGCCGCGTTGCTGCGGAAGTATCCGCAGAATTTCCGCATGACCGTGTATCCGACGCGTCGTACCGTCGGTTATCCGCAGGCCGTGACGGATCGCGTCATCGCGCAGGCAGGCAAGGTCTCGCTGCAGGGCTTCGGACTCAAGGACCTGAACGGCTCCACCACGCCGTTCCCGATTCCCGAGAACGGCCTGCAGGCGATCTGGAACCACCTGGTGCGCCATCTCGGCGGCGGCATCGTCCGCGCCGGACACTCGTTCCCGGTCCGACCCAACGGCGACTTCTACAAAATCGGCTTCAGTTCGCAGCGCATCTTCGCGCAGAACGTCGAGAACGTCGAACCCAACCGGCTCTTCTACGCGCTCGGTTATTTCACTGAACCGTCGACGCTGCGCGGCACGATCTTCCTGGTGCACGAACCGGTGGACCAGGTCGCGGAACAGCGCTCGGCGTGGATCTACAACTCCGGACAACGCCGTGTGCGTCGTGCGCCGGATCTTGCGTACGACGGCATCAACGATGGCTCCGAGGGCATGCTGACGACCGACCAGGTCGACGGCTACAACGGCGCGCCCGACCGCTACGAATGGCAACTGCTCGGCAAGCGCGAGATTTACGTGCCGTACAACACGTACCGGCTCTCCGACAAGTCGCTCAAGTACAAGGACATCATCCAGCCGAAGTCGATCGATCCCGACTACGTGCGCTACGAACTGCACCGCGTGTGGGTGGTGGAAGGCACGCTCAAGCCGGGCCAGCGCCACATCTACGGCAAGCGCACGCTCTATCTCGATGAAGACAGCTGGTCGGTGCTGGCCGAGGACGCGTACGACACACGCGGCGGCCTGTGGCGTGCTGCGATGCACGGCCTGCTGCAGGCGTACGACGCGCAGGTTCCGTTCTACCGTTTCGGCCTCTACCACGACCTGAACAGCGGGGGATATCTCGTCGGCGGTCTCGACAACGAGGTCAAGGAACCGATCCAGTTCAATGCCAAGGCCAAGGTCGGCGACTTCCAGCCGGACGCACTGCGGCGCCTGGGCGGCACGCTTTAGCGCGCCGTCAGGTCAGTCGAGGCCGAGCTGAAAGCCGGCGTCGAGGTCCTGCTTCGAATAGACCTTGAAGGAGATCAGCGTTTCCGAGCCCGTGATCCCGGGCAGCTTGCGCATCTTCTCGCTGATCACGCGCGCCAGGTCTTCGTTCTCGCGCACGCGCACCAGTGCGACGAGGTCATACTGTCCGGCTACCGAGAACACCTCGCTCACGCCTTCGAGCTCTGCCATCGTCTGTGCCAGTTCAGGCACCTTGTCGGTCTCGGCCTTGATCAGGACGACGGCGGTCACCATGGCGTTCCCCGGCAGTGCTCGGGCACTGGCAATAATTGAGTGAATGCGTCCATCTTACCGCCGAATCAGCGAAGTCCGATCACTCGCCGTCCAGCTGTTCCTCCGGCCGGGCCGACCGGAATGCTGGCAGTCGCTCGAGGTGCGCGCAGATCGCGACGAGCCGCGGATAGGGCGTGACATCGACGCTGAAGCGGCGTGCGTTGTACATCTGCGGCACCAGGCACACGTCCGCGAGGGTCGCGGCGTTGCCGAAGCAGAAGCGCTGCTGGCCAAACTCGACCGGGGCGCCAGGTATCGAACCGACCCAGCGCTCAAGCCCTGAGAAACCACGCCCGATCCAGTGAGCCACCCAGCGGTTGACGGCTGCGTCGTCCGCACCGAATTCACGGCGCAGGTAACCCATGATCGGCAGGTTGTTGAGCGGATGCGTATCGCAGGCGACGACCATGGCCATGCCACGCACGATCGCGCGGTCCCGCGCCGATCCCGGCAGCAGCTGCGGTTCTGGATGGATCTCTTCGAGGTATTCGCAAATGGCGAGCGATTGCGGGATGACAAAGTCGTCGTCAGCCAGCGCAGGGATCAGACCCTGCGGATTGACCGCAAGGTAATCGGGCTTGCGCTGCTCGCCGCCGTCGCGCAGCAGGTGCTTCGGCACGGACTCGTATTCGAGGCCCTTGAGCGCCAGTGCGATACGAACGCGGAACGCGGCCGAGCTGCGCCAGTAAGTGTACAGCCGGAATGCCATGTGCTTCCCCCCGGAGCGTTCAGACGATGGTCGTGCGGAGCGTGTCGAGTCCGTCGATGCCGGCCACGATGCTGTCGCCGCGCTGCACGGCGCCGACGCCGGCTGGCGTGCCGGTGAAGATCAGGTCGCCTGCCTGCAGTTCGAACAGCGTCGCGAGCTCGGCCACGATCTCGGGCACGCTCCAGATCAACTCGGACAGGTTGGCGTCCTGTCGCGACTGACCGTTGACCTCGAGCCAGATGCGACCCGTCGTGAGGTGACCACCATCCGACACCGGACGGATCGCCGTAATCGGGGCCGAGTGATCAAACGCCTTCGCGACGTCCCAGGGCAGTCCATTGTCCTTTGCGTGCGTCTGCAGGTCGCGACGCGTCAGGTCGTTGCCGACCGCGTACCCAAACACGTGCCCGAGCGCCTCCGTCGCCGAGATCTGCTTGCCGCCCTTGCCGATCGCGACGACGAGCTCCACCTCGTGGTGCAGGTTCGACGTGCGCGGTGGATAACGCACCGGCGAGCCGTTCGCGACCACTGCGTCGGCAGGTTTGGTGAAGAAACACGGCGGCTCGCGCGTCGGATCGGAGCCCATCTCGCGCGCGTGCGCAGCGTAATTGCGCCCGACGCAGTAGATGCGGTGCACGGGGAAACGTACGGCAGTGCCAGAAATCGCGACGGTAGGTCGCGGTACGGCGAACGGTAGCGGGTCGGCTGTCATCGTATGCTCCTCGGTGTGCGAACGTGCCGACGCCTGCACGCGCAGCAACTCGGGCAGGAAGACTTCCTGCACGAGGATCGGCAGGCCGCCGAGCCTGTACACCGCGCGGCGGGCCCACATGGATGCGTCACCCGTAACGACGCGTGCGGCCTCGGCAAGCGGGTGGGCCGCAGGAAGTTCCGCGTATTCGAGCGGCTCGCGCTCGAGCGGATCGTCCACCTGGCGCAGCGCCTCGCCGAGCGGCGAGTCGCCGAGTTCGCGCAGCCACGGGTAATGTCCAACCGTCGAGGCGGGCAACACGGTCTGCGCGAACACAATGCGCTCGCCGCTGGCGCAGAACTCAACTTCGCGCAGCAGGCAGGTTTCGTCGTCGACCTTGAGCCGTTCGCGCAGAGGTGTGGAGAGCGCGGATTCACGCAAGCCGCCCAGTCGCCGAAATCCCATCGCCGAACCGCACAACGCCCGGACGCGCGCCGTGAGCATTCCCGGCTCGGCGAGCCAGGACAGCAGGTCGTGGGGCACGCGCGCCGAAACGGCGGTAAGGGGTGACCAGTACGAGGGGTTGGCCAAGAGCCTGCCGCGTGTCAGAACTGGTCGGCGGTCAGCGCCATGATCGAGCTGCTGCCGGCGCGCACGGCGACGCCGTAGGCCAGCACACGCGGCAGCACGTGCTCCGCATAGAACCTGGCCATCAGCACCTGCGTGCGCAGGAAGACCGGGTCGGTGCCGTCGGTCTCGAGCTTGGTGGTCGCGACCAGCGCGCCGCGTGCCAGCTGCCAGCCGCCGATGACGGTGCCCATCAACATCAGGTAGTTGAACGCAGCGGACCCGACGAGTTCCGGATCCTTGCGCTCGCCGGCGAGCAGGTGCGACGAGCACAGCACGAGTTCGTCGAGTCCTTTCGCGAGCCACAGGCGGACGCTCGCCATGCCCTCGCCCGCGTTGGCGAGCGGCGCGTCGACGAGACGCATTTCCGACACGAACGCCGAGACGGTGGCGCCGCCGTCGCGCATCAGCTTGCGGCCGACGAGATCGATCGCCTGGATCGCGTTCGTGCCTTCGTAGATCGAAGCGATGCGCGCGTCGCGATAGAACTGCGCAACGCCGGTCTCCTCGACGTAACCCATGCCGCCGTGCACCTGGATGCCGAGGGCCGTGACGTCCTGTCCGATTTCAGACGAGAACGCCTTGGCGATCGGCGTCATCAGGTCGCCGCGCGCAATCCAGGCCGCCGACGTCTCCGGCGTGTCGCCGTAGTTGCCGCGATCGAGGCACGACGCCGTGTAGTAGCAGATTGCCCGGCACGCCTGCGTGAGCGAACGCATCAGCAGCAGCGTGCGGCGGATGTCGGGATGACGAATGATCGCAACGCGGCCCTTTTCGCCCGGGGCGCGGCCCTGCACGCGATCACGCGCGTACTTGACGGACGCCTGGTACGAGCGGTCGGCGAGGCCCACACCCTGCGCACCGACGCCGAGGCGCATGTAGTTCATCATCGTGAACATGGCGGCGAGACCTTCGTTCTGCACGCCGACCAGGTAGCCCAGCGCCCCGCCACTGTCGCCGAACGCCATCACGCATGTGGGGCTCGCGTGGATGCCGAGCTTGTGCTCGACCGACACCGGGAACACGTCGTTGCGCTCGCCCGGCGTGCCGTCGGCATTCAGCTTGTACTTCGGGACGAGGAACAGTGAGATGCCCTTGGTGCCCTGCGGCGCGCCTGGCAGCCTCGCCAGCACCAGGTGCACGATATTCGACGTCATGGGGTGGTCGCCCCACGTGATGTAGATCTTGCGTCCAGTCAGCCGGTAGCTGCCGTCGGCCTGCGGTTCCGCACGAGTCGTGAGCGCGGCCAGATCAGATCCCGCCTGCGGCTCGGTGAGGCACATCGTGCCGGTCCATTCCCCCGAGACGAGCTTGCCGAGGTACTGCGCCTTCAACTCATCGGAACCGTGACGATCGAGCGCGAGGATCGCACCCTGCGAAAGCTCGGGGCACAACGCGAAGGCTACGTTGGCGCTCGCCCACATCTCATCGCATGCGATGGAGATCGTCTTCGGCAGGCCCTGGCCGCCGAAGTCGGGATTCGCGGCGATGCCGGGCCAGCCGCCTGCGCTGAACCTGGCATAGGCGTCGGTGAACTCAGGAGGAACCTGCACCGCCCGGTCCACGACCTGCACGCCCTTGCGATCACCGAGCCAGTTGGTCGGTGCGAGCACGCCGCTGGCGAAGCGACCGGCCTCTTCGAGCACGGCCTCGACCGTATCCGCATCGACCGCGGAATACGCTTGCAGCGCCGCGACGTTCTTGAAATCGGCGAGGTGCTCGATCGTGAATCGCATCTGCTGCAGGGGGGCGCTGTAATCGGGCATGGTCGGCTCCGGCGGGATCGATTGTGCTGTGCAACAATCCATTTTGCCCTGCCCGGGCGGGTCCTGCCATGCCGGCCCGGCCCACGCGGGTACAATCGCTTTCTTGCCGCGAGGTTCGGATGAGCATCTGGTTTCGACCCACGACGATCGAGCAGGTCCAGGCCACCTTCAGTGGCGTCCGCGACATCAACCTGCACCTGGACATCAGGCTGACCGAGATCGGCGACGATTTCCTGCGCGGGTCGATTCCAGTGGACGAACGCACCCGCCAGCCTTTCGGCCTGCTGCACGGCGGGGCCAGTGTCGTGCTGGCTGAATCACTGGGCAGCACTGCAAGCAATCTCTGTCTCGATACCGGCAAATTCTATGCCGTAGGGCAGGAGATCAGCGCAAATCACCTCCGTTCGGCGCGCTCCGGACGGGTGACCGGAACGGCCCGGCCAGTGCATCTGGGTGGCCGGTCCCAGGTCTGGGACATCCAGCTGCAGGACGAGGCTGGCCGGCTGACCTGCGTTTCGCGACTGACCATGGCCGTCATCGCGGCGCCCGGGAGAGGCATGACGCTCGTTGGGACGGAGAAATGATGAAGCACACCTCCGGTAACGCCTTGGTGGCGATCTTGCTGGCCGCGGTGGCCGCGAGCGGCTGCGGCCTCAAGGGCGCGCTCACCTTGCCGTCGAAGTCCGATGAGATCGTGATCCGTGCGCCAGGCCAGACCGCGCCAGCGGAAGGCGAGGTGCCGGCAACGACACCCGCCACCACACCTGCGGAACCAGCCCAGGAAACTCCAGCCAAACCCAGGGACGAGCGCATCCCGCCCCCGCCGCTGCCGGGTGGGAAACCAGGCACCGCGCGCGGTGGTTGATGCACGCACACTGGTGCTGGTGGATGGCTCGTCCTACCTGTACCGGGCCTTCCACGCGCTGCCGCCGCTGACAAATTCGCGAGGGGAGCCGACGGGTGCCGTGCTCGGCGTGCTCAACATGCTGCTGCGCATGCAGCGCGAGCAGGATCCGGAGCTCGTAGCCGTCGTGTTCGATGCACCGGGCAAGACGTTCCGCGACGAACTGTTCGCGGAGTACAAGTCGCACCGGCCGCCGATGCCGGACGACCTTCGCTCCCAGATCGAGCCGCTGATCGACGCTGTACAGGCGCTGGGCCTGCCGCTGCTGAGAATTACAGGGGTCGAGGCGGACGACGTTATCGGCACGCTCGCGCAACGCGCCGTGGACTCGGGACTGCACGTGCTGATCTCGACCGGCGACAAGGACATGGCGCAACTGGTCAACGAGCACGTCACGCTCGTCAACACCATGACGAACTCGTCCCTCGATCGGGCCGGCGTCAAGGTCAAGTTCGACGTCTACCCGGAACAGATCATCGACTACCTCGCGCTCGTCGGTGACGCCTCGGACAACATTCCCGGCGTGCCGAAGGTCGGGCCGAAGACGGCCGCGAAGTGGCTCAACGAGTACCGCACGCTCGACAGCCTGCTCGAGAACCAGGATCGCATCGAAGGCAAGGTCGGCGAAAGCCTGCGCGCATCGACGGCGGATCTCGCGCTGTCGCGTGAACTCGCCAGGATCCGCTGTGACGTCGAGCTCGACGTCGGCCCCGAGGAGCTGCGTCGCCACGAACCGGACGTGGCCAGGCTGCGCGAACTTTACACACGACTCGACCTGCGCTCGCTGCTGAAATCGCTGGACGCCCCTTCCTCGCCTTCCTCGCCTTCCTCGCCTTCCTCGCCTTCCTTGCCTTCCGCCCCTTCCCCCAACAGCTGGGCGCCCGGTCGCAACTACGAGCTCGTGCTCGAACGGGAACACTTCGATCGCTGGCTCGAGGCGCTACGCGCCGCCGACGTCTTCGCATTCGACACGGAAACGACGTCCCTCGATTACATGCAGGCCGAGATCGTCGGCGTTTCGTTCGCCATCGAACCTGGGACGGCGGCCTACGTGCCGCTCGCACACACCTATCCCGGCGCGCCGGATCAGCTGAACCGCGCCGAGGTGCTGCGACTGCTGCAGCCGTTGCTCGAAGACGAGCGTCACGGCAAGCTGGGCCATCACCTGAAATATGACGCGCACGTGCTGCGCAACCACGGCATCGAACTGCGCGGCATGCGCTTCGATTCGATGCTGGAGTCGTACGTGCTGAACAGCACGGCGACGCGCCACGACCTGGATTCGGTGGCGCGACTTTACCTCGGTGTCGAGACGATCCATTACGAGGACGTCGCGGGCAAGGGCGCGAAGCAGCTCAACTTCAGCGACGTGTCGGTCGAGACGGCCGCGGAATATTCCGCCGAGGATTCCGACGTCGCACTGCGCCTGCACCGCACACTCTGGCCACGGCTCGAGGCCGTGCCTGCGCTTGCCCGGCTCTACCAGGAGATCGAGCAACCACTCGTACCCGTGCTGCTCGACATGGAACACTGCGGCGTGCTGGTCGACGCGCAGATGCTCAAGCGCCAGAGCCACGAACTGTCGCGCAGCCTCGTCGAACTCGAGAAGCGCGCGCACGCAGCAGCGGCGCAGCCTTTCAACCTCGAATCACCCAAGCAACTGCAGGAGGTGCTGTTCGGCAAACTTGGACTACCCGTGAAGCGCAAGACGCCCACGGGCCAGCCGTCGACGGCCGAAGACGTGCTCGAGGAACTGGCCGACGAGTTCGAGCTGCCGCGCATCATCCTGGAGTACCGCGGACTCGCGAAGCTGCGCTCCACGTACACGGACAAGCTGCCGGAACAGATCAATCCACGCACGGGCCGCGTCCACACGTCTTATCACCAGGCCGTTGCGGCGACAGGGCGCCTGTCCTCGACCGACCCGAATCTGCAGAACATCCCGATCCGTACCGCGGAAGGTCGCCGCATCCGGCAGGCCTTCGTTGCGCCGCCAGGCCATGTCCTGATTGCGGCGGACTACTCGCAGATCGAACTGCGCATCATGGCGCACCTATCCGGCGACGCGGGCCTGCTCGACGCATTTGCGCACGACCGCGACATTCACCAGGCCACCGCCGCCGAAGTGTTCGGAGCGCCTGCGCCCGATCAAGTCACGCCCGACCAGCGGCGTGCGGCGAAGGCGATCAACTTCGGACTCATCTACGGCATGTCCGCCTTCGGGCTCGCACGTCAGCTCGGTATCGAACGCGGCGCGGCGCAGCGGTACGTGGACCTCTACTTCCAGCGCTACCCCGGCGTGAAGCGCTACATGGACGAGACGCGCGAGACGGCACGTGAGCAGGGCTTCATCGAGACCGTGTACGGACGCCGGCTTTACTTGCCCGAGATCCGGTCACGCAATGCGCAGATGCGGCAGTACGCCGAGCGCAGCGCGATCAACGCGCCGATGCAGGGCACGGCAGCGGACATCATCAAGCGCGCGATGATCGAGGTGCACCGGTGGCTGTTCGATCAGCCTCACGCGCGCCTCATGATGCAGGTGCACGACGAACTCGTGCTCGAAGTGGCGGAAGACCGCGTCGACAGCGTGCTCACCGAACTGCGCGGGCACATGGTGGCCGCGGCCGACTTGCGGGTTCCGCTCAAGGTCGAAGTCGGCGTCGGTCGAAACTGGGACGAAGCGCACTGAACTTCGCCACGGCGCGGTCATCCAAACAACCGTAAAATGCATCATCCGGGCGTCCCGCCCAGTTCAGGAGACATATCGTGCGCAAGACCCTCATCGCCGCGGCGCTCGCGGCTTCATTCAGCCTGCTCAGCTTGCCCGCTCTATCTGCCGACAACGGCATCTATCTCGGCGCCAGCGTCGGTCAAAGCGGCGTCCAGTACGACGAGGATTTCGAAGGCGAGAATTTCAGCTTCGACGCCAGCGCGACGGGGTTCAAGGCGATCGCTGGCTGGCGCTTCATCGACTGGCTGGCCGTGGAGGCCAACTACGTCGATCTCGGCTCCGGCGACGACAACGTGCTGGGCACAAGGGTTGAAAGCGACGTCAATGGCGTCTCGCTGTCAGCGGTGGGTTTCGTACCCGTCGGTCCGGTGGACCTGTTCGCGCGCGTGGGCGCCGTCAACTGGAATGCGGATCTCGAGGCGCCGAGCCTCGGTGTGAGCGCGAGTGACGACGGCACCGACCTGACCTACGGCGTCGGCGCCCAGTTTCGCGTGTGGAGCCTCAGCATCCGCGGCGAATACGAAGTATTCGATATTTCCGACGCGGACACGGTCGATATGTTCTCGATCGGTGTCACCTGGACGTTCCTGTAATTTAACCCATTGACCGGCAATGGATTATTGGCGGGTTAGACACGGAAAGTAACCAGGCTGGAGGCAGCCGGAACTTTCGCGATGAGACCCCCTCTAATCCGTTTGAGCGTCCTTGTGATGCTTGGCGTTGGCCTCTCTCCCTGGGCCCAACGTCTGCCCGGTCATCCCCCAATACCGGGTTGATTTGCCCCGGCTGGATCCACAGGTCCAGCCGGGGTTTCTTTTATGCGTTTGCCATCGAGAAGCCTTTCCATCGCGCCACGAGCCTCCTGCACGCCGTCCCCTGAGTGTGCAGAGAAGAGCTGCACGGTGACGAGGCCGTCCCGCGGCAATTTGCGGCGGACCCCCTGCAGCGCATTGCCCGCCGCGCCGCGGCCGAGCTTGTCGGCCTTGGTCAGGAGGATGTGCACCGGCAGGTTGCGCGATGTCGCCAGCTTCAGCATGTCCTGGTCGTGGTCGGTCAGCGGGTGACGCACGTCCATGACGACGATGGTGCCTAGCAGGGACTCCCGTTTGCCGAAGTACCCCGTCAGCAGCGTGCCCCAGTGCGCGCGCATTTCCCCCGCCACCTTTGCGAACCCGTATCCCGGCAGGTCGACGAGCCGGCGGCCCGCCTGCAGCTCGAAAAAATTGAGCAGCCGGGTGGCGCCTGGACTCTTGCTGGTCCTGGCCAGCCCCTTGCGCTGGGTGACCGCGTTGATGGCACTCGACTTGCCCGCATTGGAGCGGCCAGCCACGGCAACTTCGACGCCCGTGTCCGGCGGCAACTGCCCGAGTTTATTCGCGCTGGTCAGGAATCGGACTTCGGGGTATGCGGCCATGTTTCCTGTCCGTGGGACGCGCCCACGACGCGCGAAGGCCTTAGTGTACAATTTGCGGCTAGCCCGGCAGGCCGCAGAACAGCAAAGTCCCCGGCCTTTTCTGCGCCGGCGCCCGTTCGGTTTCTGGGAGTGAATGCAGTCATGACCGCGAAGTTCGCCGCCCTCACGCTGGTCGCCGTGCTCGGCTGGACCGGCTCCGTCAACGCAGCCGGCACCGTCGAGGCCGGTCAGGCCAAATCGGCAACCTGCATGGCCTGCCATGGCATGGACGGCAACAGCGCCAATCCCGAGTGGCCGTCGCTCGCGGGCCAGCATTCGTCCTACATCCTGAAGCAGCTCAAGCACTTCAAGGCTGGCGAGCGTCAGAACCCCCTGATGAGCCCGATGGCCATGATCCTGGCCGACCAGGACATGGAAGACCTCGCGGCCTTCTACGCTGCGCAGACGCCGCGCCCCACCGGCGAGACGGAACCCTCGAAGCTCCAGCGCGGCCAGAATATCTACCGTGCCGGCATCGCATCGAAGGGCGTGCCGTCGTGCGCCGGCTGCCACGGCCCGAGCGGCCAGGGCATCCCGGGGGCCGCGTTCCCGATGATCGGCGGCCAGCATGCGGTGTACGCCGCGGCCCAGCTGCGCAGTTACCAGTCGGGCGCACGCGCAACCGACCCGAACTCGATGATGCGTACGATCGCGTCCAGGCTCACGGACGAGGAGATCGACGCCGTTGCCTCGTACTTGCAGGGCATGCGTTGAACCTCGCGACCCGGCGTCGGTCAGAAGCCACCATGAATATGCAGACCTGCGTTTCCAGGGTCCGGCAGGCGTTCGCCGCCGGCGTGCTGATGCTGGCGGCCGGCACGGCCTCTACCGCTGCTTTCGAACCCCAGCAGGGCGTGCACTACAAGCTGCTGACGCCTGCGCAGCCAACCAACGTCGCGCCGGGCAAGGCCGAAGTGGTCGAGGTGTTCTGGTATGCCTGCGGCCATTGCTACCTGCTCGAGCCCAAGCTCGAAGCCTGGAGCCGCAACGGCAAGCCCGCCAACGCCGAACTCGTGCGCTTGCCTGCCACCTGGAACAACTCGCTCAAGACGCACGCGCGCGTGTTCTACACGATGGAACTGCTCGGCAAGCAGAACCTGAATGCCGAGATCTGGCGCGAGATCAACGTCAAGGGCAACCGCCTCGACACCCCTGCAGCGATCGAGACGTTCTTCACGTCGCGTGGCGTGAGCAAGGCCGATTTTCAGAAGGCGTTTGCGGGTTTTGCGGTCGACTCCAAGATCATGAAGGCGGAAGACCTCAACCGCCGTTACAAGATTTCGGGCACCCCCACGGTGATCGTGAACGGCAAGTACGTCACCGACGTCAGCATGGCCGGCGGTGAGGACAAGCTGTTCGAAGTGATCAACGCGCTGGTGGCCAGGGAAAAGCCAGCGAGCTGATCCCCGCTGGATCGCACGCTCGAACAAAAACCGCCCGGGAAACCAGGGCGTTTTTTTATGCTGGTCGTTCGTTGCGGAAAACCTCCGCCGCACGCGAAGGTTTTTCGTTGCGCCCTGTGTTACAACGGCGACCGGACTTCAGGGCGGATTTCCTGATGCTGCGCTTATTGATTCCCACCGGCAGTGGCTACACCTGGGTCGAGCACACCCCGCCGGCGCCCTTCCCGGATGAATTCCTGTGGGCGGACCTCTTCGAGCCGACGCCCGACGAAGAGCGCGCCGTCGAGGCACTGCTCACCGTCGACGTGCCCACGCGCGACGAGATGAAGGAGATCGAAACCTCCAACCGCCTGTACGAGGAGGGCGGCGCCGTATACATGACGGCGACGGTCGGCAGCAAGCTCGACAGCGAGCGCCCGGAGAGCAGCGCAATCACGTTCATCCTCGCCAACGGGCGGATGATCACCAACCGCTACGTCAACCCGACGCCGGTGCAGCGCTTCATGCAGCTGGTCGAGCGGTCGCCCGCGGCGTGCACTTCATCGGCCACGCTGTTCGCGGGACTGCTCGAATCCTTCGTCGAAAGAATCGCCGACCTGCTCGAACGCGTGCAGACAGAACTCGATGCCGTGTCGTTCGCGATCTTTCCGCGTGGCGGCGCAACCTCGCCAAGCAGCGCCGACCTGCACGCCCTGATCCGCCAGATCGGCGCCGACGGCGACCTGGTGTCGAAGGCGCGGGAAAGCCTCGTCAGCTTCCAGCGCATCCTGATGTACGTGCAGCAGACCCCGAATCTCGAGCTCTCGTCGGACCAGCGCAATCGCTTCAAGTCGACGCTGCGCGACGTGCAATCGCTGTCGGACCATGCGTCGTTCCTGGTCAGCAAGATCCAGTTCCTGCTTGACGCGGTGCTCGGTCTCATCAACCTCGAGCAGAACAACATCATCAAGATTTTCTCGGTCGCAGCTGTGATGTTCCTGCCGCCGACGCTGGTTGCGAGCATCTACGGCATGAACTTCCACTTCATGCCGGAGCTCGACAAGCCCTGGGGATACCCGGCGGCACTGCTGGCCATGGTGTTCTCGGCCCTGGTGCCTTACGTCTACTTCCGCCGCAAAGGCTGGCTGTAGTCCGGCCCGCTTCTAGCCGATGACGCCGGGCGTATACCTCGCCCTGACCGTGACGATCGCGGTGGCGGCGCTCACTCCCGGCCCGGCCGTGACGGCCATCGTTGCGCGCGCCATCACCGATGGCGTTCGGCCCGCCCTGGCGATCAATGCCGGCGTCGTCACGGGCGACCTGCTCTTCTTCATGCTGGCTGCCGCGGGCATGGCCGCAGCAGCACATTCGCTCGGCGACCTGTTCACCGTGCTGCGGTGGCTCGGCGCGGCTTACCTCGTCTGGACCGGCATCCAGCTCTGGCGTTTCGAACCCCGCGACCCGACGTCCAGCAAAAGCGCGGGCCACGAGTCGCACTTCTGGCGCAATTACGGCGCCGGCCTGCTGCTGATGTTCGGGCACGTGCAGGCAATGCTGTTCTATGCCGCGCTGCTGCCGGGATTCGTCGATTTTTCCCGCCTGACGACCCGGGACATTGCGCTCGTCGCGCTGACGCTTGTGATCGTGATCGGGGGCATCAACGCGGGATACGCCGCGCTTGGCGCCCGCGCCCGTCATTTCTTTGCCGATGCGCGGGCCCAGCAGACGCTGCACCGTGTCGCAGGCACACTAATGCTTCTGGCCGCGGTGCTGGTCGCTACCCGGTGATAGGATTGCCCGCATGGCCAAACCCACGATCAACAACATGGCGGTGTTCTGCGATTTCGAGAACGTCGCCCTCGGCGTGCGCGACGCGCGCTACGCGAAGTTCGACATCGGCAAGGTGCTCGAGCGCCTGCTGCTGAAGGGCAGCATCGTCGTCAAGAAAGCGTACTGCGACTGGGAGCGCTACAAGGAGTTCAAGGGACCGATGCACGAGGCATCGTTCGAACTCATCGAGATCCCGCACGTGCGCATGTCGGGCAAGAACTCGGCGGACATCCGCATGGTCGTCGACGCGCTCGACCTCTGCTACACCAAGGCGCACGTCGACACCTTCGTGATCGTGAGCGGCGATTCCGATTTCTCGCCGCTCGTCAGCAAGCTGCGCGAGAACAACAAGCTCGTCATCGGCGTCGGCGTGAAGAGCTCAACGTCGGACTTGTTGATCGCGAACTGCGACGAGTTCATCTACTACGACGACCTCGTGCGCAATGAAGAGCAGCGCAGCCGGCGCAAAAAGCCGCTCGTCGCTGCTGCGCCCGCTGGCAAGCAGGCTGCTGCCGGGAGACAAACCCCGCAGTCCGCGCCGCCTGCACTCGCTCCCGTGCAGGCAGCCGATGCAACCGACGCGCCTGCCCCGGCGGCCGAACCTTCCCGCAAGACCCCGTCCCGCGCCAAGTCCGAGGACGAGAAGAAGCAGGAGGCGTTCGACCACGTGCTCGCCACGATCGAAGCGCTGGCGGACGAACGCGAGGCCGACGAGAAGATCTGGGGCTCGATGATCAAGCAGACGCTGAAGCGCCAGCGCCCCGGGTTCAACGAGAGCTACCACGGCTTCCGCAGCTTCAACCAGCTGCTCGAGGAGGCGCGCGACCGCAAGCTGATCGAGCTGGAAAAGGACGACAAATCCGGCGGTTACATCGTCAGGGCGGTGACCTGAGTTGCCAGGGGTCGAGCATGGCTGACGTTTTCATTTCGTATGCTCGCAGCGACAAAGCTCGCGTTGCGCCGCTGGTGGCTGCGATCGAGGCGAAAGGCCGGACAGTCTGGTGGGACCCGGAAATCGACGCCGGGCAGCAGTTCGACGACCAGATCGAAGCCGAACTGCTGGCGGCCGCAGCGGTTGTCGTGGTCTGGACGGCAAACTCGGTCAGCTCCCGCTGGGTGCGTGGCGAGGCGCGCGAAGCCGCCGACCGCAACATCCTGGTGCCCGTGCGCTTCGATGCGGCTCGCCTGCCGATGGACGTGCGCGCGATCCACACCATCGATCTCGACACGTGGAACGAAGACATCGGCAGCGCATCGTTCCAGGATCTCTCACGCGCGCTCGATGCCATGATCGCGCGCCAGCGCAAGACGGCCGCCGGCGCGCAGTCCGGCGCCGGAATTGCGACGCCGGCCACCCCGGCGCAGTTGCGCGTTTCGATCTGCGTGCTGCCCTTTTCCAACATGAGCGGCGACCTCGAGCAGGAATACTTCAGCGACGGCATCAGCGAAGACATCATCACCGACCTGAGCAAGGTCTCGGCACTCGCCGTCGTTTCGCGCAACACCGCCTTCACGTTCAAGGGCAAGAACGTCGACCTGCCGCAGGTGGCCCGTCAGTTGAAAGTGAACTACGTGCTCGAAGGCAGCGTGCGCCGCGCGGGCGGACGGGTGCGCATCACGGCCCAGCTGATCGAGGCGTCGAGCGACAACCACCTCTGGGCCGAGCGCTACGACCGCGACCTGAACGACATCTTCGCGCTGCAGGACGAGATCTCCGAGGCCATCGTCACAGCACTGAAACTCAAGCTGCTGCCGGAGGAAAAGAAGGCGATCGAGCAACGCGGTACGACGAACCTGCAGGCCTATAACCTCTACCTGATGGCGCGGCAGCGCTACGCCACCGGGCAGATGTCGGACTCGCGCAGGAGTGACACGGTCATACGCCTGTGTCGCGGCGCCATCGAACTCGACCCGAACTACGCTCGCGCGTGGGCACTCATGGCGACCGCACAGCGCCACCGCATGTACGCAACCGGCAAAGGCGATAACGGGTCCGCCGCGGCTGCGCGTGCAATTGAACTCGACGCGAATCTCGCGGAGGCGCACGCCGCCAAGGCCGGCGTCCTTGCCGCCGCGGGAGACTACGGCGCCGCAGAAAAAGAACTGGCGGTCGCGATGCGACTGGACCCCGACTCCGTGGACGTGATGCAGGAGGCTGCGCGCCTCCATTTCATGCTGAAACGCTACGACAAGGCTGCGGTCAGCTGGGACAGATACGCGACCCTGGTCGAGACGGACATCGCGTCGGGCGGCCTGCTAATCACTTGCTACACAGCACTAGGCGACAGGGCCAACGTCGAGCGAGTGGCGCAACGCACGATGGCCCGCGCGGAGAAGGCGGTTGCAACCGATGCCGACAACGGCTCCGCGATGGCGACGATCTTCAGCTGTCTCCTCTGCCTCGGCGAAACCGAGCGGGCCAAGGAATGGGCGCGGCGCGCCGTGCTGATCGACCCGGACAATCTCGGCATGCGCTACAACCTGGCGTGCGATTTCGTCGTTGCGGTTCACGATCACGACATGGCGCTCGAAATGCTGCGCCCCGTCTGCCGCAACTCCGGCCACGAGCAGATCGCGTGGATCGCCGCGGACCCCGACATGGATCCGCTGCGCGACGACCCTCGATTCAAGGAACTGGTGGCGGAGGCGGAAGCACGCCTCGCGACGGCGCGGCCCTGACTTCCGGCTGGACGACAGGATGACCTGCAAGCTGGATCTCGACCGATAAATATCGCGCCCGACTGGACTCGACCGGGCTGCCGGCACGACGCGGAACTGTTGCCTCGGCCGGGAGTCACACGCCGCAAGTTCAAGGAACCAGACGTGCGATTGCTGCTGGCGGAAGACGACACCATGATTGGCGAAGCGGTGCGTGCCGGTCTGCGGCGGCAGGGGTTTGCCGTGGACTGGGTCCGCGATGGCGTTGCCGCCGAACAGGCGCTGCTGACTGAAGCCTACGATGCCTGCCTGCTCGATCTCGGCCTGCCGCGCAAGGCGGGCCTCGATGTCCTGCGCCGCCTGCGCGAGCGCGGCTCGATGCTGCCGGTGCTGGTGCTGACGGCCAGGGATGCGATCAGCGATCGTGTCGACGGCCTCGACGCCGGCGCCGACGACTACGTCGTCAAGCCTTTCGACCTGGCCGAACTCGCCGCCAGGATTCGCGCCGTGACCCGTCGCAAGGGCGGGCGCGCCCAGGCGGCCATCGAGCATGGCGAGGTCACGCTGGACCCGGCGACTCGTGAGGTCCGGCGCAATGGTGAACTGGTGGCGCTGTCGCCGCGCGAGTTCGCGCTGCTGCAGGCGCTGCTCCAGCATCCCGGACGGATCCTGTCCCGCGCGCAACTGGAAGAGCGGCTCTACGGGTGGGGCGAGGAGATCGAGAGCAACGTGGTCGAGGTGCACTTGCATACCCTGCGTCGCAAACTCGGTGCTGATTTCATCCGCAACGTCCGCGGCGTCGGCTACCGGCTCGCCCCGACGGCGCCATGAACTCGCTGCGCAACAAGCTGCTGGCCTGGTTGCTCGGCGCCGTGGCCCTGGTCGGTACGGCGGGCGCCTGGGTGAGCTATCGCAATGCGCTCACCGAGGCCAACGCGTTTTTCGACGATCACCTGCGCCAGACCGCGCTGCTGTTGCGCGACCAGGCCTACGGCTTCTCACCCACACCCGGCTTGGCGCAGGAAATACCCGACTACGACTTCGTGGTGCAGGTGTGGACGCTGGACGGCGTGCGCGTGTACCTGTCGCGTCCGCACACCATGCTGCCCGGACTGACGAAGCTCGGGTTGTCGACGGTCACCACGCCGACCGGCCGCTGGCGCGTGTTCGGCGTCGAGGCGCGAGGACGCGTCATCCAGGTCGCGCAACCGATGAACATCCGCGAGCAGCGCGCCGCGCACCTCGCGCTGCGGACCATCGCGCCGTTTGCGTTCCTGTTGCCGGCGCTGGCGCTGCTGGTCGTCTGGATCGTCGGGCGTGCGATGCAGCCGGTGCGCCGCTTTGCCGCCGTCCTGCGCAGCCGCAAGCGTGGCGCGCTCGATCCGCTGGACGGCGGGGGACTGCCGGATGAGATCCGGCCGGTCGCGACCGCGTTGAACGATCTGCTGGCACGGCTCAAGGAGGCGATCGAGCGCGAACGCTCTTTCATCGCCGATGCAGCTCACGAGTTGCGCACGCCGTTGACTGCGCTCGACCTGCAGGTGCAGTCGCTGCGGGCCGAGGCCGCCGGGGGCGTTTACGACGACGCCGTGCAGCGGCTCGAAGCCGGCGTGGCGCGGGCCGCTCGCCTGGTCGAGCAGTTGCTGGCGCTGGCGCGCGAGGAGCGTGACAGCAGCCGCGTGCACGAACCCGTGGCCTTAGCGGAGCTGGCCCGGGAGGTCATCGAGGAGATGCTGCCCCTGGCGGACAAGCGTGGCATCGACCTCGGCATGGAGCGAGCGGATGCAGTCCGTGTCTCCGGGGATCGGGAAGCGCTGCGCGTGCTGATCCGCAACCTGCTCGACAATGCCATTCGCTACTCGCCCGCACGCGGCCAGGTGGACGTTTCCGTGGAACGCCGGGATGGCGCCCCACCGCAGGCAGTGCTGGTCGTCGCCGATGGCGGCCATGGAATCCCGCTGCCAGAGCGCGAACGGGTCTTCGATCGCTTCCATCGCGTCCCTGGCACCGCTACCCCCGGCAGCGGCATCGGGTTGGCGCTGGTGCGCTCGATCGCTGCGCATCACCACGCGCACGTCCGCCTCGGCGAGGGCCCGGACGGACGCGGGCTGCGAGTGAACGTCGAGTTTTCCGCGCCCGAACCGTCTTAAGTCTGTCCTAAGTCACTCGGTCCACGATGCCTCCCAGTCTCCGCGGTCCATACCGCGGCTCACCGCTTGAAGGAGTGAAACTCGTGAAGACCCGCGCCATGATTCGTCATCCGCTGCTCGCGGCTTCCCTCGGCGCAGCCGTTGTTGCGCTGCCAGCCAGCGCGCTCTACCTGTACGGTTCCGGCCACACCGCCAAAGCCGCGGGGACATCCGCCGTCGTGGCCAGCGCACCCGCGCCGAGCGCTGCGCCGGCTGTGGCTGGGCTGCCTGATTTCCGGCCGCTGGTGCAGGCCTATGGGCCGGCCGTGGTGAACGTCAGCGTCCGCTCCGTCGTGAAGACGAGCGGGCACGGCCGCCTGCCACCGGGCATGGACGAGGGCAACCCGTTGTTCCAGTTCATGCCGCCTGGCAACGGCGCGCCGATGCGCGGCGAGGGTTCCGGGTTCATCGTCAGCGCAGACGGCATCATCCTCACCAACGCCCACGTCGTGGACGGCGCGCAGAAGGTGACCGTCAAGCTCACGGACCGCCGCGAGTTCGAGGCCAGCGTGATCGGCTCGGACGCGAAGAGCGACGTTGCCGTGCTGAAGATCGACGCGCACGACTTGCCGGTCACCAGGCTCGGTGACCCGCGGACTCTGCAGGTCGGCGAGTGGGTCGTGGCCATCGGGTCGCCGTTCGGCCTGGAAAACACGGTCACCGCCGGCATCGTGAGCGCCAAGGGGCGCAGCCTGCCGGACGACACGTACGTCCCGTTCATCCAGACCGACGTCGCGGTAAACCCGGGCAATTCCGGCGGGCCGCTCTTCAACCTGCGCGGCGAAGTGGTCGGCATCAACTCGCAGATCTACAGCCGCTCCGGCGGCTACCAGGGCCTGTCGTTCGCGATCCCGATCGACGTCGCGATGAACGTCAGCAAGCAGTTGCAGACGCAGGGGCACGTGACGCGCGGCAAACTCGGCGTCGGCATCCAGGACGTGGACCAGGCGCTGGCTGAGTCGTTCGGTCTCGACTTACCGCGCGGCGCGCTCGTCTCCAGCGTGGAAAAGGGCGGCCCGGCCGCGAAGGCTGGACTCCGCGAAGGCGATGTCATCCTCGGATTCGACGGGCAATCGATCGAGTCCGCGGGACAGCTGCCGTCCGCGGTCGCCGCGACGGACCCCGGCAAGACCGTGGCGTTGCAGGTATGGCGGGACCGCGCGAGCCGCGACTTCAAGATCAATCTCGGCCAGACGACTGACGACAGCGCCGTTGCGGCCAATGTCGACGGCGCCGCCGCCGGGCGTCTCGGCATGATGGTGCGGCCGCTGTCACCCGAGGAGAAGCAGCGGGCGGAGTTGAGCGACGGCCTCGTCGTAGAAGACGTCGACGGCGCCGCGGCGGAGGCAGGCGTGCGGCCAGGCGATATCGTCATTGCCGCCAACGGCACTTCCGTTAAGAGCGTCGAGCAACTCCGATCGGTGGTGTCCGGGTCGAAGACCCATGTCGCCCTGCTGGTGCAACGCGGCGACGCGCGGGTTTTCCTGCCCGTCGAACTCGGCTGACGACGCGCGACGGCGGGGATCCCAGGCGAGCCCCGCCGCTGCGTAAAGCCGTATGGAGGGTGTGTGACTGTTGCAACCGGGATGGACCCGGGATGAATGGCGCGCCCGACTGGATTCGAACCAGTGACCTTCGCCTTCGGAGGGCGACACTCTATCCAGCTGAGCTACGGGCGCGTGGCGGGACCCCGCAAAAGGGGCCGGAATCATAGCCCCGGAGGCCCTGCGCGTCCATTTGAGCCGGTAGCGAGCCCTGACCGTTGCGCTCGGCCCTGGAGTCGCCGGGTGCGCCGCGGCCGAATCTGCACGTTATACTTCGCGACCTCGTCAAAACCGCCGTCCGGAGTTCGACCGTGAGTGCAGAGCACGATCGCAAGTTTTTCGACACCTTCATGCTGATCCTCGGCATCCTCGCTGCTATCACCATCGGCCTGATGGTGCTGGCGGGCATGATCTCCGACCGGACTTCGAAGCAGTTTCACGACGAGGACCCGCGCAAGGTCGAGGAAACCCTGGCACGCATCGCGCCGGTCGGTCGCGTCGCGGTCGCGGGTCAGGACAACTCCGCGCTGGCACCGCCCGCCGCGCCTCCGGCGGCTGCGGCCGTCGACCTGCCGGGTGAGCAGGTTTACCAGCAGGTCTGCACGGCGTGCCATGGCGCCGCCGTCGCGGGCGCGCCCAAGACGGGCGACAAGGCCGCGTGGGCGCCGCGCATCGCGCAAGGCATGGACCTGCTGCACAAACACTCGCTCGAGGGTTACCAGGGTAAGGCGGGCTACATGCCGCCGAAAGGTGGCCGCACGGACCTGAGCGACCAGTCGGTCATGAACGCCGTGGAATACCTGGTCAGCCAGGCGCAGTAAGCGCTTGTTTGCACGCCTGATCCGCACCATCGTCGTTGCCACCGCGGTGGCCGGCTTCGTCACGGGCTGCGCTTCGCCGCCGCCGAAGCCCGACACGATGCGCGACCCGAGCGTCAACTTCTCGAACTTCAAGACCTTCGGCTGGACGGCGCGTGGCGCAGTCGACGAGGGAGACGCACCGCTCAAGCTGCTCGACGCGAACATCCGCGCCGCCGTCGTCGACGTGATGCAGCGGAAGGGCTACGTCGAGGCGCCCGCGGGCACGACACCGGACCTGCGAATCGCCTACGAGACCGCGAAGGCGGAGAAGCTCGAGAACAATCCGGTGCGCGTCGGCATTGGTGTCGGCAGCTGGGGCGGCAACATGGGCGGCTCGGTCAGCATGGGCAGCCCGAGCGTCCGCAACTTCACCGAAGGCACGCTCGTCGTGCACGCCATCGACACGGCCCGCAACGTCGAAGTCTGGCAGGGCCGCGTGTCGGGCAAGATGACGAAGGGCAGCGTCGAACCAGCAGCCATCAACCAGGCCGTCGCGCTGGCGATGGCTGATTTCCCGGTGCGTTAGCGCGGGGAATTTTAACCTGCGGACGGTTGGCAAGGGCGTTCGTTCCGGGTCTTTTCCGGGCGAGCGGAAAGGCAGACACGCTCGCC
>JAABQQ010000261.1 GCA_011391405.1 Gammaproteobacteria bacterium
GATCATCAGCACCCAGCCACCGCTGATGAACAGCAGCAGGATCGACAGAATCGACAGGCGCTGATCGTGGGTGACCGCGGCAGTTACGCCGACCAGGATCGGTCCGACGATCGCCGAGGCCTTGCCCATCATGTTGTAGAAGCCGAAGAACTCCGATGACTTACCTTCCGGCACCAGGCGTCCGTAGTAGCTGCGACTCAATGACTGGATACCGCCCTGCACCAGACCGATCACGACGGCGAGCAGGAAAAAGTCGGACACGTCATCGACGAAGTACGCGAAGCACGTGGCCGCGATGTAGACGGCCAGTGCAATGAAGATGCCGTTGAGCGCGCCGATCCGCCGCCCTAGCCAACCGTAGGCGAGCGCCGCGGGGAAGCCCACGAACTGCGTAAGCAACAGCGCCTTGATCAGGCCGCCCTGGTCCAGGCCCAGCGACATCCCGTAGTCGATCGCCATCTTGATGATCGTGTTCACGCCATCGATGTACAGGACGTACGCGATCAGGAACAGCATCAGCGACTTGTAGCGGCGAATCTCGCCGAGCGTCGTGCGCAGCTCGGAGAAGCCGAGTCGAATCGCGGCGCGAGCACTGACGGGCGCCTTCGTCGCCGCCTTCTCGCGCACGAAGAACACCAGCGGCAGCGCGAACACGAACCACCAGATACCCGTCATGACGAATGACACGCGCACCGCTTCGCCCGCATCGGCCAGCCCGAAAGTCGCGGGCCGCAGAGTCATGAAAACGTTCACGGCGAACAGCAGTCCACCGCCGAGGTAGCCGAGGGCATAGCCGAACCCCGAGACGACGTCGTATTCGTCGGGCTTGGCCACGTGCAGCAGCAGCGAATCGTTGCAGACGATGCCGCCCCAGAAACCGAGCGAAGCCACGACGTAGAGCGCGGCCGCGCCCAGCCAGTGTCCCTGCGCGACGAGCGCGAGCCCGGCCGTGGCGGCAGCGCCGAGCACCGTGCACAGCAACAGCAGGCGCACGCGCGAACTGCTGCGGTCGGCAATCGCTCCCAGGACGGGGGCCAGCAGCGCGACGATCAGGCTCGCGAGGCCGCTGGTGACGCCGAGCCGGAAGGTGCTCTCGGTGGCGACGACACCTGCGTTCCAGTACTGCTTGAAGAAGACCGGAAAAAAGCCGGCCATCACCGTCGTCGCAAACGCGGAATTGGCCCAGTCGTAGAACGCCCAGGACAGGACCGGCCGGCGGCGCAGGACGGCCTTGCTGGTCACTCCTCGCTCACGCCGCGCTCGCCAGGTGTTCGCGCGTCTCGCGGAAAGTGACGCCGGGCCAGCGTTCGAGCGTCAGCTGCAGATTGACGCGTGTCGGCGCGAGATAGACCAGCGCGCCGGAATGATCGAGCGCGAGGTTGTCGTAGGCTTTGTCGCGGAACTCCGCGAGCTTCTTCGGGTCCTGGCAGTACACCCAGCGCGCAGTGTAGACACCGATGGCGTCCCAGCTGGCCTGCACCGAGTATTCGTCCTGCAGGCGGAACGCGACGACGTCGAACTGCAGCTGGCCCACGGCGCCGAGGATCAGGTCGTTGTTGCGCAGCGGACGGAAGAGCTGTGTGGCGCCCTCCTCGCACAACTGGTCGAGGCCCTTCTGCAGCGCCTTCATGCGCAGCGGGTCCCGCAGCACCACGCGACGGAACAGTTCCGGCGCGAAGTTCGGGATACCCGTGAACATGATCTTTTCGCCTTCGGTGAGCGTATCGCCGATGTTGATCGTGCCGTGGTTGTGCAGGCCGATGATGTCGCCGGCGTACGCCTCATCGGTGTGCTGGCGGTCGGCCGCGAGGAACGTCACCGCATCGCCGACACGGATCTCCTTGCCGTGGCGCACGTGGAAGAGCCGCATGCCCTTGCGGTAGCGACCCGAGCAGATGCGCATGAACGCGATGCGGTCGCGATGACCCGGATCCATGTTCGCCTGGATCTTGAAGACGAAACCCGCGAGCGCGTCCTCGTGCGGATCCACCTCGCGTGTCGTCGTCTCGCGCGCCTGGGGAGCCGGCGCGATCTCGACGAACGCGGACAGCAGCTCGGTCACGCCGAAGTTGTTGATCGCCGACCCGAAGAACACCGGCGTCTGGCGGCCTGCGCGGTATTCCTCGAGATCGAACGTGTGCGACGCGCCCCGCACGAGTTCGACTTCGTCGCGGTACGCGTGCGCGCGGTCACCCAGGAATTCAGAGGCTTCCGGGCTGTCGAGCCCCTCGATGATTTCGTTGGTGCCCGCGCGGCCCTTCTCGCCCGCCTGGTAGGCGTAGATGCGGTCTTCGAGCAGGTGATAGATGCCGGCCAGGGCGCGTCCCATGCCGATCGGCCAGGTGACCGGAGCGCAGGTGATCTTCAGCACACGCTCGATTTCGTCGAGCAGCTCCGTCGGCTCGCGGCCTTCACGGTCGAGCTTGTTGATGAACGTCATGATCGGTGTATCACGCAGCCGGCAGACTTCCATCAGCTTGATGGTTCGCTCTTCGACGCCCTTCGCGCAGTCGATGACCATGAGCGCCGAGTCGACCGCCGTGAGCGTACGGTAGGTGTCCTCCGAGAAGTCTTCGTGGCCCGGCGTGTCGAGCAGGTTGACCATGCGTCCCTGGTAGGGAAACTGCATGACGCTCGAGGTCACGGAAATGCCGCGCTGCTGTTCGAGCGCCATCCAGTCGGAGGTCGCGTGGCGCGTGGCTTTGCGGCCCTTGACGGTGCCGGCGAGCTGGATCGCGCCCCCGAACAGCAGCAGCTTTTCGGTGAGCGTGGTCTTGCCGGCGTCGGGGTGCGAAATGATGGCGAAGGTGCGGCGACGCGCCACTTCGTCGAGCGGTTGATTCATCCGCCGGATTTTACCGGCAATGACAGCTTGAGGACCAACGCATCCTCGCGACCGACCTCGGCCTGGTAATAACCGCGCCGGCGCCCGACCTCGAAGAACCCCAGCGACTGGTACAGCGCGATCGCGTGCGGATTCGACGGTCGCACCTCGAGGAACACGTCCTGCATGCCCGCCTGGACCGAGCGCTCGATCAGCAGCATCAGCAGGCGGCGGCCGATGCCGCGGCCGCGGACGGGCCCCGCTACACAGAGATTGAGCACGTGCGCCTCGCCCGCGCCCATCGCGACGACGCCGTAAGCGACAATTTCACCCGCGCTTTCCGCCACGCGGCACAGGTAGCCGACGCGCAGGCAGTCGCGAAAGATGCTTTCGCTCCAGGGGAACGGGTACGAGGACCGCTCGACCACACCGACGCCCGTTACGTCGAAGGGCGTCATCGCGCGAAACCGCACGAGGTTCCCGGCCTCGGGCTCGGGCATGATCTCGGCCGAACTCACGCCCGGCCGCCGCCGGCTGACTCCTGCTCGAGCCGGCCGAACAACTGCCTGGCATACAGGAGGTCCTGCCAGGACTTGCGCTTTTCGCCGGGACTTCGCAGCAGGTAGGCCGGGTGATAAGTCACGACCACGGGCCACGCTTGCGCGCCGAACGAGTGCACCTTGCCGCGCAACTTGGCGATGGGCGTCTCCGTGGCCAGCAGGTTCTGGGCCGCGATCCGCCCTACGGCGATCACCAGCGTCGGATTGACCAGGGCGACCTGCCGTTCCAGATAACCACGGCAGCTGGCCGCCTCACTCGGCTTCGGGTCACGATTGTCGGGCGGACGGCACTTCAGCAGGTTGGCGATGAACACGTCCTCCCGGCGCAGTCCGAGCGCGCGAATCATCGCCGTCAACAACTGCCCGGCGCGGCCGACGAACGGCTCACCCTGCCTGTCTTCCTCGGCACCCGGCGCTTCGCCGATGAACATCCAGCGCGCCTGGCGGTTGCCGACGCCGAACACCGTTTGCGTGCGCGTGGCATGCAGATCACACCGTTGGCAGGCAGCGACTGCGGCCCGCAACTCGTCCCAATCGAGGTTCGCCGCACTGCCCGGGTGGCGCGCCGCCTCGTCTGCGCGAGCCACGACGACTGGCGACGGCGGCGCACTGCGCGGCACGTAGACGTCCACGCCGAGCGCCTGCAGGTACGCAACCTGGCGGGCATCCACCATCCGCTCAGCCTCCCTTCTCCGGGCGCGTGCGGCGACCACGGCGCAGCCTGCGCCATGCCCACCACAGGGGACCTGAACTGGCGTAGACGGCGAACAACGCAAACAGCATCACCGGCGGACTGGAACCGACCAGCACGAACCCGAGCGGCACCAGCACGGTGAACGCGACCGGGATTCGCATGCGCGGGTCGAGGTCCTTGCCGCTCAGGTAGCGGAAGCGGCTGACCATCAGGCTGCCCGCGATCAGCGCCACCGCGAACGCCAGGAGCAGATCGCGCAGTCCCTCACGCTGCAGCGACTCCAGCATCCAGACGAACCCCGCGAGCACGGCCGCGCCCGACGGGCTCGGCAGGCCTTCGAAAAAGCGCTTGTCGGCCGTGTCGACCTTGGTGTTGAAACGCGCGAGCCGGATGGCGACGCAAGCGGTATAGAAGAACGTCGCCAGCCAGCCGAGTCGTCCCCAGAGGTAGCCATACTCGGCGATGCGGGCCACGCCCCACTGGTACGCCACGACGGCTGGCGCCAGGCCGAAGGCCACCATGTCCGAGAGGCTGTCGAACTGCGCGCCGAAGTCGCTCTGCGTATTGGTCCAGCGCGCAATGCGGCCGTCGAGGCCATCGCAGACCATGGCAATGAAGATCGCCATGCCGGCACGGTCGAAATTGCCGTCCGTCGCAGCCACGATCGCGTAGAAACCCGAGAACAGGACCGCAGTCGTGAACAGGTTGGGCAGCAGGTATACGCCGCGCCTGCGCGGACGCGGTCGGACGGCGCCCGTCGCGGGAGATTCTGTCGTCATGGATGGCGCCACCTGGCGGGTGTGAGCGGCCTCCATGATAGGTAGCGCGGAGTCTTCGCACAACGCAGCCGTGCAAGGCGCCCCGCTGGCGCCGGGGAATGCGGTCCGCTCTGGTACCATGGACGCGTTTTTTCTGCTGCCCGGACGCGAAATGCGACTCTCGACCTATCCTGTCACGACCCTGCGCGACGTTCCTGCCGATGCCGAGGTGGTGAGCCACCAGCTCATGCTGCGCGCCAGCCTGATCCGCCGCCTCGCGGGCGGCATGTACACCTGGCTGCCGATCGGCCTGCGCGTGCTGCGCAAGGTCGAAAACATCGTCCGCGAGGAAATGAACCGCGCCGGTGCGTTCGAAGTGCTGATGCCCACCATGCAGCCCGCCGAGTTGTGGATCGAATCCGGCCGCTGGGACAAGTTCGGCCCGGAGCTGCTGCGCATCAAGGACCGGCACGACCGCTCGTTCTGCTACGGCCCGACGCACGAAGAAGTGATCACGGACATCGCGCGCCGGGAGCTCAAGAGCTACCGCCAGTTGCCGGTCAATTTTTACCAGATCCAGACCAAGTTCCGTGACGAGATCCGTCCGCGCTTCGGCGTGATGCGTGCGCGCGAATTCACGATGAAAGACGCGTATTCGTTCCACCTCGACGACGCCTCGCTCGCGGAGGGATACCAGGCCATGCACCGCGCGTACACGGCCATCTTCGAGCGCCTGCAGCTGAAGTTCCGTGCGGTCCGCGCGGACACGGGCAGCATCGGGGGCAGCGCGTCGCAGGAATTTCACGTACTGGCCGATTCGGGCGAGGACGCCATCGCGTTCTCCGACGGCGACGATTACGCCGCGAACCTGGAAATGGCCGAAGCGCTGGCCCCTGCGACGCAGCGGGGCGCTGCGACAGCGACCTTGCAGAAGGTCGCGACGCCGAAAGTCCGCACGATCGACGACCTGACGAAGTTCCTCGGCGTCACCGCCGACAAGTGCATGAAGACGCTGCTGGTCGAAGGCGACCAGGGCATTGCCGTCGCGATGATCGTCCGCGGCGATCACGAACTGAATGCCGTGAAGGCGCAGAAGCTGCCCGGCGTGGCGTCGCCGTTGCGCATGGCGAGCGTCGAAGCGGTCCTCGCGACGGCCGGCTGCGAACCCGGCTTCATCGGACCCGTGGGATTGAAGTGCAAAGTCTACGTGGACCGCTCGGCGGCCCACCTGTCGGACTTCGTCTGCGGCGCCAACGAGCGCGACATCCACTTTACCGGCGCGAACTGGGGCCGCGATCTGCCGGAGGGCGAAATCGTCGACCTCCGCAACGTGATCGCCGGCGACCCGAGCCCGACCGGCAAGGGCACGCTCGGCATCGCACGGGGCATCGAGGTCGGCCACATTTTCCAGCTGGGCCGCAAATACAGCGAAGCCATGAATGCCACCGTGCTCGACGAACAGGGCAAGTCCGTCCCCATGGCCATGGGGTGTTATGGCATCGGTGTGACACGCGTCGTGGCGGCGGCCATCGAACAGAATCACGATGAGCGCGGCATCCTCTGGCCGGAACCCATCGCGCCGTTCGACGTGTCGATCATCCCGATCAACCTGCAGAAATCCGCCCGCGTCCAGGCAGCGACCGAAGCGCTGTACGCGGAATTGACCGCGGCCGGCTTCGAGGTCGTGCTCGATGATCGCGACGCGCGGCCCGGCGTGAAGTTTGCCGACGACGAGCTCATCGGAATTCCGCATCGCATCGTCATCGGCGACAAGGGCCTCGAACGCGGCATGCTCGAATACAAGCGCCGCCGTGACGGCTTCGCGGCCGACGTGCCTTTGGCCGAAGTGGCAGCCTTCCTGCGCGACAAGCGGGGCATCCTGCACCCCTGAGCCTCCATGCGCCTCACGCCGACCGTTGCCCTGCTGTTGTTCGCCGCGAGCGCCCTGCCCTGGGCCGTCGCCCGCGCCGATCGTCAGATGGACCCTGAATTGCGCGGCGTCGTCGCGGCGGCGATCGAACCCACGCGCTGTTTCGACGACAAGTACGAGCAGGCGGTGTGGTTCGCAACGATGGAGCCGCGCCTGACGCGCTACGTAGACAACGACCGGGAGCGAGAGCAGATACTGCACGCCGTCCACTGCGAGGCGAAGCGCGTCAACATTCCGCCTGAACTCGTGCTCGCCGTGATGGACGTCGAAAGCCGCTTCGACCGTTTCGCGGTCTCGTCCGCCGGCGCCGTGGGCCTGATGCAGGTCATGCCCTTCTGGCCGCGCGAACTCGGCATGACCAACGATCAGCTCGTGCGCATTCCGGACAACGTCCGCATGGGCACGACCATCCTCGGCTACTACCTGCGCAAGGAACGTGGCAATTACCAGCGGGCGCTGCAGCGCTACAACGGCAGCCTGGGCCGGCCGCACTACTCGGACCTGGTGATCGACCGGTTGGCGTCGCGCTGGACGGTCGCGAACTGAATTGGAGCCGGGCCCGTCAGGACGTGCGGAACGCCTGGGGCCACGGCTGGACCGATTCCAGGGGGAGTTCTTCGATCGCCACGGCACTCACGCTCGAGCCGGGCGAACCTTGCCAGAGCCAGGCGCAGAGCGCGTCGACGGCTTGCGGCGTGCCACAGGCGAGTACTTCGACCCGTCCATCCGGCAGATTGCGCGCATGCCCGCTGACGCCCAGGGTTTCGGCACGGAGACGGGTACTCGCCCGGTAGAACACGCCCTGGACACGACCAGCGACGAAGCAGCGACGTACGATCAAGGCGGTTGCGACGCCTTCGCGGTTTCGGCGAGGCTGCGGGCTTCGACGGCCTTGGTGCGGGCAAGCTCCGCCTGGTCGCGGGCGGTACGGTAATCACCGCGCCGCAAATGGCTTTCCGCACTCTTCAGCAATACCTTGGCCTCGCCAAGGACTTCGGGCGCGGCGGCGGTGGCGCCTGCGCGCTCTGCGGCGCGAACCGCCTGCCGGGCATTGCTCATCTCCTGCGCCGGCACGCCGGCGCAACCGCTCACGACCGCCCCGGAAAGCAGTGCAAAGGCCAGCAGGAGCGGCAAAATGATGCGCGGCAAGCGGAGAAAGCCCTGTGAAAAAAGGCTGGACGCGGGTGACCGTAACAAGCGGTCCCTGTACCGTCAAGGCTCGCCGACCTAGAATCCGCGCGCCACATGCAGGACGAAACCCGTCGTCCAGACCCAGGGGCGGCTGCAACCATGACCGAAGTGCTCGTTCTCTACTACTCCAGGCATGGCGCCACGGCCGAAGTGGCCCGTCACGTCGTACGCGGGATCGAATCGGTCGCGGGTGTCACGGCCCGGTTGCGCACGGTACCACCCGTTTCGCCGACCACCGAAGCTACCGAGCCGGCCGTGCCGGAATCCGGGCCACCGTATGCGACGCACGACGACCTGACCGGATGTGACGGCCTGGCGCTCGGCAGCCCGACCCGCTTCGGCAACATGGCGGCGCCGCTCAAGCACTTCCTGGACGGAACCAGCGCGCTCTGGTTGAACGGCGCGCTCGACCGCAAACCCGCGGCGGTCTTCAGTTCGACGTCGTCCATGCACGGCGGGCAGGAATCCACCCTGCTGACGATGATGGTCCCATTGCTGCACCACGGCATGTACCTCGTCGGCCTGCCTTTCACCGCGCCTGCACTGAACCGCACCCGCACGGGGGGCTCGCCGTACGGCGCGACGCACCTCGCGGTACAGGGTGCATCCCAGCCGAAGCTGAGCGATGACGAGCGCGAGCTCGCGCAACTGCTGGGCCGGCGACTCGCTGAACTGGCCGTTGCCGGTCGGGCGGTGCGCCGTGGCTGACGCAATCTCGACGAACGCCGCCGGAGCGGGTCGTGCGCGCGGCGTTGCACTGACGCTGTTGGCGCTGCTCGCCGTCGTCTCGCTGTTGGCCGCCTACACGGGCGAACGCAGTGCCGTGTCGCTCGGGTTGCTGGTGCTGCTGCTGGTAACGCCCCTGGCAATCGCCGTGCCGGGCATGCTGGCGCGCAACCGCCGCACGTTCGCGTGGGCCACGCTTTGCGTCACGCCCCATTTCATTTATGCATTGACGGAGCTGGTCGCCAACCCGTCGATTCGCGTGCTTGCGGCATCAATGCTGGTGTTGAGTCTGGCGCTGGTGGTGGCGCTGGTGGCGTACCTGCGCCTTACCAGGGCGGGCGGGCGGTGAGGGCGTTCGTTGCGGGTCTTTTGCGGGCGTGCGGAGAGACGGACACGCGCTGATTGCGAGCGGCCGATCCAGTCGTTCTTCCCGAGCTTGGAAAGGCAGACACGCGCTCGGGAAGAACGACTGGATCAACCGCTCCCGTGGAGGCGCCTGAGCGGATTCTCGCCAAAGCCCGAGAATTCGCACGGCGCCTGCAACGTCGACGCGGTCACACGGCCGGTCGTGTCTCGGGAATCGGCCGTTCGCCAGCCATTCCCACTGCGGTCCAGCCGACCGACGCTCTGCGCCAATCCCCGCCGCACATTCGGTATTCCCCGCTCGACTTGCTACCCTGAGCTCGGGTACCGCACATAAGGTCACTCATCGTTGCCCCTGCTCGAAGAGATCAAGCGCCGTAACGTCTTGCGCATTGCCGGGCTCTACCTGGTCGGCGCATGGCTCATCGTGCAGGTGGCAGGCACCGTGCTGCCGATGTTCGGCGCACCGGCGTGGCTGCCGCGCACCATCGTCGTGGTGCTGGCGATCAGCTTCGTTCCGGCGCTGATCTTCGCCTGGGTGTTCGAACTCACGCCCGAGGGCCTGAAGCGCGAGAAGGACGTCGACCGCACCGAGTCCATCACCACGTACACGAGCAGGACGCTGGACCGGGCTATCATGGCGTTGTTGGCGCTGGCGCTCGGCGTGTTCGCCTTTGACAGGTTCGTGCTGGCACCGCAGCGAGCGGCGACCCTGCAGCGCCAGAAGTCCGAGGAAGTGGACACTGCCCGCAAGGAAGGCCGCAGCGAGGCACTGGTCGAGTCCTATGGCGAGAAATCGATCGCGGTTCTGCCGTTCGTCGATATGTCCTCGAACAAGGACCAGGAATACTTCTCCGACGGGATCGCCGAGGAACTACTCACCTTGCTGGCGAAGATCCCGCAATTGCGGGTGATCTCCCGCTCCTCGGCGTTTTCGTTCAAGGGCAAAGACGTCGAGGTCCCGGAGATCGCCAAACGGCTGCACGTAGCGCACATCCTGGAGGGTTCGGTACGCAAGGCCGGCAACCAGGTGCGCATCACCGCGCAGCTGATCGACGCACGCTCGGACACGCAACTGTGGTCGGAAACCTACGACCGCCCGCTCGACAACATCTTCGCGGTGCAGGACGAGATTGCGACCGCCGTGGTGACACAGCTGAAGGTGAAGCTGCTGGGCGCGGCGCCCAAGGCGAAGATCGCCGATCCCAAGGCCTACGGACTCTACCTGCAGGCCCGCCAGTTGAGCCGCCAACGCACGCCGGCGGGGTTCGAGCAGTGCATAGCGCTGTACCAGCAAGCGCTCGCGATCGATCCCAGCTACGCGCCGGCGTGGGAGGGCCTGGCCGAGGCTTACCGCAGGCAGACCGGGAACGGCCGGCGCCCGCTCGATGAGAGCGTGCGACTGACCCGTGACGCGGCTGGGAAGGCGCTTGCGATCGACCCGGATTTCGCCCCAGCCCACGCCGGGCTCGGCCGGATCGCGATGGCCTACGACGGGGATTTCGCGTCGGCAGCGCGGCACCTGGAACACGCGCTGGCGCTGGAGCCTGCCAACACCGACATCATCGCCAGCGCCGCGGTCCTGCTCGCAAGCCTGGGCCGCCTCGATACCGCTATCGCGCTCGACGAGTACGTGGTTGCCCGTGACCCGGTCAACTCGGTCGCCCATGCCAACCTGGGCTTCTTCTACCGCAGCGCTGGCCGCCTGGACGAGGCGATCGCGAGTTCGCGATACGTGATCGACCTGAGCCCGGGCTATGCCAGCGCGCAGTTCCAGATCGGTATGGCGCTGCTGCTGAAGGGCGATCCCGCAGGGGCCCTCGCGGCGATGCAGGAAGAGCCCGAGGGCTGGCGCGTGATCGGCCTGCCGATGGTCTTACACGCTCTCGGCAGGAAAGCAGAGTCTGATGCGGCGCTCACCGAGCTGATCCGGACGCAGGAGAAGGACTCGGCCTTCAACATCGCCTACGTGCTGGCATTCCGCGGCGAGGCCGATCGCGCTTTCGCGTGGCTGGACAAGGCGGTCGCCTACCGCGACCCGGGCGTGTCCGAAATCGTCTACATCACGGAGTTCGCCAACATCCACAGTGACCCGCGCTGGGAGCCGTTCCTGCGCAAGCTCGGCAAGGCGCCAGAGCAGCTGGCCGCCATCAAGTTTGACGTAAAGCTGCCGCAGTAGCGGCGCGGTGGCCGCTACGTCTGCTGCCGGTCAAGCACGCGGTCGAATGACTGCATGCCCTATCCCCTTCTCCAGTGCGTTCCGCAGGAACGGTACTGTCAGCTTGCGCTGCGCCGCAAGCGATGCTTCGTCGAGTTGATCGAGCACGGCAAACAGCGAATGCATGTCGCGCGGCAGGCGGTGCACGAGGTACAGCGCCGCCTCCTCCGACAACTCGAGCCCACGACTGGCTGCGCGCAGGCGCAACGCCTCGCACTGCCCTGTCTCGTCGAGTTCGGTGATTTGATGCACGTCGGCAGCCAGCAGGCGTGAGCGCAGATCCGGCAGCGTCAGGGGCAGACTTGCGGGCGGAGCATTGGTCGCGACGACGAGCCGGCCCGTGCCGTCCTGCAACAGCGTGTGCAGGCGAAAGATCGCCGCATTCCACTCTGGATCCGCGGCGACGGAATCCAGCCCGTCGAGACAGACGAGTTCCAACGTGTCGCACCCTTCAAGCATGGCGCTGGAAGGCGCCAGCGCCAGATCGATGTAAGCCGCAGCTTCGTCACGCTCGCCGGCCGCTGCACATGCAGCCTGCAGCAGATGCGATTTGCCAGTGCCTGCACGGCCCCACAACCAGACAACCAGCGGTGCGGCCGGGCGTGAGCCCTGCAATGCGGCGCACGCCTGCGCATTTTCGCCGACGACGAAGCTCGCGAAGCGAGCGGATTCGCGCAACCGCATGCGCAGGGGCAACTGCTCCATCATGGTCGGCGGCAACCGATCAGTGCCGTCGTGGCGAGCGTTCGCGCACGACTGCCTGCGCGCGGCGCACGTAGATCAGGGTGTAATCGATGCCGCTCACGCATGTGGAGAACAGCACGAACGCGCCGAGCGTGAGCACCGCCCATTGCGGCGGCCACTGGTAAGCGGCAGCGGCGACGACCGCGAGGCAGTAGACGATCTGCGCCAGCGTGTTGATCTTGCTCGCGATGGTCGGGTCGCCGTTGACCGGGCCGAACAGCAGCTTGTAGGTGATGGCACCGAAAGTGATCACGAGGTCGCGCAGCAGGACGAGTCCCGTCAGCAACCAGGGCACGTCGCCGTTCACGCTCAGGCAGATGAAAACCGCCAGCAGCAGCAGCTTGTCGGCGAGCGGATCGAGAAACTTGCCAAGCTTGCTGGTCCAGCCAAAGCGCTTGGCGAGGAAGCCGTCGAGTCCGTCCGTCGACGCAGCCACTGCAAACAGCAGCATCACGTCGGCGTAACGCTCCTGCAGGATCCAGTGCGCGACGGGATACACCATCAGGATGCGCAGGACGCACAGCAGGTTAGGCAGGTGTCGCAGGCTCATGGCTGCCAGACGAAGTCCGGTGCCTCCTGCCTGTTCGTTGCCGGTTCGGTGCGCGGGGCCGGCGTGAGTCGCCCGTCCAGCGCAAAGATTCGTCGCAGCAGTTCGAGGTCGCCGCGGACGCTCAGGTCGAGCAGGGCCGTGCTGCCTGACAATTCGCGCAACGACACGCTCCGCACGAGGCTCAGGCCGTCAAGATAGGTGGTCAGGGCGGCATAGGGGCGCACTCCCTCCAGCCCGCCGATCCGGACGGACACTGTGCTGAGTCCGCGAGTGGAACCCGGCGCGTAGCGCGCTGCCAGGGTGTCGGCCGCGAGGTCCAGGCCCGATGCGGGACCACCCTGACCGCGTGCGGACTGCCCGGCGTGCCCGAAGGTCCAGTCATACCCCCCCGCCCGCACCGTTCCCACCAGCACCGCCCCTGCAACGCCTGCACTGGTCGCACGGACTCGCGCCGCGCCTGCGTCGACGGTCTCGGCGGGCCACGTCACCGGCACGCCCCGCACCTGCGCTGCCCGTTCGACTTCCAGTCTTTCCGGCGGCCGTTCTGCCGCGGTCACCGCCCGGGCGCCACCCGCGACCGCGGGGAGGAACAGCAGCACGGTGGTCGTGGGCCGCTCCGACGGCCACAACGGCAAGCCGGCCTGCTGCAGCAGTTGCTCCATGGCACGGCCATCGAAGCCGACCTTGAGCATCCGGTCGGTGGTGGTCGAATACTGTTGGACGTAGCGGGTGGGGTCTGCCGCCGCCGCGGCAATGGCCGCAGCGTCCCCAGCGTCCCGTCGGCCCGAAGCCCGCACCGCCGCGATCTTGAGAGCCTCGCCGAAGGCGGCGGCCCGGTCGGCCTCCGCCGTGCTCTTCAGCGGCACCGCGGCCTGGTAAAGCGATACGTCGCCCAAGGCCACGGGCGAAGCCAGCAACGACAGGCAGAGCAGCCCGCGCGCGAGCTTGCTCGCCGGTCCCTCGGTGACGACGT
>JAABQQ010000262.1 GCA_011391405.1 Gammaproteobacteria bacterium
CGCTGCTTGAGCGCCTCGACGAAGGCGTCCTTGAGCTTGAGGCCACCGTCTTCCATCTCGTGCTTCATGCGTTCGAAGAGGTAGATGCCGTAGTCGACGCCGACGCCGACGCCGAGTGCCACGACCGGCAGCGTGTTCACCTTCACGCCGATCCCGAGGATGGCCATCAGCGCGTTGCAGAGGATCGTCACCAGCGCGAGCGGCAGGATGATGCAGAGCGTGATCGGGAACGAGCGGAAAGTGATCAGGCAGAGCAGCATCACGGACGCGAACAGCGCAAGATTGACCCACTTGTCCGCGGCCTCGACGGCCTCGTTCGTGGCCGCCATGACGCCGACGTTGCCGCTGGCAAGACGGAAGGTGACGCGCTCGGTGTCGCCGCCGGCCGCCTTGAAGTCCTTCACTGTTTTTACGATGTGCTCGATCGTGTGCGCCTGGTGGTCGGTGGTGTAGATGCTGATCGGCATCGCCGTGCAGCGCGAGTTCATGAACTCGTTGCCCAGGCGCGTGGCATACCCGACGCCCTGTGCGATCTGCGCGCGGCTCTCTGGCAGCATGCGCCACTTGGCGAAGGTCTCCGCGAACGACTGCGTCATCGAGTTGACGAAGCCCGCGAGGCTGCGCACGGTCGCCACGCCGTCCACTTGCCGCATCTGGAATTCGAAGTCCTCGATCTTGTCCATGACGTCGCGATCGACGCAGGGCGAGTCGTCGTCGTTCTCCGGTTTCGCCTCGGCGATGACCTGCAGCAGGTCCACGCCGATCGCGAAGTGGCTGGTGATCATCCCGACGTCCTGGTTGTAGCGCGAGTCGGGCCGCAGTTCCGGCACGCCCATGCCGAGGTCGCCGATGTGCAGGTGCCGGGCCTGCGACAGGCCGAACCCCAGCAGGCCAAGTCCGATCAGGATCGGCACCCAGGCGACCTTCTTCGTCGCCAGCGGACCGATGCGCTCCCAGAACCAGTCGCCCGCCGTTTCCTTGCCGGCCAGTTTCGAGGCCTGCTCGGGCGTGAATTTGTAATACGACAGCAGGATCGGCAGCAGCATCTTGTTGGTGATGATCATCACCGTGACGCCGATCGTCGCCGTGAAGGCGAGCTCGCGCACGATCTCGATCTCGACGAACGCGATCACCATGAAGCCGAGCGCGTTTGCCAGCAGCGCCATCGCGCCCGGGATGAACAGCTTCTGGAACGAATGCGTCGATGCCGTGATGCCGTCGGCCCCGTGCAGCGTCTCGAGCCGCCATGCGTTCGTCATCTGGACGGCGTGCGAGACGGCGATCGAGAAGATCAGGAACGGCACCAGGATCGACATCGGGTCGAGCCCAAGGCCGAAGATCGGCAGCAGGCCGAGCAGCCAGATGACCGGCACGATCGCGCAGATCAGCGCCAGCGCCGTGATCATCAGCGAGCCGGAATACCAGTACAGCAGCAGCGCGGTGATCACGAACGCGATGCCGAAGAACACCAGCACGCCGGCCGCGCCCTTGGCGATGTCACCGACCGCCTTGGCGAAGCCGATGATGTGGACGCCGGTGCTCTCGTTCTCGTACTTGGCACGGATCTGCTCGAGCTGGCCCGCAATGCGCTGCAGGTCGAGTCGCTCGCCCGTCTCCGGGTCGTTCTCCATCAGGGTCGCCACGACCATCGCCGAGGTCTGGTCGTTCGAGACCAGTCGCCCGACCCAGTCGGACTTGAGCAGGTTCTCCTGGACCTTGACCATCTGCTCAGGCGTGCCGGCGAAGTCGGCGGAGACGATGTTGCCGCCGCGGAAGCCGTCCTCGACGACTTCGTTGTAGCGTACGTTGGAGGTGAAGAGCGAGGCAACGGAGCTGCGCTCGACGCCGGGGATGTAGAAAACCTCCTCGGTCACCTTGCGCAGCGACTCCATGAACTGCTTGTCGTAGATAGACCCCTTCTTGTTCTGCAGCGCGACCAGCACCTTGTTGGCGCCGCCGAAGTCCGACTGGTACTCCAGGAAGGTCGCCATGTACGGGTGCTTGAGCGGGATCATCTTGGTGAACGCCGCCTGCACGCGCAGCTGGCTAGCCATTGCTCCCAGAAGGATCGTGATCAGCACGAACAGGATCAGCAGCGGCTTGCGGTAATGAAAGATCCAGTAGGAGATCTTGCCGACCCAGTCCGCAGAAAATACCTGCTTTTCGATCTCGGTATCGTCGGCGTTCACGCCGGACTTCACGTCATTCGCCATGTTCATTGTCCTTGGGCGGTGCCGTTACCGGCTCTTGAGCCAGGACGGGTCGAGCGGCGTGACGCCGCTTTCGCCCGCAAAGATGATGCCACCGCCCGGCTTTTCCACGAGCGCGGCGAAGCCCTTGCCGGGCTTGGCCGTGTGCAGCACGAAACTCTGTCCGCCGTCAGCGCTTTCGGCAATCAGGCCGGCGTTGCCGACAAGCATCACGCGTCCGTCGGCCAGTTGCCGTCCTGCCATGAACGCAACGGTTGTGCCGGTTTCGATCTTCTGCCAGGTCGTGCCGAGGTCGAGCGAACGATAGACGTTGCCGCGCATGCCGAACGCGAGAACACTGCCGTCCTTCACCGCGAGCGCGCCGAAATAGGAGCCCTGATAGGGCGAAGTCAGCTCAATCCACGTCGTCCCGCCATCATCGGAACGCGCGAGCGTGCCGGATTCCGCGACCAACAGCAGCGAAGCGCCGACCGGGAGGATCTGCGAGATGTGCCGGTCGAAGTCCTCGGACAACACCGTCGCGCGCTGCCAGGTCTTGCCGGCATCCTGGGAGTTGAAATATAGGCCGAAGGCGCCGTAGGCAATGAAGTGCTCGCCAGCGAGGTGCAGGACGCCGAGCAGCGAATCTGGCCCGGCCTCATCCACAGGCACCTGCGACCAGGTAGCGCCGCCGTCTTCGGTACGCACGAACGAGCCACCGTGACCGACGGCCACCCCCACTTTGGCGTCCTTGAACGCCACTCCTGTCAGGGTGCGGGTGACCGGGGTTGCAACTCCCTTCCACGTCTCGCCGCCATCGTCGGAGACGAGCGTGAAACCGCGCTCGCCGACCGCGATGAGTCGCTTGTCGACCTGCGCGATATCGAGCAGCAGGATCCGGTCGCTGCGGACATCGACGACTACACGCTCTGCCGGCATCGGCTTGACCGCCGCCGGCTTCTCCTCGCCGTGTACCGGCACCGCGAAGCACAGACTCGCGCCCAGCATGGCGCAGGCAATTCCAGCCCGGTGTTTCATGCAACATTCCCCCGCGGCGGGACTCCCCCCTGCCGCAAACTGACCGGCCCCGGCAGCACCGGAGCCGGCCATCGTCAGTTCAGACCAGGCATCGGCGCCTGCTGGCTTTCTTGCTTATTTCGTGCCGAGGCGCCGCAGCGCGTCGGGCTGGAAATCGGCCCACTTGCCCTTCTGGTTCCAATCCCAAGGCGCCTTGATCTCGTTGTCCAGGCCCGAGAGGTAATAGCCACCGCTGTTCAAGTCGTGCCAGGTGGTGGCGCGGAAGTAGGGGATCTTCGCGTCGTAGAACTCGATCATCGGATGCACGCCGATGCGCCAGAGCTGCTTGCGCGTGTCGTAGGCGTCTTCGTACACCGCCGTCCACGAATCCTCGTCGAGGTAGAACACCCGCTTGCCGTAGATGTGCTTGCTGCCCGGCTTGAGGTTGGCCTCCACTTCCCACACGCGGTGCAACTCGTAGCGCATGAGGTCGGAGTTGATCGTGTTCTTGCGGATGATGTCTTCCTTGTACTTCAGCTTCTTGTCGCCAAGCTTGTAGGCGTTGTAGGGGATGTAGATCTCCTTCTTGCCGACCAGCTTCCAGTCGTAGCGGTCCGGCGCTCCGTTCCACGCATCGAACTGGTCGGAAGTGCGCATGCCCTCCGTGCCGTCCGTGAAGTTGTCGTGCGCCAGGTCCGGGGCGCGGCGCACGCGGCGCTGGCCGGCGTTGTAGATCCAGGCCGAGCGCGTCTGCTTCACCTGGTCGATCGGTTCGTGCACCAGGAACACCGTGCCCTCGAGCGTTGCGGGCGTCGTGAAGGCCGACTGGAACGCCAGCAACAGGTTGTCCTGCGGCTGGTCCAGGCTGCCGTTGAAGATGCGGTACTCGTGGGCACCTATCTTGTAGAAGTCACCATTGGGACGCACCGGGAAGCTGTTGTAGTCGCGGACGACCCCGGTTCCGAGGTAACGCTGCTGGTGATTGTAAATGGCCTCGACGCCGCTCTTCGGGATCGGGAATGGCACGTCCGCGCGGCCGCCCGTGATGCCAAAGCCCACGAGCTCCAGCTTCGGCGCGTTGTTCTTGACGTCCGCATACACCGAGTCCGGATAGCATGCCGTGCGGCGCGTTTCGTAGACCGGCATCTTGAAGTTGTCGTACTTCGCGAGCAGCGCGAGCGTGCCCGGCGTCAGCTTGTCCTTGTACTGCGCGGCATTGGCCTTGGTGATCGTAAATTTCGGCTTGTCGCCCGGGAACGGGTCCACGTAACCCTTGGCCGGCGTCCAGCCCGCGGGTGGCGAGCACATTCCGCCTGTCCACGCGGGAATCGTGCCGTCCTTGTTGCCGGCCTTCTCGGCGCCCATCGGCGTCAGGTCGGCACCGAGGCGGGCGGCCTCGTCGGCCGTGAGTTTCGCGTACGCCGGCAACGCCGTGCCCAGCAGACCTACCACCGCGAGCGCGGTGGTGAGGATCCTGTTCATTGCTTTCATCGGGTTCGTCTCCTGGATCCGATTAGAAGGTCACGCTGACGGCGGCCGAGTAGTAGTCGCGATCGAACAGCGGATCGAAGTTGTCGTTGTCGTAGCTCACGTAGTTCAGGTCCAGCACGTACTTCTTGTTGTAGTTGAACTTGACGCCAAGACCCAGCGTCATGCGGTCCTCGATGAACGTCGGGTCCATCGAGACGCCCTCCACGTCGTGCGCCCAGAACACGCTCGGGGTGACGGTCACACCGCTGTTCAGGAGGTTGTTGTAGTCCATCGACGCACGCAGACGGTATCCCCAAGCCACGTCCGTTACGTAGCCGTCGTTCCGGCAGCCATTCGGCGCCGGGTTGTAGAGCGTATTAGGTACAGGCACGGGCGCGCCCACCAGCGTCGGGGAACACAGGTTGCCCTGGCTGCCGGCACCGAGCCCAGGCTGGCCTTCCGGAGCCCCCCCGGGCCCGTAAGCCGGACTGGAACCGGTTCCGTACATGAAGCCACGGCCGTAACGGATCCCGCCCTTGGTGTAGTCGGGCACGTTGTTCCACTGCGAACCGATCTCGCCGACTACGAGCATGTTCTCGGCGCCGAGGACGTTGCTGAAGGTCTTGACCGCGTTGACCTGGAACTGGGTCTTGTTGAACAGGCCGTGGCCGATCTGGTAGGTGCCCGCGCTCTGGGCCTGGATCGCGCGCGAGATTTCCCGGTAAGGCCCGATGCCGAGCACGCCCGCACCGATCAGGTCGTTGCCGTTGACCATGACCGGGACGTCGACTTGATAACTCAGTTCGGCGGACGTGGACCAGCTCAGGAGGTTGGTCGCGGCGCTGATGCCGTAGATCTGGATGTCCTCGGGGTATTCCCAGAAGCCCTTGCCGGACTCCAGGTTGGTCGCGAGACCGCGGGAGGCCAGGAAGCCCTCGACTAAAGCCTCCGGGCCCGGCATCAAGCTGCGCAGCCGGGTCCGACTCCCAGGCATAATCCAGTAGTTGCCGTAAGCGTCGTTGCCGATCAGACCCGCGGCCGTCAGTGCGGCCTGCTGCGCGGCCGGGAGATCTTTCCAGTTGGTGCCGGTGATGCTCGCCGCGACCGGCAGGCGGCTGTGGATGTTCATCGCGTACAGGCCGATTTCCGTGTCGATCTTCTCGACCGGGAAACGGAAAGCGAGGCCGAACTGGCCGGAGTCGCTCGGCTCACGGCCCTGGATGGCCGGGACATAGGTGCCGGAGGCTCCCTGCTGGAAGGGTTGCGAACCGAGCTGCGCGACGATCGGTGACTGAGTGCCAGTCACTGGGTTGCCCAATTGGCCGCCGACTACGGTGATGCTGTTGCAAGAGCCCGGGTTGGCTCCGATCAGCGTGCTGGTCGCCGAAAAGTACGTGCCGCAAGCGTCCACCGACGTGTTGTTCCACTTCAACTGGTAGAACGCCTCGAGTGAGCCGAAGTCGAAACCCCAGTTCGCGTAGACGGCCCACACCGGCAGCAGGATCTCCTTGAGTTCTGCGCCCGCGCGGCGGGCAGCCGGAACGTCGATCGGATTGATCTGGTTGACGCCCTGGATGAAGATGCTTTCACCCCAGTTGATCACCTGGTTGCCCAGACGCAGCTGCAGGTCGGTGTTGCCGACGGCGAACGAACCATAAACGTAGGCATCGAGCAGCAGGACGTTTTCGAACTGCTGTTCGGCCTCGAAGCCCCGGTCGCTCAACTTGCCCTTGGGCCACAGGTTCTGTCCGGGCGGAGAGACCGGCAAGCAGGCCGCACCGGGCGGCGTCGCCGCGGTGCAAATGGTGTAACCGGGAATCGGGCCGAGCCCGGGGCGAACGCCGTTGTAGTTATTGGCCTGGCTGCCGACGAGAACGTTTTCCTGGTTCAAGGCCTGGTCGTACCAGTACTTGGCCCGCAGCAAGGCGCCGAAGCGGCCCTTCTTGTATTCAATATCTGTAATGACCTTGAACGGCGTCGAGAACCGGTCGTTCTTCGCGTAGTTCAGGTTACCGTCGCCCGCGGCGTGATTGCCCGCGAGACCGTCATTGGGACCTACAGCCGTGCCCGCGCTCAGCGGGTTCGAGTAGAGACCGATGAGAGAACCGTCCGCTCGCGTATAGAGCTGGCGACTCGGGTCTTCGGCGCGCCAGCTCGCCCCCACCGATACGGTGGTGTTCCAGTTCAGCTTGCCGCCGTTCTCGAACTCGAATTCGATCGCGGTGGCGCTGCTGGCATAGCACGCCAGCACCGTGCCGATCACTGCGGCCAGCTGCGCGCTGCGGCGATCCGGATTCATCGTTGCACTCGTCATTAGAAATCCCCCAGTTACCTGTGAGCCCACTCAGTTACAGATTCTCTCGGGATCCCCTGTCTGGTCCCGCACAACTGGCTAAGGCTAGCCCCGACCTTCCACAGTCACAGTCGTGAGTATCCGAAATACCACTACCTAGAATCCCCGTTGTGCAAGGTTGCCAGTGCGTCAGCCGCATGACAACCCGAGTAAGCGTTGCGTTTTTGCCATGCAAAATTCAGGTAGCCCGTCGGCGACGTGTCGAAGGCGCGTTATTGGCACCGCGCGAGCGCTTGCGGATAGCCTTCGGCGACGCTGAATGGGTGCTTGCCACAGAATCCGGCGACGCCGCCGCCCGCTCGAGTTCCGCGAAGCTTGCACGCAGGCATTCCGCGAAAAATGACGGGTCCGGCAGCATGTCGCGGCAGGCGACCGCGCAGATCCAGAGCATGCCGTGGTAGCTGAATCCGGTCACGTTGAGGCCCAGGCCGTCGAAGGCGATGCTGACCGGCGCGAAGCTGACGAGCCGGGCGCCTGCCATGAACAAGGGGACGTCTGGCCCGCGCACGTTTGAGACCACGATGCTCATCTGGGGGAGCACCAGCCGGCGCGTGGCGAATTCGCTGGCGGCATCCGGCAGCACCTCGAACAGGCGGGCGGCCAGGTCGCGACCCACCAATTCATTGAACGCCTTGGACTTTGCTGCACCGCGGCGAATTTCCTGCAAGCGGTCGATCGGATCGTGCAGCTCGGTGTGCAGCGGCATCACGGCCATGCCGATCTGGTTACCGAGGTCGGCGGTTTTGTCAGGTCCGCGGAACGACATTGGCACCATGCAGGTGAGGGTCGCTTCGGGCAGCTCACCCTTGGCGTCGAGGTAACGCCGCAGCGCGCCACCGACTGTGGTCATGAACAGGTCGTTGATCGTCGCTTCGGGAATCGACGCCCGGATCGTTTTGAAGCTGGCGAGCGGGAGTCCCACGACTTCGACGACCCGATGCGCCGACACCTTGCCGGTAAAACGGGTGGCCGGCGGTTTGCGCAGCGCCTCGGCGAGCCGGGCCACGGTCGGCCCCTCTTGTTTACCGAGCAGGGATGTCAGGCCACCGGGAACCGCAGCGCCCGCGCTCGCCACGCGCACAGCGGTTTCGGCCGAGAGCCGCGCGAGACTGGGGACGCGGCTGACTCCGCGAGCCACCGCGCGCAGGTACAACTCGGGCGCCGTCGGCATCCGGTCCTTGTAGCGCCGGCCCCGGGCGGCAGGCTCACTGAAATCCTCCGCCAGCGTCGAATGGATGGCGCGGATCAGCTCCGTACCGGCCTCCCCGTCGACGGCGCAATGGTGCAGCTTGAGATAGAGCGCAAAGCTGCCCGACGGCAGTCCGGGAATGTGGTCGAGGCCTTCGATGACGTAGGCCTCCCAAAGCGGCTTGCTGCGATCGAGCGGACGCGAATGGATACGCGCGACCTGGATACAGAGCTGACGCCAGTCGCCGGGATGCGGCAGCGCGATGTGCCGCACGTGGAATTCGACGTCGATGTCCGGATCTTCGATCCAGTAGGAACGGTCGAGACCGAGGGGCACCGTGACCAGCCGGCGACGAAATAGCGGGAGGGAGTCGAGCCGTGCCTCGAAAAAGCGCAGCACGTCCTTGAAGCGGACCCGGCCTCCGGGTGCGGTGGACGGGTCATAGATGCCCAGCCCAGCCACGTGCATGTACTGATTGCCACGCTCGAGGCGCAGGAAAAGGCTGTCCGTCCCGGACAATTGCCGCATTTTTTTCTAACTCCCCCACCCCCGTCTGCACGATACTGCGCCACCAACCTGCCGTCCACGTCGATTGCGTCAATTCGCTGTACGTTGCGATCGGCCCGACGACTTTGATCGGCGGACTGCTGCGGGCGGTGTGCGCAGAAAAAACCGGATGCACTCGTCGGCGAGCCCCTGGACGTCCAGCGCCCCGCGCGGGTCGTACCAGCGTGCGACCCAGTTCAGCGCCCCGAAGAGCAGCAACGCGTCGATCCGTGTGGTGCCGGACCAGTCACCGGCCACCCGCAGTTGTGCAAGCGCTTGCTCCCAGACCGCTTCGTAGCGCTTCAGCAGCACGGACACCCGGCGCCGGGCCGCGGGTTCGAGTGAGCGCCATTCGTACAGCACGACCGGGATGAAATCCTGGCCGGCGCCGAGCAGCGTATCGAGATGCGTGCGCACCAGCTGGTCGAACTGCTGGCGTGGCGGCAGGTCCAGCGCGGCAATCGCTTCGATGCGCGCCAGCGCGTCGACCAGGCCTTCTTTCATGACCGCTTCGAGAATGTCGTGCTTGGTGGCGAAGTGGTACACCCAGCTGCCCGATTGCATGCCCGTCGCCTGCGCGATGTCGCGCACCGACGTGCCGTCATATCCCTTCTCGCGAAACAGGTGCGCGGACGCGCGCAACAGCTGCTGTCGACGATTGCTGTCGACGTCGGCCGTTTTACGTTTGCGCAAGCCCCTGGGCTGCGGTGCCGCGCTCACAGGCCGAGCTGGCGCGCGGCCAGGTCCTTCATGATTTCTTCCGCGCCACCGCCGATCATGTTGACCTTGACTTCGCGATAGATGCGCTCGGACTTGGTCCCGCGCATGTACCCCATGCCGCCGAGCGTCTGCACCGCCGCATCCGCGCAGAACTGCATCGTGCGCGTCGCCGTGTTCTTCGCCATGCAGACGGACGCAACGACGCCTGGATCCGCGCTGCCCTCGTGATCGAGTCGCCAGGCCACGTCCTCGAGCAGCGCCCGCGTCGCTTCGATCTGCGCCAGCATGTCGACGAAGCGGTGCCGGACGACCTGGTGATCGACCAGGCGCTGTCCGAACGTGCGCCGCTGCCGCGCCCACTCGAGCGCCTCGCCGTAGCACGCCCAGGCAAATCCGAGCGCCATGGCAGCCATCGAGAAACGCTCGGCCGTGAAATTGTGGGTGATCGCGCGAAAGCCTTCACCTTCGGCACCAAGCAGGTTGCCTGCCGGGACGCGAACGTCATCGAACCGCAGGTGTGCCGTGTCGGACGCCCACCACCCCATTTTCTGCAGCGGAGTCCGCGTGAAGCCGGCGGCCTCGCGCTCGATCACCAGCAGCGAGATCCCGCGCGCACCTTTCGCAGCGGGGTCGGTGCGCACCGCGACTGTGTAGACGTCGGCACGCATGCCGGAGGTGATGAACGTCTTCTCGCCGTTCACGACGTAGCAGTCGCCATCCCGCCGAGCCGTCGTCTGCAGCGCTGCCACGTCCGAGCCGCCCGACGGCTCGGTAATCGCCAGTGCCGCGATCCATTCGCCCGACAGAATGCGTGGCAGCGTGCGGCGCTGCAGGTCCGGCGAACCGAGCGCAGCGATCGGCGGCGCGGCGATTGAATGCGACATCAGCGAAGCGAGCACCCCGCCGGAGCCGCACTGGGCCAGTTCGACGCAGGAGACGAGCGTGTGCATGAAATCGGCGTCGGGAACGCCGCCGAATTCCTCCGGCAGCCGCAACCCGAACAGGCCAGCCTCCGCGGCGCGGAGGTAAAGGTCGCGCGGAAATCCACCCGCCTCGTCCCAGCCCGCCACGTGTGGCTCGAGCTCGCGGACCACGAAGCGACGGACCGTCTCCCGCAACGCCAGGTGTTCCGGTGTCAGGCGGGCAGGGTTCAGGCGCAGGGGCTCCATGCAACAATCCTAGGGCCACCCCTTTATTCAAGCAAGCGCTTGCTCTACGATCGGCAAGTCGAGTCGCCAAGGTGTGAGGCATGCCGGTCTTCAAATCGTCCCTGGACATGACGGCCGCCGCCTGTGCGGAAAACCGCGCCCACATGCTGGCGCTGGTCGCGCGCCACGACGAATTGCGCGATCGCACGGCGGCAGCGTCGGGTCGCGCGGGGCCCCGGTTCGCCAAGCGGGGCCAGCTGTTGCCACGCGAACGACTGGGGCTGCTGCTGGATGCGGGTGCGCCCTACCTCGAACTCGCGGCGTGCGCGGGTTACCTGCTGGACAACCCGGACTCCGAAAAGTCGACGCCGGGCGGCGGATTGCTGGCAGGGATCGGCCAGGTCAGCGGCGCCCGCTGCGTCATCGTCGTCGACGATTCCGGCATCGAAGCCGGCGCATTGCAGCCCATGGGACTGGAGAAATTTCAGCGCGCCCAGCAACTCTCGCTCGAGAACAGCCTGCCGTTCGTGCACCTGGTCGAGTCAGCCGGCGCCAACCTGTTGCGCTATCGCGTCGAGGACTTCATTTTCGGCGGTTCGCATTACGCGCGGCTCGCGCGCATGTCGGCCGCGGGCATTCCGGTGCTGACGATCGTACACGGCAGCGCCACCGCAGGCGGGGCCTACATGCCCGGCATGTCGGACTTCGTCGTGATGGTGCGCGACCGCGCGCGCGCCTTCCTCGCCGGTCCGCCGCTGCTCAAGGCAGCGACCGGCGAGATTGCAACGGAAGAAGAGCTCGGCGGCGCGCTGATGCATGCGACGGTCTCGGGACTCGCCGAATACCTTGCCGAGGACGACGCCGATGCGATCCGCGCGATGCGTGAACACCTGCGACGCCTCGCGTGGCACCGTCATGAATCGACCCTGCCGGCGGCGCCCGAGCCGCGCTTTGCGGCCGACGAACTGCTGAGCATCATGCCCGTCGATGGCCGCAAGCCCGTCGACATGCGCGAGATCATTGCCCGACTCTGCGACGACTCGGACTTCATGGAGTTCCAGCCCACCTACGGCCCCGCCACCGTGTGCGTGCATACGTCGATCGGCGGGTTTCCGGTCGGCATCCTCAGCAACAACGGCCCGCTCGATCCCGCGGGATCTAGCAAAGCGACGCATTTCATCCAGCAGTGCTGCCAGTCCGGGCTGCCGCTCATCTACCTGCAGAACACGACCGGGTACATCGTCGGCAAGGAGTCGGAGCGTGCAGGGATGATCAAGCACGGCTCGAAGATGATCCAGGCCGTCGCGAACGCGACCGTGCCGCAGGTGACGATCCAATGCGGGGCGTCCTACGGCGCCGGCAATTACGGCATGTGCGGCCGCGGCTTTGCCCCGCGTTTCCTGTTCTCGTGGCCGAACGCGCGCACCGCCGTCATGGGCGCCGAGCAGGCAGCAGGGACGATGGCGATCGTGATGGAGGCTTCGGCGCGCGACCGCGGGCTGGAGCCCGACCGTGCACAGATTGACGGCATGCGCGCCAGGATCGTCGAGACGTTCGACCGGCAGACATCGTCGTTCTACACGTCCGGCCGGCTGCTCGATGACGGCATCATCGACCCGCGCGACACCCGCGGCGTGCTGACTCACGTACTGCAGCTCTTCCGACGCGCGGACGGCCTGCAACTGCGCCCGCTGACCTTCGGCGTCGCCCGCCCCTGATTCCGAGGTTCTCATGCTATTTACCCACGAACATGCAGAGCTGCGCCGCACCGTCGAGCGGTTCTGCCGCGAAGAACTCAATCCGCACGTCGATGCCTGGGAGGATGCTGGCGCGTTCCCCGCGCACGAGGTCTTTCGCAAGCTGGGGCAGCTCGGATTGCTGGGGCTCACCAAACCCGAAGCTGCCGGTGGCGCAGCACTCGATTACAGCTACGCCGTCGTGCTGGCCGAAGCGCTGGGCGCCTGCACCTGTGGTGGCGTGCCCCTAGCGATCGGCGTGCAGACGGACATGGCGACGCCCGCGCTCGCGCGGATCGGCAGCCCCGAACTGCAGCGCGAATTCCTCGTGCCCGCGGTCGCGGGTGAAATGGTGGCGTGCATCGGCGTCTCCGAGCCCGGCGCCGGCTCCGACGTCGCCGCGATCCGCACGACGGCCCGCAAGGACGGCGGCGACTACGTCATCAACGGCGGCAAGCTCTGGATCACCAACGGCGCACAGGCCGACTGGATGTGCTGCCTCGCGAATACGTCGGAAGGCAGCCCGCACCGCAACAAGTCGCTGATCGTCGTGCCGATGAAGACCCCCGGCGTCACCGTGGCGCGCAAGATCCGCAAACTCGGCATGCACTCCTCCGACACCGCGCAGATTCACCTCGACGACGTGCGCGTGCCGCAGCGCTACCGCATCGGCGATGAGGGCATGGGTTTCACCTACCAGATGCAGCAGTTCCAGGAAGAACGGTTGTGGGGTGCCGCCAATGCACTGGGCGGGCTCGATCACGCGATCGCAGACACCATCGAATACACGCGCAGCCGCCAGATCTTCGGCCGCAGCGTGCTCGACCACCAGGTCGTGCACTACACGCTCGCCGAGCTGCAGACCGAGGTCGAGGCACTGCGCGCGCTCGTGTACCGCGCGACGGAACTCTTCGTCGCCGGGCAGGACGTCACGCAACTCGCGTCGATGGCCAAGCTCAAGGCTGGCCGGCTGTCCCGCGAGGTCGCGGACAAGTGTCTGCAG
>JAABQQ010000263.1 GCA_011391405.1 Gammaproteobacteria bacterium
TCCCTCGCGCGGTTCAGTCACTTCGAAAATGCCGGTGGCTCGTTTGCCTGCCGGCCGGTCATCGATGCGCTCGACGGCTTCTATCGACGCTCGAAAGTGCAGCCGTACTACCCGTACGAGCCATCGCTCGCCGCGGGCATGCAGATGGATCGAGCCTGGCAGCGCCTCGCCGCGTGGCTCAATGTCGACGTCGACGAATTGCACCTGGGGCCCTCCACGTCCCAGAACACCTACGTGCTGGCAAATGCGTTCCGCCGCTACCTGCAACCCGGTGACGAGATCGTGGTCACGAATCAGGATCACGAAGCCAACATCGGCGCCTGGGTGCGGCTGCGTGACGAGGGTATCGTCGTGCGCACCTGGGAGGTCGACGCACAGGGCGCACTTCGACCTGAAGCACTCGTTGCCTTGCTCGGTCCGCGCACCCGCCTGGTCGCATTCACGCATTGCTCGAACGTCATCGGCAGCGTGCACCCTGTGCGCGAGTGGTGCGAACTCGTGCATCGGGCGGGCGCCATTGCCGTCGTTGACGGCGTTTCCTACGCCCCGCACGGGCTGCCGGACGTAGCTGCGCTTGGAGCGGACGTCTATTTGTTCTCGTTGTACAAGGTGTATGGCCCGCACCTGGGTGCCATGGTCGTGCGCCGTGAGCTGGCCGTGGCACTACCGTCACAGGCTCACTTCTTCAAGTCCGAGGCAATCCCGGGGCGCTTCACCCCCGCGGGGCCCGACCATGCGCAGGTCGCGGCCGTAAACGGTGTCGTCGATTACTTCGAGTCCGTCGCTGCGCATCACGCTCGCAACGATGAGAAGTCGGTGGCCGCGCAGGCACAGCTGGTGCGGACGTTGTTCCATCATGCCGAATCGGCATTGCTGCCACCGTTGCTCGATTTTCTGTCCGCGCATCCGCGCGTGCGTTTGATCGGCTCGGCGCAGGCAACCGAACGAGCACCGACGGTGGCTTTCACGGTGGAGGGTCTATCCTCCGTCGAGGTGGCGCAGGCGCTGGCGCGTCTCGACATCGGCGTAGGCCACGGTAATTTCTACGCGTACCGTCTCATGCAGGCACTGGGAATCGACGCGGCTGAAGGCGTCGTGCGCGCCTCGTTCGTTCATTACACGTCGGGTGCTGACGTGGACCGGCTCATTGCCGGGCTGGCGTCGACGCTGGACTGCTGATCTGTTGACCATGCGAAAGTAGGCTCACGATTCTCATCGAGACCGGAGGCATGCGCTCAGCGTGCGCGCTGCACGAACACCCGCATGCACAGCGCGACGCCAAGGCCCCAGGCGCCGTTGAGCAGCAGTGCACCTACGATCAGTGTGCTGTTCAGCGCGATGCCCTTGATCGGGAACACTACGAACCATGCGACGAGGCTCGGCAGCAGTGCGCCAAGTACGAGTGCGAGCGACCAGTACGCGGCACCGCTGCGCTTGTGAATGAGCACCCACAGCCCGATACCCCATAGACCGCCCCAGAACGCGAGTGAGATCACTTTGGGCACGCCCAGTGGCACGGAAGGCTCCATGTTCCAGGCGGCCATCGGTACTTTTCCAGCGAGGTGCAGCAGTTGCAGCGCGCCTTGATGGAATACGAGCGTGGCGATGAAGCCGGCGAGAAAAGCGAACAGCAGCGTTTTTGGCTTGAACACGGGGCGGCTCCGGTGCGGATAGATCGGCAGAATACGCGGTGATGTGCGCGTGTTAACCGGCGTCTCGGATTGACCAGCAACTGGCGTCCAGTGTTGACCATGCGAAAAAGAGACAAACTCACGATTCTCATCGAGAAATGTCGCTTGAACCCCGGTCAGACTTCGACGCCTGTTAGGCCAAGGTCCTGGTCAAACTTCAACGCCTGTTCACACCGCCGGCTTCCCGCCGCCGTTTCAGGCTTTTGTTTTGCGGTCGCTTTGGGCAAGGTGTCGGTAACCCTTGCCCATCAGGACGATCATGATCCCCACTCCGCTGCTTGCCGCTGCCCTGCTTCTGGCACAAGGCCTGACCATGAGCCCCGCCCATTCCGCCGCAGTCGCCTATCCGCCGACCGCGACTGTTCCGCAAACCGACACGCAGCACGGGATTGCCGTCGCCGACCCCTATCGCTGGCTGGAAGGCGATGTCCGCACCGAAAAGCCCGTTGCCGACTGGGTGAACGAACAGAACAAGGTCACCCAGGCCTATCTGGCGACGCTGCCCGGCCGCGATGCGCTGAAGGCGCGGCTGACGCAATTGTACGATTATGAACGCGTCACCCTGCCCGAAGCGCGCGGCAATCGCGTCTTCTTCCGGAAGAATTCGGGCCTGCAGAACCAGTCGGTGCTGATGGTGCAGGATGGCGCCGGCGCGCCGCGGCCGCTGATCGATCCCAATCTCTGGGCCAAGGACGGTGCGACGGCGCTCGCCGAATGGACCGCCAGCCCGGATGGCAGCAAGGTCGCCTATGCCATCCAGGACGGTGGCAGTGACTGGCGCACGATTCGCGTCATCGATATCGCCAGTGGCGCCATCCTTTCCGACGATCTCGACTGGGTGAAGTTCTCGCCGATAGCCTGGAACGGTGTGGGCAACGGCTTCTTTTATTCGCGCCACCCGGCCAGCCCCAAGGGTAAGGACTTCGTGTCGGCGGTCTATGATCACAGCGTGTATTTCCACCGCATTGGCACGCCGCAAAGTGCCGACGCATTGGTCTTCGCCTCGCCCGAGAACCGAGGCTATTACAACCAGGCAGAGACCAGTGCCGATGGCCGCTGGCTGATCGTCCGGTCATCGACCGGGTCCGACGACAGCTATGAAATCCGCGTCAAGGACCTTGCCGACCCGGCGGCGAAGCTGACGACGCTGGTGCCGGCGCGCAAGAATGACTGGCGCTTTGTCGGCGCCAGCGGTGACACCCTGTATTTCGCCACCAACCTCGATGCCCCGCGCTACCGGATTGTCGCGTTCGACAAGGGCACCGTGACCCCGCGCGAAATCGTGGCTGAGGACGATGCCACCATCACCGGCGGCTCGATCATCGGTGACCATCTGGTCGTCGAAACCTTGGCAGACGCCCGGTCGGTGGTGCGCCGCTACAGCCTTGCCGGCGTTGCCGATGGTGAGGTCAAGCTGCCCGGCCTTGGCACCACCTCAGGCTTCGATGCCATCGTGGGGTCGGGCACCAGCTATTACGCCTTCACCAGCTACAACGCCCCGACAACGCTTTATCGCTATGACGCGGCCACCAACAGCAGCACGGTGTTCGCGGCGCCTAAGGTGGCGTTCAACCCCGATGATTTCGTCGTCGAGCAGCGCTTTTTCACATCGAAGGACGGCACCAAGGTGCCGATGTTCATCGCCCACAAAAAGGGCCTGACTTTGCCGGCGCCAACACTGATGTACGGCTATGGCGGCTTCAACGTCAACGTCTTGCCGGCGTTCCAGGTCGATGCGCTGAGCTGGATGGAAATGCGCGGCGTCTATGCAGAAGTGACGCTGCGCGGCGGCGGCGAATATGGCGCGGCCTGGCATGACGCCGGGCGGCGCCTCAAGAAACAGAATGTCTTCGATGATTTCATCGCCGGCGGCGAGTATCTGATCAAATCCGGCATCACGCCAAAGGGTGGCCTTGCCATCCAGGGCGGCTCCAACGGCGGCCTGCTGGTCGGCGCCGTCGTCAACCAGCGCCCTGACCTGTTCGCTGCGGCCCTCCCGGCGGTCGGCGTCATGGACATGCTGCGCTTCCCACTGTTCACCGAAGGGCGGACATGGACCGACGATTATGGCGAGCCCGAAGACCCGGTGCAGTTCAGGAACCTTCTCGGCTATTCGCCGTATCACAACATCAGGGCGGGCAAGGCCAAAGGAGACCGGGATTACCCTGCCATTCTCGTCACCACCGCCGATACCGATGATCGCGTCGTCCCCGGCCACAGCTTCAAATATGCTGCGGCCTTGCAGGCGGCGAAGCTCGGTGACAAGCCGCATCTGATCCGCATCGAAACCCGCGCCGGCCATGGCAGCGGCAAGCCGACATCGAAGCAGATCGACGAAACCGCCGATCTGTGGAGCTTCATCGGTTACTGGACTGGGTTGACCCGCAAATGACCTGTGCTCCGCAATTACCCGATCACGCCCACGCGGGCGCCAGCAGATATTCGTGATGCAAGCCACCCAGCACCGATCGGGCGCGCACGCTGAGGTGCTCGCCGAGCCGATGGCGGGTTAGTGGTATCGCAGACGGCACGACCTCCGATGGAGGGTCCGGCACGCCTGGACCGAGCGCCATGTGCGGGCGTCCGTGGTTGTAATGACCCACCCATGCCCTCAGGATCGATCGCAGGTGCGACTCCGATAGCGGGATCAACCAGTCCAGGCACTCACGTCGAATCGTTCCGATCACCCGTTCGCAGATCGCATTGGCCTTCGGGCTGTGCGGCGGCGACTTGAGCACGGTCAGGCCGAGATTCCTAATCGATTCGTCCAGGCTTCTCGCGAAGATGCTGTCCCGGTCGTGAATCAGGTACTGGTGGGCACGGTCAAATCCAACGACCTCCCGCAACTGCTGCAGGGTCCATGCCGCAGTCGGGTGCGCTGTCGCGGCGCCAACGCGCCTCGGCTTTGCGCCACGCTCCAGATACAGCGCAAGTTGCCGGCGGAGACAGAGGTTCTCCGCTGCGACAGACCGCCTTGGTGCGAGCAACAACACAACGAGACCGGACAGGTCGGCAAGCAGCTGAACGACGATTCGAGCCAGCGCGATCACGCCACGATCATGCCACAGCTCGGCGACGGTCCCGCAACGAGGTCAGCTCGTCCGAGATCGAGTATTTGCGGAGCACAGCAGCCCGCTAGCGGAGATCGTACCAAACCCCACGGCCACTGCCGTGCTGGTTCAGCGTGCCGCGTTCGACCAGTGCCCGGAAATGCTGCTTGAGCGTGTTGCGACTGGCACCGGTCAGCTTGATAACCTCGCCGATCGTGACGCGACCGTGCTCGCGAGCGAACTCGACGATCTGCAGCGAAAGCCCGGGCATGGAGGCGAGAACTATCTTCTCGCGCTCGATTTTCTTCTCCAGTCGGCGCACCTGCTCGGCCAGGGAACGGAGGAAGAACACCAACCACGGCTGCCAGTTCGGCGACTCCGTGCGGATCGTGCCCTGCGTTTGTCGCAGCGCCAGGTAATAGGCTTCCTTGCCCTGCTCGATCACGCTCTCCAACGAGCTGTACGGCACGTAGGCGTAGCCGGACTGCAGGAGCAAAAGCGTTGTCAACACGCGGGAGAGCCGGCCGTTGCCATCCTGAAACGGATGGATTTCCAGAAACACGACGACGCACAGAGCGATGATCAATAGCGGATGCAGGCTGGCCGCTGCACGCTCCTGGTTCCCCCATGCCACGAGTTCCGCCATCAGGCGGGGAGTATCGAACGGCGATGCGGTCTGGAACACGATACCGATCTGCGCGCCGCTCTCATCGAAGGCGGCGACGCTGTTCGAACTGGTCTTATAGTTGCCGCGATGCCAGTCGTCCTTCTCGCTGTAGCGGAGCAAGGTCTGGTGCAACTGCCTGATGTGGTTCTCAGTGAACGGAATGTCCTGCCAGGACGAGAACATCAGGTTCATCAGTTCGGCATAGCCGGCCACCTCCTGCTCGTCACGGGTAGCGAAGGACTTGATCTCCAGATTCGACAGCAGCCGCTCCACCTCCCGGTCGGAGAGTTCGCTGCCCTCGATGCGAGTGGAGGAGCCGATGCTTTCAATCGTAGCGACCCGCCGCAGGGCTGACAGTCGATCGGGTGCAAGCGTACCCAAGGCGCGCCAGGTGCCTTTGAACTCATCAATCCTGGCGATGAGGCTCAGAATCTCCGGGGTGATATGGATGGTGTCGGTTCGAAGCATGAACCAATAGTACACCCATTTACACCCATTGTTGCGCGGCACCTCACTGGCATGACCAGCCTGACATCACTCGGAATCGCGGCCCGAAATGCCATGGAATTCGCAAGGCAACGCCACCCGGGCACGAATAGTCCGCGGGTGATGCCAGAAACCGCATGCAATTCAATAATTTGGAAGTGGTGGCCAGGGACGGAATCGAACCATCGACACGCGGATTTTCAATCCGCTGCTCTACCAACTGAGCTACCTGGCCACGGTAGGTTCCGGCGAGGGGCCGGCCTGCAGAGAGCCCGAAATTAGACCCGAGGGCACTTCCCCCGTCAAGGACACCCGCGGATCCAAATCTCAGCAAACCCGGGCAATTCGCCTCAAACGAACCTCCGCCGCGAGGGCCAACATCCCGTCAGCGTGCCCGTCTGGCGGCAATTTGCCTTACACTGAAGTAAGGAATTTGCCGAACGGTAAGGCGCCATGAGCGAAGCCAGGATGACCAGCAAGGGACAGATCACCGTGCCCAGGGATGTGCGGCTCAAGCTGAACCTGAAACCCGGGGACCGGGTCTTGTTCATCGTCGAGGATGACGGCGCGGTGCGCATGCGCGCGGCCAATCGGGACATCTCGTCGCTCATCGGTATCTTGCCGCCGCCGAAACGCAAGGCAACCCTGGAAGAGATCGAAGAGTCCATTGGACGGGCCGCGGTAGCGAGAGCTCTCGGGCATGATCGGGATTGACACCAACGTCCTGTTGCGCCTGCTCGTCCGCGAGCACGACGGCCAGCTCAAGGCCGCGGAGCGGTTCATCGACACGCATTGCTCGAGTGACGATCCAGGGTATGTCTCGCGAATCGTCATCGCGGAGATTGCCTGGGTGTTGAAGGACGTCTACGACTACGACCGTTCGCAGATCGCCGGTGCAATCCGCGGGATCCTCAACGTTTCACAGTTCGAGATTGATTCGGCCGATGAAGTCCACGCAGCCGTAACGGATTTCGAGAAATTCCCGGCGGGATTCACCGACTGCCTGATCGCGAGAACCAACGCGTCAGCCGGGTGCGACTACACGGTCACCTTCGACCGAAAAGCAGCGAAGCTCGACACGTTCGAACTTCTGAAGAGCAGCTGACCTTCAGCGCAACTGGCTGTCTTTGCTGCCGCGACGGTTGTACAGGCTGTTCGCACCCTGGTCCTGATCCCGCTCCTCCTGGCACGCTACGCACAAGCGCACGCCGGGCATCGCCAGCCGCCGTGGCTCGGGAATCGCCTCACCACATTCCTCGCAGTGACTCAGGCTCGGCCCGCTCGGCAACTGGGCGCGGGCGCGCTTGATCGCGTCCTCGATGCTGTCGTCGATCTGCTGTTGCACGGCGCCGTCGCCGGCCCATCCCGTGGCCATGTTGATCCCTCACCCCAGTTGGCGCCCGCCTGAATGCAGTAGAGCAGGAAGGAGGAGAAGACTACAACATCAGCCGCGGGTTTCGTGCCAGTGGCGAATGTCGGTCAACGCCACCCTGCCCGGCCTGCCATCCAGACCGGGTGACCAGCCCGCACGCGTGCCGAGCGACGGCCCGACTGCCAGCGCGCCCGGCACGGGGTCATCCGGGAAGTACCTGCTGCGTGTGATGACGACCGGGATTCCTGCCGCTGTCGCCGCTGCCAGACCCATGGCCGAATCTTCGATCGCAACGGCCTGCTCAGCTCGCAAGCGCAGTCGCTCGAGCACGAGTCGATAGGCCTGCGGATCGGGCTTCTTGACCGGCGCGTCTTCAGCGCAGACCACGGCGGCGAATCGCGATTCCCAGTCGGCACCGACTTGCGCCACAAGCAGCGCCTGCACGTTGCTGCGGCTGGTGGTCGTGACGATGGCCATGCGCAGGCCTGCAGCCGCGCACTCGTCGAACAATTCGCGCACTCCCGCGCGCAGCGGCAGTGCGCCACTCGCGACGAGTTCCACGTAGCGTCGGTTCTTCAGTGCATGGATGCGTCTGGCCAGCGCGATGCGTTCTTCGAGTGCGACCGGCGCTAGCGTCTGAGACTCCATGTCGAACAGCAGCCGCTCGAAACCACCGGCGACGCGCAACAGTTCGCCATAGCGGGGTTCGTCCCAGCGCCACGGAATGTCGAGTTCGTCGAACGCGGCGTTGACGGCCACGAGGTGACCGTCACGCTCGGTTTCGGCGAGCGTTCCGTCGACGTCCCAGAGGATGGCTTGGAGCATACGGGAACCTCACCCCAAGTCTCTCCGGACAGGGCGCGACAGGGGAAGGCCAGGCGCAATGCGCGCGTTGCCAGCATTACGAGCGGAAATGATTCTTGCCAGGTCGGCGTTTGACGCGCCAAGTGCAATCAGCGACCTGAGCAGCAAATCAATCGAAACGCTGGGATCACCTGCTTCCATTTTTGCCACGCGTGACTGACTGGACCTGACGACCTTGGCCAGCTCACCTTGAGTAAGACGTCGCTGTACCCGTTGCAGCTTCAGGCCATTTGCGAGACGGAGGCGCAGATCAACGAGCGCCAGCTCCTCCGCGGTCAACCCAAGGAACTCGTCGGCGTCGCCGACGGCCCAGCCGCGTTGCTGAAGCTTTCGCCGCTTAACCACTCGCATCGTCGTACTCCCGCAGCCAGGCGATCTCACGGTATGTCCATACTGACATATCCATCAAATCGATGGTCGGCGCGGGAGAAGTAGCAGGAGTCAGGCCCGCCGCTTGCGATCCATGAGCCGCAGGATCAGCGGCGTCAGGATCAACTGCATCGCCAGACCCATCTTGCCGCCCGGCACGACGATGTTGTTCGGGCGGGACATCCATGACTCGTCGAGCATCGACAGCAGGTACGGGAAGTCGATGCCCTTCGGATTGGCAAAGCGGATGATCACCATCGACTCGTCCGCCGAAGGAATGTCGGCCGCGATGAACGGATTGCTGGTGTCCACCGTCGGCACCCGCTGGAAGTTCACGTGCGTGCGGCTGAACTGCGGGCAGATGTGGTTTACGTAGTCCGGCATGCGGCGCAGGATGGTGTCGACCACCGCATCCTGGCTGTAACCACGCTGCGTCTTGTCGCGATGCAGCTTCTGGATCCACTCGAGGTTGATGATCGGCACCACACCCACCAGCAGGTCGACGTGCTTCGCCACGTCCGCCTCGGGGCCGACATAGCCCCCGTGCAGCCCTTCGTAGAACAGCAGGTCGCTACCCTCGGCCATGGGCTGCCACTCGGTGAAGGTGCCCGGCGCACTGCCAAGTTCCTTCGCCTCGAGTTCGTCGTGCACGTAACGGCGCACCTTGCCGCCGCCCGTCGTGCCATAGGTCTCGAACGCGGTTGCGAGATCGGCGAGCAGGTTCGACTCAGGGCCGAAATGACTGATCTGTGGGCCTTCGCCCGTGTCGGCCGCCTTCACCTTCCCACGCATCTGGACGCGGTCGTAGCGATGGAACGAGTCGCCTTCGATCACCTGCGCCTTGAATCCGTCACGACGGAAGATGTGCGCGAAGCTCTTCATGACGGTGCTGGTGCCCGCGCCGGAAGAACCTGTGACGGCAATGACGGGATACTTGGTGGACATGTACGTGCTCGCAGGAGAGTTGTTCGTTCGTAGGGTGTGGTTGGTGTTCTTTCCGCGCGTCGTCAGTTCGCGCTCGGCCGGAACAGCGACCGCTCGTTGAACAGCGGCGACGAATAGCGGCGGTCGATGCCTTTGTCGTGCTCCCAGTGGTAGCGCACGATGCGCTCGACCTCGTTCTTCGAGCCCAATATCACGGGCACGCGCTGATGCAACTGGTGCGGCAGCAGTTCCATGAGCCGCTGGCGACCGGTCGATGCCGCGCCACCTGCCTGCTCCACCAGGAAACTGATCGGGCTGGCCTCGTACATCAGGCGCAGGCGCCCGGGCTTTTCCGGATCGCGGGTATCGCGCGGATACATGAACACGCCGCCCCGCACCAGGATGCGATGCACCTCGGCCACCATCGAGGCGATCCAGCGCATGTTGAAATCGCGCCCGCGCTCGCCCGATTTGCCGTCCTGGCATTCCGTGACGTAGCGATGCACGGGAGTTTCCCAGAACCGCGCGTTGCTGGTGTTGATCGCGAATTCGCTGGTGTCCTCGGGAATGCGCAGGTTCGGATGCGTCAGGATGAAGTTACCGACTTCGCGATCGAGCGTGAAACCGTGCGTGCCTTTGCCGACCGTGATGACCAGCATCGTCGACGGGCCGTAGATGGCGTAACCCGCGGCCACCTGCTCGATGCCCTTCTGCAGGAAGTCCTCGACCTTCGGCGCTTCCTTCCGGTCGTGGCGCAGGATCGAGAAGATCGTGCCGACCGACACGTTGACGTCCGCGTTCGATGAACCGTCGAGCGGGTCGAAGACCAGCAGGAAGCGTCCGCGCGGGTACTCGGCGGGGATCGGGTACGGATCGTCGAGCTCTTCGGACGCCATGCCCGCAACGAGGCCGCCCCAGTCGCAGCTTTTCAGGATCACGTCGTTCGAGGCGACGTCGAGCTTCACCTGCTGCTCGCCCTGCACGTTCTCCGTGCCGGCCTTGCCGAGGAAGCCGCCAAGCGCGCCCTTCGCCGCCATCGACGAGATCGTCTTGACCGCCGCGGCTACGTCGATGAGCAGCGCGCCCAGGTCGCGCGAGCCCTCGATGCCTTCGAGCTGCTGGATCAGGAACTTGGAGAGTGTGGTGCGGCCGAGATGCATGGGCGTGCCCTTTCGCTGATCGTCAGTTGTTTGGTGTCGCTGCTGCGCCGAGGTCGAACACGCGGCTCGCGCGGATGTCGGGCGACTCGATCGTGCTGAGGTCGTCGACCGTCAGTTCCTTGTCGGGGTTCGCGAACAGCCGGCTCGCCTGGCGCAGCCGCGCGCGATCCAGCGCGTTGCGCACGCTGCGGGCGTTGGCGAACTGGGGCTGGCGGATGCGGTGCGCGATGTACTCCTGGAAGGTCTCGCGAGCGCCCGGCCCGAAGCGGTAGTTCTGCTGCTCGAGCATCATCTCGGCGATCCGCAGCAACTCGCCTTCAACGAAATCCGGGAATTCGAGGTGATGCGCGATGCGTGAGCGCATGCCGGGGTTCGACTGGAAGAACGTCTCCATGCGGTCGCCGTAACCCGCGAGGATCACGACCAGGTCGTCGCGGCTGTTCTCCATCACCTGCAGCAGGATCTCGATCGCTTCCTGGCCGTAGTCGCGCTCGTTGTCGGGGCGGTAGAGGTAGTACGCCTCGTCGATGAACAGCACGCCGCCCATTGCTTTCTTCAGCACCTCGCGCGTCTTGGGCGCGGTGTGGCCGACGTACTGGCCGACGAGGTCATCGCGCGTCACGGCGACGAGGTGGCCTTTGCGGATGTAACCCAGCCGATGCAGGATCTGCGCCATACGCAGTGCGACGGTCGTCTTGCCGGTGCCGGGATTGCCGGTGAACGACATGTGCAAACTCGGTGTCTGCGCCTGCAGGCCCTGGTTCATGCGCAGGCGGTCGATCACGAGCAGCGCCGCGATGTCGCGGATGCGCGCCTTCACCGGCGCGAGGCCGACGAGTTCGCGGTCGAGTTCGTCGAGCACGTCGCCGGCCTGGGATTGCGCCATCACTTCCGCGACGGTGCGTGCCGTTCGCACCCCGTCTGCCTGTTCGGCCCCCTCTCCTGCTTTATCGGGCGAGGCGCCCGACGCGGGAGTCGTGACTGAGCCAGGAATGTTGTACATGGCCATTGCCCGCCGTTACTTGCGGTAGCGCTCGCCTTCCGCGCGCTCGGCTTCGTACCCGCGGATGGTGTAGCGCATCGTGCGCCCGTTCGTCTCCTGGCGCACCAGGCCGAAACCCGGTTCGACCGGCGGCCGATTGACGATGAAACTCATCGCGATCGTTTCCACGCCGCGTGTCGAATCGAACGCCACGAGCCGGATGTAGTGCTGCGGGAACGTACTGCGGCAGCTCTTGAGTTCCAGCATCACGCCAGCCGCGTCGTTCAGGTCGAACATCGGCATGCCGAACATTTCCCAGTACGTATTCCGGGGGTGTGGATCGTCGGTGTACTCGACGGCCCACGCGTAGCCTTTCTTCAGGCCGTACTCGATCTGCAGCGCGATTTCGGCGTCCGTGAGGTCGGGGAGAAAGCTGAACTGGCCCTGCGTCAGGCGCCCGGTCGGATTGGTCATCATGGTCGTGGTCTCCGTGCGTGCAGGGTTCAGTTGGACGCGGTCGGGGTGACGGCGTAGTCGGAGGTATCCGTCGACGTGTAGTTGAACGTGATGTCGCCCCAGGTATCGAGCGCCTGCTGCAGCGGCGTGCAGAACTGCGCGGCCTTCTTCAGGATCTCAGGGCCTTCGTTCGCGATGTCCCTGCCTTCGTTGCGCGCCTTGACCATGCACTCGAGCGCCACGCGGTTAGCCACGGCACCCGCCTGGATGCCGGCCGGGTGACCGATCGTGCCGCCGCCGAACTGCAGGATCACGTCGTCGCCGAACAAGTCCAGCAACTGGTGCATCTGGCCGGCGTGAATGCCGCCGCTCGCCACCGGCATGACCTTTTTGAGGTCGGCCCAGTCCTGATCGAAGAACAGGCCGCGCGGCAGGTCCTGCCTGGTGTAGCTGTCGCGGCAGACGTTGTAGTAACCCTGTACCGTGAGCGGATCGCCTTCGAGCTTGCCGACGGCGGTGCCGGTGTGCAGGTGATCGCAACCCGCGAGACGCAGCCACTTGGCGATCACGCGGAAGCTGACGCCGTGATTCTTCTGGCGCGTGTACGTGCCGTGGCCGGCACGATGCATGTGCATCAGCACGTCGTTCTTGCGGCACCAGTTGGCCATGCTCTGGATGGCCGTCCAGCCGATCACGAGGTCGACCATGACGACGATCGAGCCGAGGTCTTTCGCGAACTCGGCGCGTTCGTACATGTCTTCCATCGTCGCGGCGGTGATGTTCAGGTACGAACCCTTTACCTCGCCGGTCGCGGCACTTGCCTTGTTGACGGCGTCCATCACGTAGAGGAAACGATCGCGCCAGTGCATGAACGGCTGCGAGTTGATGTTCTCGTCGTCCTTCATGAAGTCGAGGCCGCCCTTGAGGCCTTCGTACACGACGCGGCCGTAGTTGCGTGCCGAGAGGCCGAGCTTCGGCTTGGTCGTGGCGCCGAGCAGCGGGCGACCGAACTTGTCGAGACGCTCGCGCTCGACGACCAGTCCCGTGGGCGGGCCCTTGAACGTCTTCACGTATGCGACCGGGATGCGGATGTCCTCGAGACGTGCGGCCTTGAGCGGCTTGAAGCTGAACACGTTGCCGATGAGGCTCGCGGTCATGTTCGCGATCGAGCCTTCTTCGAACAAGATCAGGTCGTAGGCCACCCAGGCGAAATACTGGCCGGGGATGCCCGGCACCGGCTCGACCTTGAAGGCCTTGGCGCGATAGCTGTCGCAGGCCGTCAGGCGATC
>JAABQQ010000264.1 GCA_011391405.1 Gammaproteobacteria bacterium
CTTCCTGCCCTTCCTGCCCTTCCTGTCCTTCCTACCCTTCCTGCCCTTCCCCTCCCCTTGCGCAGCCTCTGGCACCACCTCTCCCTCCTCACCTGCGACGACCATCGCCGCGTCTTCGCGGACGGCGCCGTCGTCACCGACGACGACACGATCACGTGGGCCGGTGCCGCGAAGGACCTGCCGGCCGGCCTCGCACCCGACCGGACGATTGAGCTTGCGGGTCGCTGGCTGACGCCCGGCCTCGTCGACTGCCACACGCACATCGTCTTCGCCGGGCAGCGCGCTGCGGAATTCGCTCGCCGCACCGCCGGCACGAGTTACGCCGACATCGCGCGTGCAGGCGGCGGCATCCTGAACACCGTGCGTGCGACTCGCGCCGCGGACGTCGACGAGCTCGTTCGACGCAGTGAGCCGCGGTTGCGCGCGCTGCTCGCGGAAGGCGTGACGACAGTCGAGATCAAGTCGGGGTATGGGCTGGACTTCGAGTCGGAGCGGCGCATGCTGCTCGCGGCCCGCGCGCTGGAGCGGCGGCTGCCGGTGACCGTCGTGACCTCGTTGCTTGCGGCGCACGCGACACCGCCCGAGTTCAAGGGACGCGAGGACGCCTACATCGACCTGATCGCCCTGGAGTGGTTGCCGCGCTTCGCCCAGGAGCGGGTGCTGGTCGACATGGTGGATGCGTACTGCGAAAGCATCGCGTTCAGCGCGACGCAGTGCGACCGGCTTTTTACCGCCGCGAAAGCGCACGGCTGGCCGGTGCGACTGCATGCCGAGCAGATCAGCAACATCGGCGGCAGCCGCATGGCCGCGCATCACGGTGCGCTCGCCTGCGATCATCTCGAATACGCGACGGAGGATGACACGATCGAACTGGCGCGGGCCGGCACGGTCGCAGTGCTGCTGCCCGTAGCCTATTACGTGCTCGCCGATCCGCGCCTGCCACCGATCGACCAGTTCCGCACGCACCGCGTGCCCATGGCCGTCGCGTGCGATGCGAATCCCGGCTCGGCGCCCGGCGCATCGCTGCAGACCGCAATGAACATGGCACGCCGGCTGTTCGGCATGACGAGCGACGAGGTGCTCGACGGCGTCACGCGCAATGCCGCCCGCGCGCTCGGACTGGGCGATCGGCTGGGCCAGATCGCGCCGGGCTTCCGGGCAGACTTCGCGGCGTGGTCGATCGACACGCCTGATGAACTCGGTTACTGGATCGGCTTCAATCCGTGCAGCATGGTCGTGCGCGGTGGCGAGATCGTGCTGGAGCGGGACGCATGAACGCAGTTTTTGCGGCGTCCCGGCGCGACGGCGTATCCTGCGCGTCCCGAACCTGGCCACACACGCGCGAAATCCCTGCGATGAAGCTGAAATCAGTCGTTTTCGGAACCGCTGTCGCCGCGCTCCTGTTGGCCGGCTGCGACCGGCGCAAGGACGAACCGCCACCTCCGCCCGACCCGCAGTCGGTCCCTGCCACGGAGGCCGCGAAGGCAACCGCCGGCGAGAGCCACCTGCCACCGGGCATCGACTGGTTCGGCGGCGACGTCGACGCGGCGTTCGCGGCCGCCAGGGCGACCAACAAGCCGGTGTTCCTGTACTGGGGCGCCGAGTGGTGCCCGCCCTGCGCACAGATCAAGACGACGATCTTCAGCAAGCGCGAATTCCAGCAGCGCTCACGTCTGTTCGTACCCGTCTACCTCGACGGCGATACACCCAGTGCGCAGAAGTACGGCGAGCGCTTCGGCGTGGTCGGCTACCCGACGATGATCCTGTTCAAACCGGACGGTACGGAAATCACGCGTCTGCCGGGCGGCGTCGACGTCGCGCGCTACGCAAGGATTCTCGACGTCGCGCTCGCCGACGCGCGCCCCGTCAGCGATATCCTTGCAGCCGCACGCAGCGGCGGCGCCGTCACGTCGAACGACTGGAGGCTGCTCGCGTATTACTCCTGGAGCACCGACACCGGCCACGTGCTGCCGGCCGACCGGCAACTGGACACCTTCCGCGTACTCGCGAATCGCTGCCCCGCCGAGCTGCCGGCCGAATGCGCACGATTCTTCTTCAATTACCTCGGTGCCGTTGCCGCTGCGTCGGAGCCCGGCAAACCAGCCCTCGACGGGCTCGAGCGTGCCGATGCTCGCCGCAGATTGCTGGCGCTGCTGCCGTCGCCGGCGGTCCAGGCGGCAAACGTCGACAACCTGCTGTACGGCCCCAAGGACGTGATCGGGGTCCTGTCGAGCGACGGCACACCGGAACGCACACAGCTCACTCGCGCGTGGAACGATGCGCTCAATCAACTCGGTGGCGAAGCCAAGCCGCTGTCGGCGTCGGAAGAGCTGCTGCGCGTTCGCGCGCGCGTGATGCTTGCCAAGCTCGACGCGCCGGATGCACCGCTGCCAACGGCACTGCTCGACGAGGCGCGGCAGGCGGTCGCGCATGTCGATGCCGTCACACCGGCGGGTTACCCGCGCCAGGCGGCCATCAATGCGGCCGCGAACCTGTACTGGGAAGCTGGCCTGGAAGCCGAGGCCAACACTCTGCTCACCGCCGAACTCGAGCAGTCCAAGGCCCCCTACTACTTCATGCTCGATCTCGCCGACCTCGCCGAGAAGGCGGGCCGCAAGCAGGAAGCCGTGGACTGGCTTGCGCGTGCGTACGCCGGCGCGAAGGGGCCGGCCACTCGCTTCCAGTGGGGCTACAACTACCTGGTGGGCATGCTCGAGATGACGCCCGACGACGTGCAGGGCATCGAGCGAACGGGTCTTGCGGTGCTCGGTGAGCTCGACGGCTCGCCCGACGCGTTCTACCAGCGCACGCGCATGCGACTCGAACAGCTCGACGCGAAGCTGCTGGAGTGGGGCCAGACCGGCGCAGCGGCCAAAGTCATCGACACCCTGCGCGCACGCACCAGCGAGATCTGTCGCAAGCTGCCGGAGAAGGACGCAGGCCGCGCGAACTGCGAGAAATTCCTTACCGCGAAAGCGCGTCCCACTCAGGCCGCGTGATCGCGTATTTCACCGCCGCACGATCTTCCTCGCTGCGGCCGTCAATGACGTCCTGGGCGTAAACAAATTCGCCGACTCGTCGCAGCCCGCACTTTTCCATCACGTGCTGCGAGGCGAGGTTACCGAGCAGCGTCCGGGCCGAAATCCTTGCGAGGCCCAGCCCGTTGAATCCGTGCGCGAGCAACGCGCGGGCACCCTCGGTCGCATACCCATGGTCCCACGCTGAACGCTTGAGCCGGTAGCCGAGTTCGACGTACTCCGACTCGATGCGGTCGTCGCGGAGGTGGAACCAGCCCAGGAACTCGCCCGTGTCACGGCTTTCGGCGGCGAAATACCCCAGTCCCGGCTGCGCTTCGTAGATGGCAAACCAGCGCGGCAGGTAGGTTTCGACATAAGCCGAACGCGGCGTCGGCTGGCCGTAGGTGATGTAGCGCATCACTTCCGGGTCCGCATCCAGTTCCACCAGCAAATCCGCATCCGCCGGCACGAATCGCCGCAGCAGCAACCGCCCGGTCTCAAGTAGGATGTGCACGGTCACAGGTTTACTCACGCGTCCAATGAGCGCTGAAGTTTACGATTTCCGCAGCGACAATGTCGGTGGCGTCGCGCCCGAACTGCTCGAAGCGCTGCTGGCCGCAAACCGCGGCACGGCTGCCCCGTACGGCGACGATGACTTCACGCACGCGATGACCGCCCGGTTCCGCCATGCGTTCGAGCACGACGGGCTGGTGGCGTTCCCGCTGGCGACCGGCACGGGCGCGAACGCTGTCGCGCTGGCCAGCCTGGCGAATCCTTACGGCGCGATCTACTGCCACGAGACGGCGCACATCAACGTATACGAGTGCGGCGCTCCTGAACTGTTCACCGGCGCGAAACTCGTCGGGCTCGCTGGCGACGGGTACAAGCTGCATGCGGCCGCGCTCGATGCCGCGCTCGCGCTGGCGGGCCGCGGTAACGCGACGCGCGTGCAGCCATTCGCGCTCAACCTGACGCAACCGACGGATTTTGGCACGCTGTATTCGATCGACGAGCTCACGCACCTGAGCGAGGTCGCGCATCGCCACGGACTGCTCGTGCATCTCGACGGCGCGCGCTTCGCCAACGCCATCGCCGCACTCGGGTGCAGTCCCGCCGAGATGACGTGGCGCGCCGGCATCGACGTCGTGTCGTTCGGGGCGACCAAGAATGGCGCGATGAATGCCGAGGCCGTGCTCGTGTTCGATCCCGCAGTGGCCGCACGGGTACCGTTCCTGATGAAGCGCGGCGGCCAGGTCGTGTCGAAGGCGCGCTTCCTGTCTGCCCAGCTGGAGCGTTACCTCGCCGACGACCGCTGGCTCGAACGAGCACGCCGGTCCAATGCCAATGCGGCACGGCTCGCCCAGCGGTTGCAGGCCATCCGGGGCGTCGAACTCAGCGGCAAGGTCGAGATCAACATGCTGTTTGCGCGGCTGCCCGACGCGGCGGTCGCTGCGCTCGATTGCGGCCCGTTCCGGTACTACAAGCTCGGCCTTGACCAGCGCTTCGTCTGCCGGCACGACCAGGAGCCCGCGGGCATGGATCTGCTCGTCACGACCATCGAGGGGGCGCTCGCATGAGGCGCGCGGTGCGAACTGCGTGTGTTTCGTTCGCACTTTTTGCCGGCTGCCTGCCCGCAATGCTGGTCGTCGCGCCGGACGTGCAGGCGGAGTCCCTCGAACAGATCCCGCTGCATTACCGCATGGCGGAAGAGCTGCTGCCGATCCTGCAACCGCTCCTGCCGCCGGGTTCGGCCATCACCGGCACCGGCAACGTGCTTTTCGTGCGAGCGGATGCAGCGACGCTCACGCAGGTGCGTGACGCCGTCGCGAGTCTCGACCGAGCCCCGCGTCAACTGCTGATCACGGTCGGCCAGGGCATGGGTGCGCAGGGTAGTGGCACGTCGGTGCGCGGCTCCGGCACGATCGGGTCGGGGGACGTGCAGGCGGGCGTCAATCGCCCGCCCGCGACCAGCACCGGCGGACAGGTCGTCGTCGGCAGTGGCACGACGCGCGACGACATACGCAACGTTTCGAGCGTGCGAGCACTCGAAGGCTATGAGACCTACGTGTCCCTCGGGCAATCGCGTCCGGTGACGTCCACGACGGTCACGGGCGGGGTGCATTACCCGCCGGTCGTCTCGCAGTCGACCGAGTTCCGCGACGTGCAGACCGGCTTTTACGTTACGCCGCGTGTCAGCGGTGACCGCGTGACGCTCGAAATTTCACCGCGTCAGCAACGGTCGACGGGCAACGGGCGAGACGCGCCCGTGACCACGGGCAGCATCACCACGACCGTGGCCGGAAGACTCGGCGAATGGCTGCAGCTCGGCGGTTCCACCGACAGTTCTGGCGGCTCCGACCGCGGGCTGGTCACCTGGGGAACACGTGCGGATTTGACGCTGTACTCGGCATGGGTCAAGGTGGACGAAATTCGTTGATCGACCGCAGGGATCGTCTGGACAATAACTGCAGATGGCAGCCGAACCGAACCGCCGATTGCCATTGGCAGGCCTGACCATCGCGGTCGTGGGTGCGGGCCGCATCGGCTCGGAACTCATCCGCAATCTCGGCCTGATGGGTATCGGCCGCATCGACGTGTTCGAGCGCGAGCCGCACCTCGCCGATCCCCTGCGCAGCCGGTACACGGTGTACGAAGGCGATTTCTGGGACACGCTGACGCTGGCCGGCCTGCAGGGTTACGACTTTGCCGTCTGCACCGTCGACAGCCCCAGCGCACGTCAGCGCATGAACCAGAAGTGTGTCGTGGCGAATGCCAACCTGGTTCAGGTGTGGACTGAAGGCACGCTTGCCATAGTCGGTGCCTACCCTTTCGCCGCACAGCCGGAATCTGCCTGCTTCGAATGCGATGCGTCGCGCGCCGCCATCCCACTGCCGATCGCCGCGCTCACGCTGTCGGTGGAAGAAACCCCGGCCACGGCGGGGCCGGCCACGCGCATCGCAACGGCGAGTGTCGCGGGGGCATTGGCCGCCGCCCTGATCGCGCGTATCGCGGCAGGTGCGCACGGCTCGGTAGCGCGCCGCGCGACCCTCGATGCAACGCTGGGCCAGGGTGCCTCGCATGAAATCCGACGCGACCCGCACTGTCGACGCTGCGGGTCGTTGCAGCGACCGGTACCGATCGTCCAGACGCGCAATCGCTGGGAAGCCCCCGCGTCCGTGGCGCAAACGTGCCCCGAGATGCTGAACCAGCGGCTGCAGCTCAGCGACGAAATCGAAGGCCTGCCGGTGGAATCCTGCTGCGTGCGCGAGCTGACCGCACGCTTTAACGGCGGCCCGATCCCGGCCAAGTTCGCGCTGACGGCAGCCGGCGGCCGGATCGTCTGCCTCGACTTCGAAGAGCGCGAAGCGGGTCCGGCGCCCGCCGTGTCACGAGCGGCCGCCGGCCATCAGCCCGGCAACTGACCGTCAGGGCTGGGTGGGTGGTGGCGCAGCAGGCGATGCCGTCGCCGCAGGTGCGGGCGCAGGCGCAGGTTCGACGCTGAGCCCCGAGGACGGCCTGACCGGTTCAGGCGCGTTGATGATCTCGAAGCGGTCCGCAAAATAGTCGGTTTCGCCGAAGCACGTGGTGGGCAACCCACGATGTTCCTGGTAGTGGATTCGCACCTGCTGGCCAACGGCCTTGTGCAGTTGCTCGGCCACGACCGGGTCGCGCACGCTGAAATTCCAGATCTGCGGCGCGACGCCGCCGACGATGTATTGCGCCAGCTCGCCTTCGTACGTCTTGCAGATCCAGCCGCGCTTGGAGAATTTCTGCAGCACTCCGGCGCGTTGGCCTTCGGAGTAGCTCCACCACAGCATGAACATCGTGTAGAGGCCGATCAGGATCAGCGCGCCGATCACGCTGCCCCAGAAGAACGACCTGAAACTGCGACGCGGCGGCTTCAGCGGCGGCGGCGTGGCTGCCGGTCTGGTCGTCGATTGGCTGGCAGCGGCAGGCGTTTCGGCCATGGTCGGATCCCCTGTGATCATTGGTTTTGAGGCGCGCCCGCCAGGAAAGATTCGATGCGTTCGACAAGGTAAGCATGAAACGGGTTGCTGCGCTGCCGGGTCAGCATCCAGTTCGGGACGTTCAGCACGCCGTTTTCGCCGCGGATCTCGATCCTGCCCAATTGCACGTGACGGTTCGTCACTGGCGCGGCGTAACCGTACAGCGGATCGTCGGGAGGGAACGGCAGTGCCACGTGCGACAGCGAGAACACGTTGCGTGGCCAGGCCAGGTCGAGCGGTCGTTCGGTGTTGCCCGCGCCGAGCGCGGGCGACCGCCGCTCCGCGACCTGCAGCGTAGCGGCAGATGCGTTCGTGATCAGGGTCAGCGCAAACGGGCGCTGCGTCTGCGCCAGCAACCTGCGCGTGAGAGGCGCCGGATCCGCAACCAGCAGCGGTTGCACGACCGACAGGCGATTGACGTCGAAGACCACGAGTTCGTGGCCGTCGGGCGCCAGCCGACCGAGCAGCGAATCGATGACTGCGGGAACCTGTACGGTCGAATCGACGGTGGAAACGAACGCGAGGATCGACGGCATGTCGCGCACCGGGCCTTGGCTTGCGAGCGCGGCGATGCGCCTGGTGAGGCGGCTGGTGAGTCTCTGGGTCACGCCAGCCGCGTTAAAGCTGAACGACTGGTATTTGAATGGGTCGACCTCTGCCTCGATGAGCTGCCACGCGGCGCGTCCGAAACCCTGCAGGTCCGACAGCCCGGTGCGAATGCGGCCGATGGCAGCAAGCCTGGTGATGCCGATCGCGGGCGAGATCAGCACCAGCCCCGCGGGCCGTGGCAGTGTTTCGTCCGTCCTCGCGTCGAGTGCGTAGCTGACGGCCAGCGCGGCGCCGTTGGAGTAACCGATCATGTGGATGGGTTTCTGCTCGCCCAGCGCAGCTCGCAGGTCACGCATCGCGAGCCTGGTTGCCGCCTCGAGATCTTCCACTTCGAACCTCAGCAATCCCGCAGGCGCGATGCCGTGCCCCGGCAAGCGCAGGCCGACCACGCGATAGCCGCGCGCTGCCAGCGCCAGGCCGATGCTGCGCAGGCTGTACGGGGAGTCCGTCAGCCCGTGCAGCAACAGCACGCCACCTTTGGCCTCGCCTGCCGGCTGCAGGACGAAAGTGCGGTTCCAGTTGAAATCCCAGACGTTGGGATCGCTGAGACTGCCTGGCACAAACCGGTTGTAGGGCAGCCGGTCGGACACACCGAGCTGCGGCGTGATTTCGGTCCGGACTTGGTCCAGAAGCAGCTGCTCGCGCACACGGTATTGCGCGAGTGTCGTGACCCGAGCGTCGGCGTAGTCGGAAGCGGTGAATTCGGCCGTGAGACGCACGCGGTGCCAGGGCTTCAGCTCGGGCCCGGCCCACAGGAAATGCAGGTAAAACCCGAACCCGACGAGCAGCAATGCCGTCAGCAACGAGCCCACCGTTCGGCCCAGCCAGCGTAGCGCTCCGCGCACGATCTGCTCCCCTTGCGATCCCGGAACCGTTCCAGCGAATCATAGTCGGTTTGTCGCGCCTCTCGTAAAACCCGAATGGTCGCGGCTCGCAATCGGCGCGAGCATTCAGTTCGATTACCAGGCCGCCCGCATGGGCGCGACGAACGGGAGATGGAACGAGTCACTGCAGCAGAGGCAAAAGCGGCGGTCACGACTGCCGCTTTGTCCGCAACCGGTTCGCACGCGCTCGATTTTGCCGATCGCCTGCGTGAAGCTGCGGATCTGTTGCACGCGCAGGGAGCCAACCCCTATCGAGTTGCCGCTTATCGCAAAGCCGCCGACACGATCGGCCGCTTGCCTGCCGACGAAATCGTGGGGCTCGTCGATCGCGAAGGGGTGGAAGGCCTCGATCGCCTGCCGCACGTCGGGCGAGGCATCGCGACAGCGATCATCGAAATGGTCCGCACCGGACACTGGTCGCAGCTCGAGCGATTGCGCGGCACCGCGGATCCCGTCGCGTTGTTTACGGTGGTGCCTGGCCTCGGCCATCGCCTGGCCGAACGCATTCACGAAGAACTGCACCTAGATACGCTCGAAGGACTCGAACTGGCCGCGCATGACGGCAGGCTCGAGAACGTGCCGGGTGTCGGCCCACGCCGCGCCGCAGCGATCCGCGCCAACCTGCACGCAATGCTGGTTCGTGGTCGTGACGTCGGCACGGCGCCGCCAGCCGCCCTGGGTCCCGTGCCTGCGGTTGGAGCGTTACTGGCGATCGATCGCCAATACCGCGAGCAGGCGACTGCCGGCACGCTGCCGACAATCGCACCGATTCGTTTCAATCCTGCGCAGGAAGCGTGGCTGCCCGTGCTGCACGCTGAGCGCGATGGGTGGCAATTCACCGCGCTCTTTTCCAACACGGCCCAGGCGCATCAACTGAAGCGCACCCGCGACTGGGTGCGGATCTTCCACTACGACTCCGAGAACTCCGAAGGCCAGCACACCGTCGTCACCGAGACGCACGGACCACTCGCTGGCAGGCGCGTCGTGCGCGGCCGCGAGACCGAGTGCCGCGCTCACTACGCCTGAAGCGGCGACCCCGTCAACGAGGCGAGGACTTGAGGCGCGGGCCTGCGCCGGGTCCGTCCGCAAACAACCGTCCAGCACCGGCGAAGCGCTCGCGATAGTACGGATCATCCAGGCTCGCCTCGCCCACGCTCCTGCCTGTCTGTGGCGCGTGCACGAAGCGTCGCTGGCCCGTGTAGATGCCGACGTGTGTCACTTCGCGGCTGCCCGGAACCAGGCGGAAAAAGACCAGATCGCCTGCACGCAGCAATTCAGGTTCGACCTTGCGCGCAGCAGCGAACTGCGCCGCGGCCGTGCGTGGCACGCTGATACCCTCGCGTGAGTGCGCGTAACTGACCAGGCCGCTGCAATCGAAACCACGCGCGGGATCGGCGCCACCGTATCGATACGGCGCGCCCACCTGGGCCAGCGCTTGCTGCGCGATCACGGCTCCCACGCCCTGCTGCGATGCCGACGATTGCTCGCTGGCCGCAGGTGCGGACGGTACGCCCGCGCGGAACGGGGTACACCCGCTCGCCAGCAGCGTCAGCGCCAGCGACAGCACTGCAAGTGCTTGCTGCAGCGAGCGGTGTCGTTGGCAACCCTGGCTCATCGGGCGTGCTCACTCACCGGGAGGCCGGACCTTGCGCGTGGGTGTCGCCGCGTAGGGATCTTCCGGCCAGTAGTGCCTGGGATAGCGCCCCTTCAGCTCCTTCTTCACTTCGACGTAGCCCCGGGCCCAGAAGCTCGCGAGATCGCGGGTGACCTGCACCGGACGCCGCGCTGGCGACAGCAGTTCGAGCGTGACCGGCAGGCGACCGCCCGCGAGCCGCGGTGATTCCATCCAGCCGAACACCTCCTGCAAGCGGACGGCCAGGGCGGGCACCGCGCCGGAGTAGTCCACGGCGATCCGTGAACCGCTGGGCACGGTCAGGTGCGTGGGCGCCCATTCGTCGAGCCGGCGTTGCGCATTCCAGTCGAGCAGTCCGTACAGCGCGCCGCGCAGGTCGACACGGGCAAGGTGATCGCGGCGAGTCACGCTATCGAGCCACGGTGCGAGCCAGTCTTCGAGCGTTGCAAGCAACGTGGCATCCGACACGTCGGGCCATTCGGCAGCCTGTTCCGGTGTCGTCGCGCTGTTGCGTATTACGGTGACCCGCGCACGCCATTGCTGCAGGTCCTTCGTCCACGGCAGACAGTCGAGCCCGAGTGCGCGAATGCCCGCCAGCATCGCTGCGCGCGTATCGGCTTCGATCCCGTCGCGCAGTGCGCGTTCTTCGAGCACCAGCGCACCCAGGCGCTTCACCCGACGCGCAATGACGGCTCCCGTCCGGGCATCCCAGGCCACTTCGTCCTGCTCCGTGACGAGCGAACCGAAATGCTGTTCGAGCAGCGCGCGCTCGAGCGGTGCCGCGAGATACAGCTTCGCTTCGCGCTCGCCGGCATCGATCTCAGCGGCAACGATGAACTCACTGCGAGCCAGCGCCGAAGGTCCCGGCAGCGCCGCGCCGCGACCCTGGCTCAGCAGGTAACGTCCGCCCTCGCCTGCCCGCGCCATGCCGATGCGGTCGGGGTACGCGAATGCCAGCAGCAAACCGGCGGCCTGGTCGCGCGCGAGTTGCGGCTGCATGCGGGTGCGCGCCGAGTCGTCGCGACTGATGCGCCGGGCAAACAGCTCACTGGAGCGTCGCACCTGTTGCAACGCCCGACCATCGACTGCGAAACCCGCGGGTGCCGGAGCACCGCGCAAGACGTCCACTCGATGACGCAGGTCCGGGTCGCGCTGCCTGCCCTGCGCACGCAGTGGATCGCGCTCGCTGACGAGCCCGGCAATGTCGCAGGCGAGATCGGCCAGGCCCAGCGCTGCACCGCGTTCGATCATGTGCGCAAGCCGCGGGTGCGTGCCGAGACTGGCCATGCGGCGTCCGCCGGGCGTCGCCTGGCCGCGTTCGTCGATCGCCTCGAGTCGATGCAGCAACTCTTTTGCCTGCGTCAGCGTGGCGAGCGGCGGTGGATCGAGCCAGGCGAGGGATTGTGGATCGCTGGCACCCCAGCACGCGAGCTCGAGCGCGAGTGGCGCGAGATCGGCTTCGAGGATTTCCGGAACGGCGTGCGCCGACAGCGAGGCGTGCGCGGACTCGGGCCACAGCCGATAACAAACGCCGGGAGCGGTGCGCCCTGCCCGACCGCGGCGCTGGTCGGCCGAGGCGCGGGAAATCGCAACGGTTTCGAGGCGGCTCATGCCGCTGCCGGGATCGAAGCGCTGCCGGCGCTCGAGTCCCGCATCGACTACGACGCGCACGCCCGCGATGGTGAGGCTCGTTTCGGCGAGGTTCGTGGCGACGACGACTTTGCGACGCCCAGCGGGGGCAGGACTCAGCGCCGCATCCTGCGCCGCTGCGTCAAGATCGCCATACAGCGGCAAGACCAGTAGCGAGGGATCGCCCGCCCCGGCCGCGATGGCATCGCAGCAGCGCCGGATTTCCGCGGCACCAGGCAGGAACACGAGCACATCGCCGGGATCGGACTGCAGCGCACGCAGGACGACGCGAGCAGCGCGCTGCTCGATGGGTTCGGGCCAGCGGTTGACGCCGGCCGGCGCCGGAGCCGCGTACTGCGTGGCGACGTCGAAGGCGCGTCCCTCGGATCGCACGGAACCCGCATCGCCGAGCACCGTGGCCACCGCAGCGCCGTCCAGCGTCGCCGACATGACGAGCAGGCGGAGGTCGTCGCGCAGATGGCGCTGCGAATCGAGTGCCAGCGCGAGCCCGAGATCCGACTGCAGGTTGCGCTCGTGGAACTCGTCGAAGATCACGCAGCCGACGTCCTCGAGCGCAGGATCGCTCTGCAGTCGGCGCGCCAGGATGCCCTCGGTCACTACCTCGATGCGCGTCGCAGCGCTGACGCGGGTTTCGAGCCGGGTGCGGTAACCCACGAGCTGTCCCGGCTCCGAGCCCGCCAGCTGCGAGAGTCGTCGCGCCACGGCGCGCGCTGCAATCCGGCGCGGCTGCAGCATGACAATGCGCTTGTCGGTGCTAAGCCAGGGCTCGCCCAGCAGCGCAAGCGGGACCACCGTGCTCTTGCCCGCACCCGGCGGTGCCTCGAGTACCGCGTTTCGATGCGCCCGTAACGCCGATCGCAATGCGGGCAGCGCGTCGAGGATCGGGGTGGCGGGCAACGACAAGCGCAAGCGGAGAGCGTCCCTGTGACTATCGCGCCGGCAATGTGCATGATTGGCCCATGGAAGGGAACAACGTGTGGATGTGGGCCCTCGCCTTGCTCATGGTGCTCGGCGGGCTGGCGGGTGCCGTGTTGCCGGCGCTGCCAGGTGTGCCGCTCGTGTTCGGCGGGCTGGTGGTCGCGGCCTGGGCCGACGACTTTCAGCGCGTCGGCTGGATCACGCTCACGTTTCTCGGCGTGCTGACGGTCGCGTCGTTCGCCATCGATTTTGCGGCCACGGCGATGGGTGCAAAGCGCGTGGGAGCCTCCCGGCTTGCCATCGTGGGCGCTGCGCTCGGCACGCTGGGCGGCCTGTTCCTCGGCATTCCGGGCCTGATTCTCGGGCCGTTCGCCGGCGCGGTTGCCGGTGAGATGCTCTCGCATGGCG
>JAABQQ010000265.1 GCA_011391405.1 Gammaproteobacteria bacterium
TGACCTTGTCGCCTTCGGTGATCGTGAAGTGCGCCTGCGTCGCGTCGTAATTGGGGCCGGCCACCTGCTCGAGGCTGTCAAAGCTGAACTTGTAGCCCTGCAGTTCGACGGACTCGCCCGGCCTGAGCGCGATGTCCTTCTCGATGCGATAGGTCTGCACCACGGTGACGCCGATGCAGAACATCGCGACGCCGATGTGCGCGACGGTCATGCCCAGCACGCCCCGCGACAACGACTGCTTCCTGCGCAGACGCTGGAACGGCTCGTACAGCGACGACAGGATCACCCAGAACGCCGCCGTGAGGCCCACCGACGCCATGAAGTTGAAGCCGCCATACGCAAGGACAGGAATGGCCACGCCCGCGACGGTCGCGATGGCGAGCATCGTGACCAGCGCCTTTTTCTTTTCTTCGAGCTTGGCGTGCTTCCAGGCCGCATGCATGCCGACCGCGAGCAGCGCCATCAACGGCAGCGTCGGGATCAGGAACACGACGTTGAAATACGGCGGTCCGACCGAGATCTTGCCCATGTTGAGCGCATCGAGGAACAGCGGGTACAGCGTGCCGATCAGGATCAGCGCCGTGGTCACGAGCAGCAGCATGTTGTTGAACAGGAGGAAGGACTCGCGCGAAACCACGTCGAAACCGCCCTTGCCGCGCAGCGCTGGACCGCGCCACGCGTAAAGCGCCAGCGAGCCGCCGACGCAGAGGCCGAGGAACGCGAGGATGAAAATGCCGCGGCTCGGGTCGCTGGCAAATGCGTGCACCGATACCAGCACGCCCGAACGCACCAGGAACGTGCCGAGCAGGCTCAGCGAGAACGCGATGATGGCCAGCAGCAACGTCCAGCTCTTGAAGAGTCCGCGCTTTTCGGTGACGGCCAGCGAATGGATCAGCGCCGTGCCGACGAGCCAGGGCATGAACGAGGCGTTCTCGACCGGGTCCCAGAACCACCAGCCGCCCCAGCCGAGTTCGTAGTACGCCCACCAGCTGCCAAGCGCGATGCCACACGTGAGCATCATCCAGGCGACGGTCGTCCACGGGCGCGTCCAGCGCGCCCATTTCTCGTCGAGCTTGCCCTCGAGCAGCGCGGCGACCGCGAATGCGAACGCCACGGAGAATCCGACGTAGCCGAGATAAAGCATCGGCGGATGCACCGCCAGTGCAAAATCCTGCAGCAGCGGGTTGAGGTCATGACCGTCCTGCGCGGCTGGCACCAGGCGCTCGAACGGGTTCGAAGTGAACAGGATGAAACCCTGAAACCCGATGCTGATGAAGCCGAGCACGCCGAGCACGCGCGCGGCGAAAGTTTCCGGCAGGTTCTTGCTGAAGACGGCGACGGCGATCGACCACGCCGAAAGCGAAAGCGCCCACAACAGCAGCGAGCCTTCGTGCGCGCCCCACACCGCGGAGAAGCGGTAGAAGGTCGGCAGCGCCGAGTTGGAGTTGTTCGCGACGTACAGCACCGAGAAGTCGTTCTTGTAGAACGCATAAGCCAGCACTGCGAACGACAGCGCGACAAACACGAACTGCCCGGCCACTGCAGGGCGTGCCGCCGCCATCCAGCGGCGGTTTCCGATCGCGGGTCCGGCGAGGCCGAAGAAGGCCTGCGCGCAGGACAGAAGCAGCGCGAGGATCAGCGCAAACAAACCAAGTTCGACGACCATGCGGTGGATGCTCCGATGCGGGCTAGTGTCGGTCGCTGGCGATCAGGTGCTGCCGGGAGCCGCGGAATTGGCAGCGTCCAGGTGCGGCTTCAGGCTGTCCGCCACTTCGGGCGGCATGTAGTTCTCGTCGTGCTTGGCCAGGACTTCTTCGGCGACGAAGCGGTTGCCGTCCATCCTGCCACGCGCAATGACGCCCTGCCCCTCGCGGAACAGGTCAGGCAGGACACCGGTATAGCTCACCGGAACCTTCTGCGCGTAGTCGGTCAGGATGAAGGTGACTTCCATGCTGCCTGGCTTACGCGCGAGGCTGCCATTTTCCACCAGGCCGCCGACCCGGATGGACCGGGATGCTGGTGCTTCGCCGGCGTGCACCTGCGTGGGGCTGTAGTAATAGAGCAGGTTCTGGTTGAAGGCCTTCAGTGCAAAGGCGGTGGCGATGCCGACGCCGGCCACGATGGCAACGACGGTGACCATGCGCTTCTGTCGCGGTGTCATGACAATCTCTCCAAGGCAAGTTCATTGCGCCGCCGGGCGGCGGTCTGGGCTTCGGCTTCCGAGCGGCGAGCTGCCCACCAGTTCCAGAGCAGGATCAGGGCTGTCAGGCCGTAGGAGGTCCACACGTAGCCCGCGTAACCTCCCATCTCAAAAAACTTTTGTAAGTCCATGATTATGTTGCTTCTTTAAGCCAGTTTGCGTTGCGTTCGCGGCGCAGGATCTCGCCACGCAAGCGGCGGGACACCGCCCAGCCGAAATACAACTGAAAGCCAGCGATCATGAGGAACAACGGAATCAGCATCGCCAGGTCGATCGACGGCTTGTCGAACTTGGTCACGCTTGCCGGTTGGTGCAGCGTAGACCACCAGTTGACCGAGTAGTGGATGATCGGCACGTTGATCACGCCGACCAGTGCCAGCACGGCGCTTGCCCGGTCGGCCCGCTGGGGGTCGTCGAACGAGGCCCGCAGCGCCATGTAGCCGAGGTACAGGAACAGCAGCAGCAGTTCCGAGGTGAGCCGGGCATCCCAGACCCACCAGGTCCCCCACATCGGTTTGCCCCAGATCGAGCCCGTCGCCAGGGCCAGGAACGTAAACGAGGCGCCGATCGGCGCGCAGGCAGCCGCTGCCGCGTGCGCCAGCTTGATGCGCCAGACCAGGCCGACGCCGGCCGCCACCGCCATCACGACATAAGTAAACATCGACATCCAGGCGCTCGGCGCATGGACGTAGAGGATGCGGAAGCCGTCGCCCTGCTGGTAATCGGCGGGCGCCTTGACCAGGCCCCACCAGGTGGCCAGCAGTATCAGGGCCAGCGACGCCCAGCCGAACCAGGGAGCCATGCTGCCCAGGATGCGATAGGCGTGCGGCGGCGATGCGAGCTTATGGAACCAGGTCCACGACATGTTGTTTCTCTTGACCGGTCAGCGTGCGTTGCGTTCAGTGAATTGCGTCATATACCTGTCAATTCTCGACGCTGATGCGGATCGCCGCAGACATTGCGATCGGCCCGAGACTCAACGCCATGAAGAAGATCGCCGCCAGCAGCTGCAGCGGACCGGCCGGGGAATCCCCGTCCATCTGCATCGACACCGCGCGGGAACCGAAGATCAACAGCGGCATGGCGAGCGGCAGCACCAGCAGCGACAGGAGCACGCTGCCCCTGCGCACGCCCACTGTGAGCGCCGCGCCGATGCCGCCGAGGATGCTTAGCGTCCCGGTACCGAGCAGCAGCGATGCCATCAGGACGCCCCAGACGCTGGTCGGCAGCCCCAGACCCGTGCCGACGATCGGCGACATGATCACGAGCGGCAGGCCCGTCAGCACCCAGTGGGCCGCGACTTTGGCCAGCAGAAGATACCCGAGGGGCTGGCCGGAGAGTACCCATTGTTCCGTCGTGCCGTCCTCGACGTCGGCCCGGAACAGGGCTTCGAGCGCGAGCAGCGAGGCCAGCAGCGCTGCCACCCAGACCACGCCACCGCCGATCTCCCGCAGAGCCGAAAGGTCTGGCGTGGTGGCAAGGGGGAACATCGTCGTGACGACCACGTAAAACATGAGTGGCTGCGCCACTTCGTCCCAGCGGCGCCAGGCCAGCGTCATGTCGCGCTGGAATACCAGCTTGGCGGCAGCGAGCGTCGGTGTGCGCACGGCGGTCATGGCTCGAGCTCCAGGCGTCGCAGGCACGGTGCATCATCGAGCAGCCATTGGTGGGCGGCTGCAATGGCCAGGCCGCCGTGCTCCACGTGGTCGACGATCAGTTCTTCGACCAGCCGGATGCCGGCGATGTCGAGGTTCGTCACGGGTTCGTCAAGAATCCAGAGGGCCGCATCCGCAAGCAGCAAGCGTGCCAGCGCCAGACGGCGCTTCTGTCCCGCCGACAGCGAGCGGGCTGGCAGGTCGCCCCGGGACAGGATGCCGACGCGATCGAGGGTCGCATCGATGGTCTGCGCCGTAAGCGTCGTGCGCAAGCCAGCGAGGAACTTGAGGTTCTCGCGGGCCGTCAGGTCGCCCTTCAGGGAATTGAGGTGGCCGAGGTGACCCAGTTCAAAATTGAATTCGTCGCGACGGCCACGGACCGACTTCCCGCGCCACAACAGCTCGCCGGTTTCGGCAGGCAGCAGGCCGCAGATCACTCGCAGCAGCGTCGTCTTGCCGACGCCGTTGGGACCCGTGACCTTGAGAAACTCGCCGGGGCGGACTGAGAAAGACACGTCACGCAGGATGTGCCGGTCCCCTCGCCACGCATTGATTTCGCGGGCCTCAAACACGGCCCCGTCGACTACCATCCCGCCTCCGCGTGATTCACCTGTTTTCGCGCCCCGATTGAATGCTACAGGGTCACGATTCGGCGCGAAGTCTAGCAAAACAGACTCATTCCAAGGTCGGGGATTGCCGCAGTCATTCTGCGGGTTCCAGCCGGACGAGATCCGTTCCTTCTTCAACCCTTTGACCCTGCTGCACCTTGACTTCGACAACATTTGCGGCCCATGGCGCCGTAAGCGAGTGCTCCATCTTCATGGCTTCGAGCACGAGCAGCACGGCACCCTTCTCCACCTTCTGGCCGACCTGCACGCGCACGTCGAGGACGTGTCCAGGCATCGGAGCCCGGAAGTGTCCTTCGTGCTCCGCCGAAACGCGGTGCTCCGCGCCGGTGTCCTCGACGAAATCGAAGCGCAGGCAGTGCCGGCGCACGACCAATCGGCCGTGATCCAGTTCGACGCGCGCTCGCACGGGGTGGCCGTCGACGTAGCCTTCGAGCACATCGGCTGCAGGGCGTCGCAACGTAACCCGGTGCGTCTTGCCATCGAGGACAACGGCCAGGCCCTCGGCCTCGCGTCGGAACGAGAGCCAGTGCTGCAGCGGCCGGGACTCTGCAACTGAGGCAGGCGCGCCGTTCGCGTCGAGCCGCAAAGCGACTCGCACGCTGGCCGGTCCGTTCAGCCGGAACCCCGTGGCTGCTTCCCACGGGCTCGCGGCGTGGTTGGCGCGCCCAAGATCGTCGCCCGGCATCGAATGCAATCGAGCCGCGGCGGCAATCAGCCAGGCTGCGTGAATCTCGTGGGCTGCGACGCCCGGCGCGAGCGACGGATCGGTTTCGAGCAGTCGCGTGCTGACATCGCCCGCTCGCACGGCAGGCGCGCCGAGGATCTGCCAGAGGAAGCGTGCATTGGTGCGCACCCCTTCGACTTCGGTGGCTTCAAGTGCGTGTTGCAGCCTTTCGATCGCCGTCGCGCGATCGGGCGCCCAGACGATCAGCTTGGCAATCATCGGGTCGTAGTGGACCGTGACTTCGTCACCCTCCTCCACGCCCGCATCGACGCGCACTTCCTGTGTTGCGGCAGGAAAGCGCAGGCGCGAGAGACGGCCCGTGGACGGCAGGAAGCCGCGCTCCGGATCCTCGGCGTACAGGCGCGCTTCGATCGCGTGGCCGCGACGCGGGATTGCCGCCTGGTCGAGCGGCAACCGTTCGCCCGAGGCGACACGCAACTGCCATTCGACGAGGTCGAGCCCGGTGATCATTTCGGTGACCGGATGCTCGACCTGCAAGCGCGTGTTCATCTCGAGGAAATAGAACTCGACGCCGTCGAACAGGAATTCGACCGTGCCGGCGCCGCGATAACCGACCGCCTTAGCCGCCGCCACCGCCGCTGCGCCCATCGCGGCGCGCGTCGTGTCGTTCAGGCCAGGGGCCGGGGCTTCCTCGATGACTTTCTGATGGCGGCGCTGCAACGAGCAGTCGCGCTCGTGCAGGTGCACGGCGTTGCCGTGCGCGTCGGCGAACACCTGGATCTCGACATGCCGGCCTTTCTCGACGAAGCGTTCGAGCAGCACTCGATCATCGCCGAAGGCTTTTGCGGCTTCACGGCGCGCCCCGGCGAGCGCTTCGGCGAATTCGACTGCGGCGCGCACCATGCGCATGCCTTTGCCGCCCCCGCCCGCCGTGGGCTTGATCAACAGCGGATACTTCAGCGTCTCTGTCGCGGCAAACAGCTTTGCGTCGGACTGATCGTCATCGTCGTAGCCCGGCAGCACGGGCACGCCGGCGGCGGCCATCAGTCGACGTGCCTCGCTCTTCGAGCCCATGCGATCGATCGATGACGCGGGCGGACCGATGAACACGATTCCGGCCGTTTCGCAGGCGCGGGCGAAGTCGGCATTTTCGGAAAGAAAGCCGTACCCGGGATGAATCGATTCGCAGCCATGCTGCTTCGCCACGGCAAGCAGTTTGTCGCCGTCGAGATAACTTTCGCGGGCGGCGGCAGGGCCGATGCAGACAGCCTCGTCCGCCATCCGCACGTGCAGCGCCCCGCGGTCGGCTTCCGAATACACGGCGACGGTGCGCAGACCGAGCCGTCGCGCGGTCCGAATGACGCGGCAGGCAATCTCGCCGCGGTTGGCAATCAGGACGCTCTTGAGCATGGCTTGCCTCACATCCTGAAGATGCCGAAGGGGGTCTCGCCTTCGTCGGGCCGGCACGTGGCCGCCGCGAGTGCGAGGGCCAGCACGTTGCGCGTGTCGGCCGGGTCGATCACGCCGTCGTCCCAGAGCCGCGCGCTGGCATACGTGGGGTGACCCTGGGTTTCGTACTGGCCACGGATGTCGTCGCGGAACTTCTGTTCGTCGTCCTGCGGCCAGTCCTCCCCCCGGCGCTGCAGGCCTTCGCGCTTGACGATCGCCAGCACCGTGGCGGCCTGCTCGCCGCCCATGACCGAGATGCGCGAGTTGGGCCAGGTCCAGAGGAAGCGGCCGCCGTACGCGCGACCGCACATCGCATAGTTACCTGCGCCGAACGAACCGCCGATGATCACGGTGAACTTCGGCACGGACGCGCAGGCCACCGCCGTCACCATCTTGGCGCCGTCGCGCGCAATGCCGCCGGCTTCGTACTTGCGGCCGACCATGAAGCCGGTGATGTTCTGCAGGAACACGAGCGGCACGCGCCGGCGATTGCACAGCTCAACGAAGTGCGCACCCTTGAGCGCAGCCTCCGAGAACAGCACGCCATTGTTCGCGATGATGCCGACCGGGTAGCCGGCGATCCGCGCGAAGCCGCAGACGAGCGTCGTGCCGTAGAGCTCCTTGAATTCATCGAATTCGGACGCGTCGACGAGGCGCGCAATCACTTCACGGACGTCGTAGGGGTGACGCGTATCCCGCGGCACGACTCCGTATAACTCCTCGGCGGCATGGATCGGTGCGCGAGCCGGTTCGGGCGGCGGCTTCGAGCCGCTGCGGTTCAGGTTGCTGACCAATCGCCGCGCCATCCACAGCGCGTGCGCATCGTTGTCAGCGAGGTAATCGACCACGCCGGACTGCCGTGCGTGCACGTCGCCACCTCCGAGCGTTTCCGCGTCGACGCGTTCGCCCGTGGCGGCCTGCACCAAAGGCGGACCACCCAGGAAGATCGTGCCCTGTTCGCGCACGATGATCGCCTCGTCGCACATCGCCGGGACGTACGCACCACCTGCCGTGCACGAACCCATCACCACGGCCAGCTGCGGAATTCCGCGCGCCGACATCTGCGCCTGGTTGTAGAAAATGCGGCCGAAATGTTCGCGGTCGGGAAAGACGTCGTCCTGCCGCGGCAGGAACGCGCCACCCGAATCGACGAGGTAGATGCAGGGAAGACGATTCTCCAGCGCCACTTCCTGTGCGCGCAGGTGCTTGCGCACGGTGATGGGGTAGTACGTGCCACCCTTCACCGTCGCGTCGTTGCCGACGATGACGCATTCGAGGCCCGACACGCGACCGATGCCGGCCACGACACCACCGCTCGGAATCCAGTCGTCGTACAGGTTATGTCCCGCGAGCTGGCCGATCTCGAGGAAGGGCGTGCCCGGATCGAGCAGTCGGTCGATACGATCGCGCACCAGCAGCTTGTCGCGGCTCTCATGCTGGGCACGAGCCGCGGCAGAACCGCCGGCGCTGACTTTCGCCGCGAGTTCGCGCAGTTCGGCGGCCAGGCCACGATTGACGGCCTCGTTGGCCGTGAACTCGGCGCCATGCCGGTCGATACGGGTCTGCAGCACGCTCATGCTTCAATTCTCCCCTTGCGCCGTGCGCGGATCAGCGGCGTTCCAGCGCGGCCAGGATGCGCTCTGCCTGCTTCACGTGCGGTCGGTCGATCATGCGGCCGTCGAGTGCGACGGCGCCCTGCCCGCCCGCCGCGGACATCAGTTCGACGACGCGACGTGCCCAGGTCACCTCGTCGCTGGTCGGCGTGAAAGCAGCGTGAATTGGCGCGAGTTGTGCCGGGTGGATCGCCAGTTTGCCGACGAAACCGTCGCGACGGGAGGCCTGTGCTCGACGCTCGACGGCGACGGCATCCCGGAAATCAATGTCGGTCGTGTCGTAGGCAGCAATCCCTGCGGCGGCAGCCATCAGCAGGCACGACGATCGCGCCAGCCGGAACGTGAATTCGAATTCGCCGTCGACGGTGCGATTGGCCGAGGCACCGACGTCGGCGGCCAGGTCTTCGGCTCCCCAGGTGTAACCGATCACCCGGGCTGGTGGCGTGGTGAAGCTCGACCCGCTGAGCACGGCGTTCGCGGTCTCGGTGATCAGCGCGAGCACCTTGATGGAGCCGCACGGGTGGCCGTGCTGCGCTTCGAGCGCTTCGAGCCAGTGATCGAGCCGGAGCAGGTCGGCGCCGTTGCGAGCCTTCGGCAACACGATGCCGTCGGGTCGCGCCGCGACCACGGCTGCGAGGTCGGGGAGCGCATCGTCGGTCTGAACAGGGTTGATGCGCACCCACAGCGGGATCGATCGCCCGGTCGTGCGCAGCAGGTCTGCCACGTTGAGCCGGGCTTGCGGGCGCGTGACCGGCGTCACCGCGTCTTCGAGATCGCAGATCACGGCATCGGCGCCGCTCGCCAGCGCCTTCGCGAATCGCTCCGGCCGGTCACCCGGCACGAACAGCATCGAGCGCATCAGGCTGCTCCTGCCGGCAGCTTCTGCATCAGCGCCATGCGCTTGCACACGGCCACTTCTTCACCGCGTTGGTTGAAGCAGCGGTGGACGAACGTGACGATGCCCGCGCCTGGGCGGGACTTGCTCTCGCGCATCTCGTGCACGATCGATTCGGTGCGCAGGGTGTCGCCGATGAACACCGGCCTGGGAAAGCGGACCTCGTCCCAGCCGAGATTGGCGACGGTCGTTCCCAGCGTTGTGTCGGCGACGGAGACGCCGACCATCAGGCTCAGCGTGAAGCAGCTGTTCACGATGCGCGTGCCGAACTCGGAGGACTTCATGTATTCCTCGTCGAGGTGCAGGGCCGCCGGGTTGTGCGTGAGCGCGCTGAAGATGAGGTTGTCGGCCTCGGTGACCGTCCGGCGCAGCACGTGCTCGAACCGCTGTCCCACGCTGAACTGTTCGAAATAGAGTCCGCCCATCGGCATCGTCGTTCCCCCTGTGCGTCAGGCCGTCGCCGCGAACAGCTCGCGACCGATCAGCATGCGGCGGATCTCGCTGGTGCCCGCGCCGATCTCGTAGAGCTTCGCGTCGCGCAGGATACGCCCGGTCGGGTAGTCGTTGATGTAACCGTTGCCACCGAGCGCCTGGATGCCGTCCAGCGCCACCTGCGTCGCCTTCTCCGCGGCCAGCAGGATGCAACCCGCCGCGTCCATGCGCGTGGTCCTGCCCGCGTCGCAGGCCCTGGCCACGGCATAGACGTAGGCGCAGCACGAGCTGAGAGTCGTGTACATGTCGGCCAGTTTGCCCTGCATCAGCTGGAACGAGCCAATCGGCGCGCCGAACTGCCTGCGCTCGTGCACGTACGGCACCACACAATCGAACACGGCGCGCATCAGTCCCAGCGGCCCGCCGGCGAGCACGACACGCTCGTAGTCGAGGCCGCTCATCAGCACGCGGGCGCCCTGTCCCACCTGCGCCAGGACGTTTTCGGCGGGCACTTCACAGTCCTCGAACACGAGTTCGCAGGTATCCGACCCGCGCATGCCGAGCTTGTCGAGCTTCTGGGCGGTTGAGAATCCCTTGAATCTCTTTTCGACCAGGAACGCCGTGACGCCCTTGTGTCCGGCAGTGGGATCGACCGTGGCATAGACGACCAGCGTGTCGGCGATCGGCCCGTTGGTGATCCACATCTTGTTACCGTTCAGCACGTAGCGGTCGCCCTGCAGGCGCGCGTGCAGGCGCATGCTCATGACGTCGGAGCCGGAGCCCGGTTCGCTCATGGCCAGCGCGCCCACGTGTTCGCCTGAGAGCAGTTGCGGCAGGTATCGCTCCTTCTGCGCCTGCGTGCCCCAGCGATGGATCTGGTTGACGCAGAGGTTCGAGTGCGCGCCGTACGACAGCGCCACGCTGCCCGATGCACGGCTGATCTCTTCCATGCAGATGACGTGCGCGAGGTAACCCATGCCGGTGCCGCCGAACTCTGGCGCCACCGTGATGCCGAGCAGGCCGAGGTCGCCGAACTTGCGCCACAGGTCCATGGGGAATTCGTTGTTGCGATCGATGTCGGCCGCGCGGGGCGCGATCTCGGTGGCGGCGAAGCTGCGCACCGATTCCCGCAGGAGGTCGATGTCCTCACCCAGGCCGAAGTCGAAATCGAACATGGCGGTCACCCCGGAGTTGCATGGTCGGTCAATGCTGGCTATATTGTCCGACAATCGGACTATCCGTCAATCGGAACGCGCCATGAGCGAGTCGACCCCCGCCTACAAGGCCCCGCTGTTCCAGCCCCTCGCCCGGCAGCCGGCCTCGCACCGTATCTCGACAGTTATCGAGCAGAAGATCCTGCGGCGCAGCCTGCGCCCGGGCGATGCCCTGCCGACGGAGACAGAACTCGCCGAGCAGTTCGCCGTCAATCGTTCAACAGTGCGCGAAGCCTTGCGGCGCCTGGAATCAGCAGGACTCGTCGGCCGTGAAGGCGGCAGCAAGCGTCTCAAGGTCACTCGCCCCGGCCACGCGGAAACAGCGTCGCGCGTCGGTCGTACGCTCGCCCTCGACGACGTCACGTTCATCGAATTATGGGAAGCCATGCGTGCGGTGGCGCCTCGCGTTGCCGCGCTTTCCGCAGAACAAGGCAACGCGTCGGACGTCGCGCAGCTCGAGGCGATCGTTTCGGCAGTCGAAACGGCCCGCAGTGCCGACAGCGCCGTGAACCAGGTCGTCGAGTTTTTCGGCAAGCTGGCGGAGCTGAGCGGCAACCGTGTATTGCAACTCGCCATGCAGCCCGTCACGCGATTGCTCGCCCCTTCCCTGCGTCGCATGATCGACCGCGTGCCGCAGGGTCGCACCCGCATCCTCGTGGCGCAGCGCTGCATCGTCGAGGCTATTCGCGAACATAAGCCCGACGAAGCCGAGTCGTGGATGACGCGCCACGTGCAGGACTTCCGTCGGGGCTACGAACTCGCCGGCATCGCGCTCGACACGAAGGTCGGCATCGGTTCGATGGCCGACTAGGCGTATCCAGGTCGGCCCAGAACGGTACGCGGGACATTCGTATCTCAATGTCCGTCGCCAGCGCCTTGCGCTCCGCTAAACTGAGGCTCGGGCCCCGGTGGCGAAACCGGTAGACGCTACGGACTTAAAATCCGTTTCCCGCAAGGGAGTGCCAGTTCGAGTCTGGCCCGGGGCACCACCGCGAAAACACAGTCGTATATGGTTCGTTACTTCGCGCCGAACCAGACATCGCCGAACCACGCTTCCGTCGCGAGCCCGCTGTTGTCGCTGTCACTCATGACCGCAACCGCAGAAACGTCGCCAGGCTCCTCGCCAAAGACTCGTCGATAGTCATCCAGCACGTTGCGCGACTCGCGCGCCCACTGGCCAGCCCCGACTGCGCCGGAACGCACGGCAATCATCCATGCTTTGTCCGTGAAGGGGTTTGGCCACGCAGCGTCTGCGGGTTGCCGACCGGACCAGACGTAATTGATGGCGCGCGTGCGCCACAACAACGGGCCGTTCGCGAACACGACATAGACCCTGGCCGGGAAATCATCACCCGGCTTCTGACGTTCATCATCGATGTCGAGCGGCCGGCTGATCCGCCACGACCAATGCAGGTATGGGGTATCCGTCAGGTTGATGCGCACTGTGCGATACAGCCCGGAGGCTGTAGCGTTGCTGCGTGCATGCAGGACGCGCCTCCCGACGTCACCAGTCAACTCGTACTGGGTCTCGCCGACGAATGTCCGGGATGTCCAGCCATCGAGGTTGCCGTCACTGAAGCGAGCGACGTCCACGCGCTGCGCATGCGTCGGCATCGATACCAGCGCCACAAGAACGTACAGGAGTTTCCAGCGCTGGACGCTGTGCGGGTGGTCACCTCCGCGTCGACCGTTCAATCGAACAAGGTTCCGATCCAGGAGCATCGTCAACAGCAGGCGCCTGCCAAACCCGCGCTGCGCGAGTCGGTGTCGAAGGGAATGGCCGTGCCACAACCTTCGAACAGCCCGAAGTGCCGCGAGAAGTCGCCGATGAAGTCGAAATGCGCGCTGAAGCGCGTGTCCTGCAGCATTCGCCACGTGTTGCCGCAGACCGGGAAGACCCGACCTGTTTCGATGTCGTGGTGTTTGTCGAGTACGAAGCGGTCTGCATTCGCCTCGATGCTGCCGCGGTAGATCACGGCCTGGCCGTAGTCCTCGCAGGCGGACTCGAGGCCGTCGAGCTTAAAGAGTCGATAGGTTGCCGAGAAAAACCGGGCGGGCCCGACACGCGCTGCGAGTACCGGGTCGGTCACCTGGATCGGGCGGTCGGCGAACAGGCGCGGATCAGCAAAGCCCTGTCGCTGCGCGAGACGCAGGAAGTCATTCCAGTAAAGCGCCCCGCCGAGACACTCACCGTACAGCACCGGATCGTTGCACACGGCTTCGGCAAGCCGACGGTCGGCGTAGACATCGGAGAAGAAGAACTCACCACCCGGCTTGAGTAATCGCTGCACGCC
>JAABQQ010000266.1 GCA_011391405.1 Gammaproteobacteria bacterium
GTGCTGGTGGCGATCGCTATATTCGCGTTCGTCGGCGTGATGGCGCTGTCGGGTTACACGCAGCTGCAGAAGCAGACCGAGTACCAGCAGTTGCGTCTCGAACGCGTGCGCGAAGTGCAGCGCGCCGTGCAGACGCTGGCGCAGGACCTCACACAGATCGAACCGCGACCGATCCGGGAGCCGATCGGCGAGCAACGGGTCCCCGCGGTACTGGCCGGCGAATCGGTCGAATACAAGCTCGAATTCACGCGGTCCGGCTGGCTGAACACCGCAGGCCTGCCGCGGCCAACACTGCAACGCGTGGGTTATCGGCTGGACCAGGACGGCCTCTGGCGCGACCACTGGCGCGCGCTCGATCGCACGCAGGCGGCCGAACCCGTGCGCGTGCGGCTCCTGAGCGGCGTGCGCTCGGTCACGTTCCGCTTCATGTCGCCATCGCTGGAATGGGTCGACCGCTGGCCACAGCTGGGCGGCAATCCCGTCGAGCAGGAACGGCTGCGGCCGGCCGCGGTCGAAGTCACGCTCGACCTCGAGGACTGGGGCGAGATCAAGCGCATCGTCGAGGTGGCGGGCTGATGCGACGGGAGCAAAACCCATCGTTCCCGGCACGCCAGCGTGGCGTCGCACTGATCATGGCAGTGCTGATCGTCGCGCTCGCGACGATCCTCGCGGTCAACGTGACGTTCCGCGGCATGGTCGACCAGCGTCGCAGCGCCAACCTGTTTGCGCTCGACCAGGGCTTCCAGGTCGCGCTCGGCGCGGAAGGCTGGGCCGCCGACATCCTGCGCAAGGACGCACAGGACTCGCAGACCGATCATCTCGGCGAAATCTGGGCCAAGTCGCTGTCGGCCCTGCCGATCGACGAAGGTGTCGGCACGGTCGAAGGTCGCATCGACGACCTGCAGGGCCGTTTCAACCTGAACAACCTCGTGTTCAGCGACGGCACGACCAACGAAAAAGCGGTCAAGCAACTCGAGCGCATTCTCGCCATGCTCGAGATCGAGCCGGCATGGGCCGTCGCCATGGCGGACTGGATCGACGCCGACACCCAGCCCGGCTTTCCCGACGGCGCAGAAGACTCGGTTTACACGGGACTGGATCCGCCGCACCTCGCGGCCAACATGCCGATTACGCGCGCCAGCGAAATCATGGTGCTGCCTGAGTTCGGCGCCGACCGGTTTCGCCGCCTGCAGCCGTACGTCGCTGCCTTGCCGGTCGGCACCAAGCTGAACGTCTGCACGGCGCCCGGCATCGTGCTCGACTCGCTCTCGGAGTCGCAGCGGCAGTTCAGCCTGGATCCCGAGGACCTGGCCAAGCGGCGCAAGGACGCCTGCTTCCCGACGCTCGACGAACTGCGCGGCACGCTCGGCCAGGCGGACTACGACCAGATCAAGGACACACTTTCGGAATCAAGCACTTACTTCCGTGCCACCGTATGGGTCACTATTGGCACTACCCAGTTCACCCTGTACAGTCTCCTCGCGCGCGCTGGGGCCGGAACGGTGCGGCCTGTCCTGCGCAGTTTCGGAGCCGAATGACCGTATGACTGAAACCCTGGTGATCCGTCTCCGGGCGTCCGAGGACGCGCCAGCGTCCTGGCTGATCGTCGACGCCAACGGCGCCCGTTCCGGCAACTTACAGAGCGGCCCGATCGCCGACGCGCTCGCCCTGTCCCAGGGCCGCCGCACGGTGGTGGTCCTGCCGGCCTCCGATGTCACGCTCGCCCGTCCCGACCTGCCTCCGGTCCGCGGAGCGGCCCGCATCGCGCAAGCAGTGCCGTTCGCGCTCGAAGAACACCTCGCCTCCGAGCTCGAAAACCTGCACTTCGCCATTGGCCATCGCGATGCGTCGTCGAGCGCCATGCCCGTCGCGATCGTCGCTCGTTCGACCCTCGAACGCTGGGCCGCGATGTGGGACGCTGCAGGCATCCGCCCGGACGCGGCCTATGCCGAGTCCTCGCTGATCCCGTCCGCACCGAATGCGTTGGTGCTCGTGCTCGACGAAGGCACGCTGCACGTGAGCCGGCCTGATCAATCCGCCTACGCCCTCGACGCCGAGTCGATGCAGGTCGCGTTCGATCTCGCGCTCGGTGAGCAGACCGAAGCCGGCGAGCACGTCACGTTCTACGTGTCAACGGCCGACTACTCGGCACACAAAGACACGATCGAAGCCCTGCGGGCACGCACCGCCACGCTGCAGGTCAAGCTGCTGCCCGACGGCACGCTGCCGCTACTCGCCTCGCAGATACCGGTCGCCAGGCCGATCAACCTGCTGCAGGGCGCCTATGCAGCGCCGACTTCGTTCGGCTCGCAACTCAGGCAGTGGCGACTGCCAGCCGCCCTCGCCGTCGCGACACTGGTTGCGTTCCTCGGCGCGCAGGGCTTCAAACTCTGGCAGCTGAACGAGGCCGAGCAGCAGCTCGACGCGCAGATCACCGAGACCTTCAACCAGATCCTGCCCGGGCAACCGATCGTCGATCCGCGGGCGCAGATCCAGGGCGTGCTGGCTCGCGCCGGCGGCGGGAGCAGTGCCCTGCTCCCCGCAATGTCGTTGTTGGCACAAGCCATCGCACAGGCGCCGGCCACGCGCGTTGAAGGAATCAGCTACCGCGCGGGTGTGCTCGAGCTGCATCTCGTCGCACCGAACGTGGAAGCACTCGACGGCATCAAGCAGGCCATGAGCCGCGATGGCGCGACGGTCGAACTGCAATCCGCGAACCCGCGTGATCAACTGGTCGAGGGCCGCCTGCAGGTCCGCCTGGGGGCCGCATGAACGTTCGTGAATGGTTCGACAACCTGAGCGAACGCGAACGCAACCTCGTCTACGCCGCTGGCGCGCTCGTCGGCGTCGCACTGGTCTACCTCGTGCTGGTGCTGCCGTTCCAGACGTCCGGCAAGAAGATGGCTGCGCGCGTGGCGCAGAAGACGGCAGACCTCGCCTGGATGCAGGCGTCGGCACCGCAGGCGATGGCCGCAGCGGGCGTGGCGCAGGCCGGAGGCGGCGGCGACTCCCTGGTCGTGCTGGTCGACCGCACGGCGCGCGAAGCCGGGCTCGGCACCTCGCTGCGCGACCAGAGTCCGGACGGCAACAACGGCCTGCGCTTGCGCATCGAAGGCGCGTCGTTCGATACGCTCATCACGTGGCTTGCCAACCTGCAGCAGCGGTACGGCGTGAGCATCGAATCCGCCACCGTCGGCGCCGCCGCGCCTGGCCTCGTCAATGCGACGCTCAGCCTGAAGCACGCCGGCGCAGCGGGCTGATTGCGCTCTTTTCCTACGGCACTTTTCCCGTGACACAACGCAACGGCTGGCTGGTCGCGCTCGGCGTGCTGGCCCTGCTCGCCTTTGCACTCGCCACACTGCCGGCAGGCGTGGCTGCCGGCCCACTGCGTGCAGCCGGCATCGAAGCAATTGCGTTCGGTGGTTCACTCTGGTCGGGACAGGCCACCGCAATGTCGTGGCGTGGCGCTGCCATCGGCGATGCCGAATGGAAGATTGCGCCGACGCGGTTGCTGACAGGCCGCATTGCCGGCCACGCCAGGCTCGCACGCACCGATGGTTCCGTCGAGACAGACTTCAATCTGTCGTTGACCGGTAGGGACGTCAAACTGCGGATGATTCGACTCGAGCTTCCGCTAGCAGCTTTGAATGCGCTGCCGCTCGGCATGCCAAAAGGCTGGCAGGGCCGTGTGACAGGGCAATTCGATGCGATCGACCTGCAACAGGGCTGGCCCACGTCGCTCCAGGGCTCGCTCGATCTCGACGAACTGGTGGCGCCGCCGCCGCGCAACACGACTGTGGGCAGTTTTCACGCGGTGTTTCCCGCAGCACAGCCAAAGCCATCGCTCTCGGTACCACAGGATCCGTCGAATCTGACGGCGCAGGTCAAGGACAAGAACGGCCCGTTCTCAGTCGATGCGCAACTCACGCTGAGCCGCGCACGGAATTTCGCCTTCGAAGGCACCCTCGCGCCGCGCGGACCCGTGCCGCCGGCGATGGAGCGTTCGTTGCAGTTGCTGGGCCCGGCTGACGCAACGGGCCGCCGTCAGTTCAGCGTTGGCGGCACGCTCTGATCACGCCACCGCGTCCGGCGCCCATTCGCGCCACCCCGACAGCAGCGGGAAATACAGCCCGAGCCGGATCGGCTCGTCGCCAATAGCCCGCATGAGCTGCGCGTAGCGCTTGAGCTGCCCGCGATAGCGTTCGCGTTCGTTGTCCAGGAATTCGTCGAGCCCGGCGCCCTCGTGGCTGCTGGTCTTGTAGTCGACGATCCAGCGCACGCCCATCGCATCGATGAAGGTGCGATCGATGACGATGCTGACGAGGCCGCTGTCGACGACACCGGTCAGCGCCAGCTCGGATTGCGCTGATCCGTGCGACGCGTCGAGCAGCCATCGCCCGCGCTCGTCCTCGAGCGTACGACGCACCGCCTCCAGGGCCTTCGCAACCGCGGCGTTGCGACGCTCATACGGCACGCCGAGCTCGGCGAGTTCTGCCGCATAGCGTCGCTGCAAGGCATTACGTTCCGCCTCGTGGCCAGGCAAGGCGCCACCTTCGCGCGCGAACCGCTGCAACTCGCGATGCACGACGGTACCGACGTGGCGCGCCGTCTCCGTCACCCAGTTGAACTCGACCGCAGCGGCTACGGTCGCACGCACGAGACTGCGAACCTGAATGGACGGCGCCACTGGCGCCTCGGGGCGTTGCCAGCCGTCGGGTAGACGCAGCAGCACGGGATCGCGCGGGATGACACGCCCCTGCTCGCCCTCGACATCGCCCGACTCCGCGAGCCTGCGCTCGAACTCGCCGCTCAGCGACGGCTCGACCCACAGCAGGCCCAGTGCCGAGACCTGGGTCGGCGCACGCACGCTCAATTCACCCGTCTTCCTGTCGGCGATGACTTCGCACGAGCCGAGCAGGTGCAACGAGCGCTCCGCACGGGTCGCCGCAACGTAGAGCAGCCGGCGCTTCTCCTGCAGCAGCTTGTCACGCTCGAGACGGCCGAGCCATCGGTACAGCGGATTCGCTTCCCCGGCGCCGGTCGCCGCGACCGGCGCGATGATCAACTGCTGCCCGTCGCTTCGTGGCACCTTGAGCCAGCGCAGCAACGGCGGCGTATCGGACGCGCCGACCCGGTCCAGTCCCGGCACGATCACGGTGTCGAACTGCAGCCCCTTCGACTTGTGGATCGTCAGCAGTTCGACGTACGTGTCGGGTCGCGGCTGCGCAGGCGCAAACAGTTCGAGTAGCGCCTGGGCGAGCCGGGCAAGGTCCACCGGCGCGCCGGGCGCTTCGTCTTCCACGTCGCCGAGGGCATCGAGGTAGGCACGTGCCTCGTCCAGTTCCCGCTCGTTGCCGAGCGTTGCAGGGCCGCCGAGGGCATGCCAGGAGCGCTCGACGGCGTCGCGCAATCCAAACCGCCGTTTTTCGTCAAGGGCCTGCTCCAGCACCGGCAGGCAACGTTCGAGCCGGCGCCGTGCCTCGGTTCCCAGCTTTTGCCGCAGCGTTTCCTCGCGCAGCAGGCGCGGGACCGACGCATGCCGGTCGCCGCCCAGCAGTACCAGGCAATCGGCCAGCGTCAGGCCGCACCACGGCGCGCGCAGCACGCCGATCCACGCGGCGCGGTCGCCGAGGTGCGCCAGCGCGCGGGTCAGTGCCAACAGGTCGAGCACGGCAGGGCGCGCGCCTAACGGATCGATGTCCGTCGCCTGGAAGCGGATGCCGCGCCGCGCGAGCTCGACCACGATGTCGAGCAGGTGGCTGCGGCCCTGAACGAGGATCGCGATGCGCGCGTCGGGCATCTCGGCTTGACGACGCTCGATGATGTCGGCGACAGCCTGGGCCTCGAATCGCCGGCTGCTGCGCAGGAATGCGTGGACGTGCACGCCCCCTTCGTCGGTTGCCTGCTGTGCCGCCACGCTTTCCGAATACTTCACGGCGCCACGCAGCACGTCGTCTCGCGGCGGCAGCACGCGGGCGAAGGCCTGGTTGACCCACTGCACGATCGGCTGCGTCGAGCGGAAGTTCACGCGCAGCGTCAGCGGTTCGAGTTCGATGTCGCCGAGCCCGCGGTCGCGTACGTCGAGGAACAGTCCAACCTCCGCATTGCGGAAGCGGTAGATCGACTGCATCGGATCGCCGACGAGGAACAGCGTACGGCCGCCGCCGCGCTCCCAGCCCGCCGTCAGGCTCCGCAACAACTGCACCTGGGCCTCGGACGTGTCCTGGAACTCGTCGACCAGCACATGACGCAGGCGCGCATCAAGGACGAGCGCGGTGTCAGTCGGTTCTGCCGCCGTTCCCAGCGCCTGCCTGGCAGCCGCTGCGAACTCCGGGTAATCGGCTGCTTTGCGCTCGGCAAAGACGAACTTCAGCTCGGCGGCCGCGAGCCGCAGCACGAGCAGCAACGACTTCAGCACGGTCCACTCAGCATCCTCGTATTCGCACGGGGGCAACGCGCGCGTGGCATGCAGCGGCTCGAAGAGTTCTTCGTGCCGTGCGAACTCGTCGGCGACCGACTGGATGCCGGCCTTGAGCGCCGTGAGCTCGGGACGCTTCTTGTCCTGTGCCAGCACGCCGACCGCTACGGTGAAGCTCTTGCGCGGTTCGCCCTTGCCCGTCAGCAGGAATTCAGCCAGTCCCTGCCAGTGCGGCACGTCGTCGACGCCCGAGCCCGGCACCCCCGGGCCGCAGGCGAGGATCGGCGATTCCTTGCCCTGCTGGCGAAGCACCTGCGCCGCGCCCTGCGCATAAGCGCAGGCTGCGGCGAGCAGCAGCGGCGGAAATGCGTCGGCCAGTCCCGCCAGATGGTCCTGCACGATCGCTGCGCGTGCGGCCTCGAGCGCGATCCGGGCCTCGCCCGCCTGCCCGTAGTCGTCGACGCTCGCGGGCAGCACCGGCAACCACGCTTCGCGACGCGCGAGCATGCTGCTGACGAGCCCGATGAACCTGCCGACGTTGTTGTCGAGGTGCTCGAGGAGAATCGCGACGGCTTCCGCAATGCGCGGATCGTCCGACGGCAGGTGCGCGAGCAGGCGTTCGGCCGCCTCCTCGTACAGCTCGAGACCATCCTCGTCGATGCCGAGTCCGGCACCGAGGCCCGAGAGCACCGGCAAGCGCCGTGCAAGCGACTGATTGAGCGCGTCGATCGTCAGCACGCGCAGGCGGCTCGGATTGCGCAACAGGCCCCAGTCGTTGCGGGTATCGACTTCGAGCACGCGGCGCGCCAGTACACGCGTGTCGTCACGCAACTTCGACTGCGGTTCCTCGCAGTGCCGCAGCGACTCGAGAATACGGTTGCGCATCTCGGCCGCGGCCTTGCGGGTGAACGTGATGGCGAGCAATGCCTCGGGCCGCTCGACCACTGCGAGCAGCGCGAGGAACCGTTGCGTCAGCAGTTCGGTCTTGCCCGAACCCGCCGGCGCCTGGACGATGAAGCTGCGGTCGACCTGCAACGCCGTAGCGCGTGCCTCCTGGTCGGCCCGCTGCAGGTCAGCCGGTTGCATCGTCGCCCTCCTCGGGCTCCAGCAACGCCTGTGCCGAACGACAGACCCCGCGCAGATGGCAGTAGCGGCAGGCCCTGGCTGGATTCGGTGCGAGCCGTGCATCGCCCTGTGCGTGCTCCCGCGCCAGCGACTCCAGGCGCCTGTTCCAGGCCTGCAGCAGGTCGCCCCAGTTCGCGTAATCCTTGAACGGAGCGTTGGCGGCATCGAACGGCTTGAGTTGCGGGAACACCGCGCCGTCGCGCGCGAAGCCCCGGTATTCGGTGCTGCCCGTGCAGACGACGCCGAACGCGACCGCGGTCACCTGCTCCTGGCCGATCGCACGCACGTACAGCGGCAACTGGGGCAGCTCCGGACGTTCACCCATCCACGCGGCAGGTTTTGCGCTCGCGCCGGTCTTGTAATCGATGACGGCGAACGTGCCGTCCGCCAGCCGGTCCACCCGGTCGAGGACGATGCGCGTCTGCACGCCGCCAACGTCGATGACGCGCGGCTCCTCGACGAACTCGACCGTGAACGGCGCGCGTTCCGCATCCTGCTGCAGCAGTTCGAGCACCCGCGCTTCGAGCCAGCGCTCCTCGAGATCCAGCAGGCGTGCGCCGATTTCGTCGGCAGTCGCGCGCAACGGCGCGAGCACCGACCGCAGGTGCGTGCGCACGATCGCGACGCGCTGATCGGCGTCCATGGCGAGCAGTGCCGACTGCTCGCGCACCTCGTCCCAGAACGCCTGCAGCAGGGCATGCGCGAGCTTGCCGCGTTCGGTGGCAGCGATGCCCGCGGCCGGGTGCTCGAGTTCGACGCCACCCAGGCGCAGTTCGACCGCGGCGCGGAACGGACACGCGCCTTGCAGTTCGAGCAGCCGGGCGCCGCCCTTCACGACTTCATGCGGGGAGAACGCGGGGAGCGATCCGTCGATCAGCGTGTCGAGCGCAGGCCGCGCCTGGAACTGCGCAGACGACGCTTGCGTTCCAGGCCACAACGACACGGCCGCGAGTCGCGGCAGTTCGGCGACCAATGCACTCGACAGCAACGGTGCTTCGTCCTCGAAGCGCGGCACGCTGCAGAGTGCGGTGCCCGCCGAGGCCAGAAGCCGTTGCAGGGTCCGTCGCGCCTGCTGCTCGGACAGCTCGGCGGTCGCGCCGGGAACGCCTTGCCGCGCCTGCCACTCGCGCGGCAGGAACGGATCAGGGTTCGCCGGTGACGGCCAGCGCGCGGCATCGAGTCCGCACACCCACATCGCGTCGAAATGCATGCCGAGCGCAGTATCGGGATCGATCACGAGCAGCGGCGCGGCGATTTCCTGTGGTTCGAACGCAGTCACGGCGGCGAGATCGCGCAGGTCAGCAAGAGCGGCCGACGCGCGCAGCGGGCCGGCGACATCGTCGCTCGCGCCGAATTCGCCGAGCAGCGATTGCAGGCGCTGCACGGCCTGATGCTCGGCGCTGCCGGGGCCGGGACCCGGCCAGCCGACTGCACGCAGCAACTCGAAGAACTCAGGCGTCCACTGGCTCGGCAGACGCGAACCCGTCCACGTTCGGGCCCGTGCTGCCGCCGCCTGAAATTGCGCGGCGGTGGCGGGACAACCGTGATCGCGCGCTGCGCGTGCCAGGTAACCGAGCCCGGCCTGTGGCACGCCGGCCTGGCGCAGCGTCACGTCGAGTTCGGCGCGCGCGTACGCTTCGTCGCCGGCAGCACCGTCGTGCGCTCCGCGCAACAGCGCGCTGGCCGCCGACGGTTCGGGCGCACCGATGCAGGCAGCGAGCCAATCGAGGGCCGCAGAGACGACCGGTCGCTCGAGCAACGGTCGCGCGGCTGCAAGTTCGTACGCCGTCGATTCGGGCGCGGGCCCACCGGTGAAGGCCGCTCCCGGAACGAGCACGCGGTCAAGCACGCGGCGGACCCGTGCTCGCTTGCGAGCGAGTTCCGGCACGATCAGGGCCAGTCGCTCGTCCGGCTGCTCCTGCAACCGTTGCGCGGCCCAGCGTGCGGCGGTTTCGATTTCGGCGTCGAAGTCGTTGCATTCGACGACGTGTGCGTCGAGCGTCCCGTTCTCGGGCACTGCAGGGCGCACGGTGACGCGCGCGCCCTGACCCGAAATCCGCTCGACGAAGGCCGCCTGTGCCGGCGTCCAGCGATCGAAGCCGACGAATTCGACTGCTGTATCGCCGGTTGGCGGGCCGACGATCAGCGACGCCTGGGCGGGGTCGAGCCAGCCGCCCTGGTCCAGCGAGCGGCCGAATTCGACCGCCCAGCGGCCGAACGACTGGACCTCCGGGCTGGCGTCATCAACCAGGACCCGGATCGGGATGCGGTAGGCATGGAGAAGATCCCAGGAACGCTGCGCCACGGCACCCAGCCCGGCTGGCAGCAGGACCGGCCGCAGGTCCACGTCGCGGCGAACGATCTGCTCCCAGACGATCAGGCCGTGGCCCGTGTCGAGCCAACGGGCTGTCGTCCGGCCCGCCGCCCGGTCCAAGTCGAACTGGCGACGCAGCAGCTCGGGCCACGTGACTACGTCCGGCGTCTCCCAGACACGCAGGCCACGCACCTGGCAGGCTGCGTCATGGCGCGCGCGCAGAAAATGGGCAAGGCGACGGGTAGGCGCGACATACGTCGTGCCAGCCTGCAGCTCGTCGGAAACAACGTCTATCTTCCCTTTATGGTTCAGGGAGTTACCGGACAAACCTGATAGTCTGGTTGAGGTCAGGCTTCGACCGCCCGCAACGGCGTCGGCCGCGAAACCGGTTCGTCGCCGGCCGCGTAGTTGTCGAGCAGCTCCTCCATCCGGCCAAACACGTCGGACAGCACCTCGGGTTCCGGCAGATTCGTGACGCGGAAGTGGGTGTTGTACGCCACGTTGAAGCTGGTGCCCGGAGCGACCAGCACGTGCTTGTGTTCGAGCAGGTCCATGGCGAACCGGCGGTCATCGAATCCCGACAGACGGGTCGTGTCGACGCCTACGAAGGCGTACAACGCACCGCGCGGCACGGTGAGCGTGAGGTAGTTGCTGCGCGCCACCGCGTCCACGATGGCCTTGCGGGACTCGTACAGGCGTCCACCGGGGCGGACCAGTTCCTTGACGCTCTGGTAGCCCCCAAGTGCCGTCTGCACGGCCCACTGGCCAGCGACGTTGCTGCACAGCCGCAGCGACGACAGCAGTTCGAGCGCCGACAGGTAATCGCGGGCATTCTCGATGTCGCCGGAAAACACGGCCCAGCCCACGCGATAACCGCAGGCGCGATAGACCTTCGACAGGCCGCTCATGGTGCAGCAGAGCGTGTGATGCGCCAGCGTCGCCATCGGCACGAACTCGGCGCCGTCATACGTCATCTGGTCGTAGATTTCGTCTGCGAAGACCACCAGGTGATGCTTCTCGGCGATGCGTGCAATGGCCTCGAGCACTTCCCGGGGGTAGACCGCGCCGGTGGGATTGTTCGGATTGATCACGACGATCGCGCGCGTGCGCTTCGTGATCAAGGATTCGATTTCGTCCGGGTCCGGCACGAAGCCGCGCTGCGGACGACAAGGATAGTGGACGGCTCGCCCGCGGTTCAGGTTCACCGCCGCGGTCCAGAGCGGATAGTCGGGACTCGGGACCAGCACTTCCTCGTCAGCCGCGAGCAGTGCCCGCAGCGTGAGATCGATCAACTCGCTGACCCCGTTGCCGATGAAGACGTCGTCAGCCGTGACGCCGCGCACGCCCCGCTCCTGTTGCTGCATCACCACGGCCTCGCGTGCCGGGAAGATGCCCTTCTGGTGGCAGTAGCCTTCGGCCGCGCGCAGGTTCTCGATCATGGCGAGACGCATGGTTTCGGGCGTGCGGAAGCCGAAAGCACCGGGGTTGCCGATGTTGAGCGAGACGATGTCGTACCCCATGCGCTCCATTTCCTGGGCGCGACGGGCAAGCTTGCCGCGGATCTCGTAGCGGACGTTGGCGAGACTGGGACTTGGCCGGACGGAACGGGTGGACATGGTCGCGATGCCTGGTGCCTGGCTGGACGAACGGTTCGTCCGCTGATTATCGCACCAGTCAGAGGCCGAGGACGATGCCCACTCCACAAAGGCTGAGGGCGGCGCCGGCGAGAGCGTGGACATAGCGCTCGGCCGAGGCCAGCGGCAATTTCTCGAGGCCGCGCGTGGCCAGGTAAACGATTGCCATCATCGTCGCGATCGTCGCCACCGCGAATGCCAGGACCACCACCGTGAGCCCCCACCAGCTGTGCTGGGACGCCGGGTACATCAACAGCGGGATCAACGCCTCGCACGGGCCCAGGATGAAGATCACGAACAGCGCCCACGGCGTGATGCTGCGGACGTTGTCGGTGTCGAGCTGGATGTGGACGTGCAGGTGCTCGTCCTGCGTGTGATGGCCATGCGCGTGCCGGTGGCGCGTGCCGTCGGAGTGAATGTGTTCGTGGGAGTGCTTGCGGCTGCGCCAAGCCTGCTTGAGTCCCCAGGCCATGTAGACGAGGCCGAAGGCGATCAACGCCCAGGCCGCGAGATCGCCGCGCAGGCCCTCGAGCCACTGCAGGCGGTGCAGCGACGCGCCGATCGCGATGCCGACGAAGCCGATGACGATGGAACCGAGCACGTGGCCGACGCCGCAGAACGCGGTTACCAGCATTGTCTTGCGGCGCGTCCAGTTGCGTGCCGCCGACATCGCGACGAACGGCAGGTAGTGGTCGGGCCCAAGCACGGTGTGGACGAAGCCGATCGAAACGGCTGTCAGCACCAGCAGGCCAAGTTCCATGTTCATGCGTTTCCCGGTCGCAGCGCGTTGACGGCGCAGCGATCAAGGTCGCAGATAACCACAGGGTTGGACAGATTCCAACCACGGGATTCCCCTACGGGACCTCGGACCTTTTCTGGTCTGCGAAGCGGGCTGGGTGCGGGGGTGCGGGCCCTCGATCCGGTGTTCTTTCTGGCGAGCGGAAAGGCAGACACGCTCGCCAGAAAGAACACCGGATCGAAGGCTTGATCGGCCGCGCCTGAGCGCGTTTTCGGCGGACCGAAAACGTCGCACGGCGCAAGCGTGTTCAACCGCAGGCAACTTCGAGTGCAGTGCCTGGTCCGAGACGGTCGGCGAAAAGTGAAGTTCACCCGCAGGACACCGCGACGTTCAGGATGGTGGTCGCCATCGAGCGGGCCCGTCGACGTAACTTGCACCGTGCAGTTTCCCGCCGACGGCGGGAACGGGCTCAGGCGCTGCGTGTCGAGCGGTGGGTTCGGTGTCTTTTCTGGCCCGCGTGTCTGCCTTTCCGCGGGCCAGAAGAGACACCGAACACGCCGCCCGCTACCGCAATGGCCTGCTGGCATTCACCGCTGCGGCGATGCGAGCCCGCTGCAAGACGGGGTCCGGCTCCGGCACGGCGGCCAGCAAGTCGCGAGTGTATTGCGCCTGCGGGTCGCCGAAGATGGCATCGCGACTCCCCCACTCTACCAACCGACCCTGGCACAACACGACGACCT
>JAABQQ010000267.1 GCA_011391405.1 Gammaproteobacteria bacterium
CAGAACCCTACGCGGCGGCCGATCTATGACAGCGGCCGTACGCCTGCCTTCGATGGCGCGGCGATGACGTGGTTCGAAGGCCTGGACGCGCTGCGCGCAGCCGCGCCCACGCCGGAATTTGTGCGGCTACGGGAGGATGTGGCGCAATTCGTCGCGCAGGACAGGTCACCGTCCGTGCTCACCCAGGAGCACGTGATCGTGGCTTAGATTGCGTCGCCTTGGCGGCCGGGCGCTTCGGTCGCGTCGAAGTCGATGCGCGGTCGCTCCCGCCTCGGACAGGCTCCGCGAGGCGTGCAAGTTCGCTGCTGAGGGCAGCCGAGGCACTCTGGAGGTCCGATCCGAGTTGCGCTTCCTGGCGCCGCGGGTAGCGCTCGCTCGGAAACACGATCGACAGGCTGCCGATGATCGAGCGGCCGCCACCGAACATCGGCACGCCGATGCCCACGACGGACGGGTCGACCTCGGCATGTGAGACCACGTAGCCCTGACGGCGGATCGCCTTGAGCGAGGCGACGAATTCCTCGTACGTGTTGCCGAGCCCCGCCCGGGTGACCTCGACCTGATTCTGCAGGTAGAGCTGGATCAGTCGCCGCGGAGGCAGGTACGCCAGGATCGCTTTGGCGGTCGCGCCGCGGAACAGGGGCATGGGACGACCGCGCGTATAGGAGAGCGCGAGGCTGGTTCCGTTGCTCATCTGGTGCGTGCAGAGAACCTTGTCCCGGAACAGGTCGCACAAGAGGATCACCTGACCCCGGTCGGGCACGAGGAGGTCTCTCATCACGCGGCCGCCGATCGTGAGCAGCGGGTCGCGCTGTCGGATCTGTCGGTCCAGTTCGATGATCCTCGGCCCCAGCGAGTAGGCGCCCTGCGCCACCCGCATCAACAGCCCGGCATCGCACAACTCTCCGACATAGCGGTAGGCGGTGGCGCGCGTCAATCCGAATTGCAAGGCGGCGGCGTCCACGGTCCACACGGGTTCGTCCTCGGAAAACAGGTCGAGTACGCCGAGCATCCTCGCCAGGCTCGATTTCAAGGTTTGTCTCGACTCATCCATGGTTCGGAAAATTAGTTGTTGCATCGTATCGCAGACTATGACAAGATCCAAATATCGCACATTACGAGATTATTGCGTTGTCCTCTACCATGCGACTGGTGTGCACATTGGCGACCCGGGCGAACCTGCCGGATGGCGACCGGGAGGGCTCGGCATGACGCCAAGCTGGGCCGAAGCGCTGGCCGGGCTCGCGGCGCGGGAGGCTGTCGCCCGTGCAGGCGGCAGCGAGGCTCGGCTGGAGGAGCAGCGCAGGGCCGGGAAACTGACGGCGCGTGAACGCATCGAGGCACTGCTCGATCGCGGCAGCTTTGTCGAGACGAATATGCTCGCCGAGCATCAGTGCCGCGATTTCGGCATGGAAACAAGGAAGTTTCCCGGCGACGGCGTCGTCACTGGGCATGGCCGCATCGACGGGCGCTGCGTCTGCGCCTACGCCGAAGACGTCACGGTCCTCGGCGGCTCCACGGGACGCGTCCACGGCACCAAGATCCACACGCTGCTGCGGCGTGCGCGCGAGAGCCGCGTGCCGGTCATCGGGCTGCACGATTCGGGCGGTGCCCGCATCCAGGAGGGGATGGACAACGTCTACGGGATGACCGGCGTGCTCGCCGAATTCACCCTCAACTCCGGTGTCGTGCCGCAGATCGTCGGCATCATGGGCACCTGTGCCGGCGGAGCGGCGTATTCCGCAGCGCTGGCCGATTTCATCGTGCAGGTGGAGAACACGTCGCAGTTGTTCGTCACCGGGCCGGCGCTGGCCGACGAGGTTCTGGGCGAACACGTGACGCCCGACGCGCTCGGTGGCTGCGACATGCACGCTCGCAGGTCCGGTGTCACGCACCTCGTGGCCCGCGACGATCGCGACTGCATCGCGCTGATCCGGCGCCTCCTTACCTACCTGCCGCAGAGCAATCGCCAACGACCGGCCGCGGTCGAGGCCGGCGATCCGGCCGACCGGCCCGTCCCCGAGCTGCTCGATATCGTGCCGATCGACCCGGGCAGGAACTACGACATGCACGCGGTCGTCGGCGCGATCGTCGACGGCGGCGAGTTCTTCGAGACCCAGGAAGGATTTGCGCGCAACATGATCGTCGGTTTCGCCCGGATGGGCGGGCAGGCCGTGGGTCTGGTCGCGAACAACCCGGCGGTCGGCGACGGGTACATGGATGGCGATGCCGCGGTCAAGGCAGCACGCTTCGTCAGGACCTGCGACGCCTTCAACATCCCGTTGCTCACTCTGGTGGATGCACCCGGATTCCTGCCGGGTGTCGCGCAGGAGCAAGGCGGGCTCCTGCGCCACGGCGCAAAGCTGCTGCATTCCTGGACCGAGTCCACAGTGCCGAAGGTCTCCTGTGTCCTGCGCAAGATGTATGGTGGCGTGATCCCCGCCATGGGCGTGCACGAGATCGGCTTCGATCAGGTCTTCGCGTGGCCCTCCGCGGAAATGCAGATGGTCCGCGCCGAACCGGCGGTCAAGATACTCTGCCGCAAGGAACTGGCCGCGGCCGCGGATTCGTGCGCGCTGCAGCTGCAGAGAGTCCGCGAGTACCAGGATCTCTATCTGACGCCCTACCACTCCGCCTCGCTGGCGGTGGTCGACGCGGTCATTGCGCCACAGGACACGCGCGCGCGAATCATCTCGGCGCTGCGCCTGCTGCAGGACAAGACGGTGGCGGACCGCGCCTGGCGCAAGCATTCCAACCTGCCGCTCTGACGGAACGCCGCGATGTCCGAGCTCGAATCCGATTACAAGCGCTGGCAGGACACCACGCTGAAGCGCACGATCGAGCGCTCGCCCGAACGACGCGCGGACTTCGCGACGGAGAGCGGCATTCCGGTCAAGGCGCTTTACACGCCGCTGGACGTGGCGGGGTCGGACTATCGAAACGACCTCGGCTTCCCCGGCGAATTCCCCTATACACGCGGCGTCTATCCGTCGATGTACCGCGGGCAGCTCTGGACCATGCGCCAGTACGCCGGCTTCGGATCGGCCGAGGAAACCAACCAGCGCTTCCGCTATCTGCTGGAACAGGGTTCGACGGGGCTCTCGATTGCCTTCGATCTGCCGACGCAGCTCGGGCTGGACTCCGACGATCCACGCGCCGAGGGTGCCGTCGGCCGCGTCGGCGTGGCGGTCGACTCGCTGGCCGACATGGAAACGATCTTCGAGGGGATACCTCTCGACCGCGTTTCCACGTCGATGACCATCAATGCGACCGCGCCGATCCTGCTGGCGATGTACATCGCCGTGGGAGAGCGGCAGGGTGTGGCACAGCAGCAATTGACCGGCACCACGCAGAACGACATCCTGAAAGAGTTCATCGCGCGCGGCACCTACATCTTCCCGCCCGAACCGAGCCTGCGGCTCGGCCTCGACATCGTCGAGTACTGCCTGCGGGAGGTTCCGCGCTGGAACACGATGAACATCGCCGGCTACCACATACGCGAAGCCGGGGCCGACGCGGTCCAGGAACTCGCCTTCACGCTGGCCGACGCGATCGCGTACATCGAGCAGGCGCGAGCGCGCGGCCTTGCGGTAGATGACTTCGCGCCTCGCCTGTCCTACAGCCTGGGGTGCTTCCGCGATCTGTTCGAGGAGGTCGCGAAATTCCGTGCGGCACGGCGACTGTTCGCACGCATCATGAAGGACCGCTTCGGGGCCAAGGATCCCCGCAGCTGCCTGCTGCGCACCTTCAGCGGTTCGTGCGGCTCCACGCTGGTGAGCCAGCAGCCGCTGAACAACGTCGTTCGCATCACGATGCATGCACTGATGGGCGCGCTCGGCGGCCATCAGGCGATCCATACGGCCTGCTGGGACGAGGGCTATGCCATCCCCTCAGAAGAGGCGGCGACCCTGGCGCTGCGTACGCAGCAGATCCTCGCGTACGAATCGGGCGTCGCCAACACCATCGACCCGCTGGCCGGCTCGTATTACGTCGAGTACCTCACCAATGAAATCGAGACTCGCGCTGCCGCATACCTGGAGAAGATCGACGCGATGGGCGGAATGCTGCGCGCCATCGAGAGCGGTTACATCGACCGCGAGATCCGGGAATCAAGCATTCGCTATCAGAGGGCAATCGACAGCGGCGAGACGGTCATCGTCGGGTTGAACCGGTATCAGGCGCCCGCGTCCGACGACGAGCAACTGGAGCTGTTTCAGTCCGATCCTGCGGTGGAGCCGCGTCAGAAGGAGCGTGTCGGCGCGCTGCGCGCACGCCGCGACCCCGGCGAAGTGGTGGCTGGCCTGGCGGCGCTCGATGCAGCGATCGAGGGCAAGCTCAACCTGATGCCGGCGGTGATTCGCGCGGTCAAGGCCTACGCGACTGTCGGCGAAATTTCGCAGGTGATGCGTCGGCACTGGGGCGAATACCGCGCTCCGGTGGAACTGTGAGGACTGCCGGATGGGCGACAAGGCGATCCGCGTGCTGTTGGCCAAGGTGGGCCTGGACGGACACGACCGCGGCATCAAGACCGTTGTGCGCTACCTGAAGGATGCGGGCATGGAGGTCATCTTCACCGGCTTGCGGGCGACGCCCGAACGGGTCGTGGATGCGGCGTGCGCCGAGCATGTCGACGTCGTCGGCCTGAGTTTCCTCGCCGGCGATCACATGGTCCTCGCGCCCAGGGTGATCGACGGCCTGAAGAAGAGGCGAGCGGACGGCGTGATGGTGCTGATGGGCGGGGTGATCCTGAAGCGGGACGTTGCTGCTCTGGAACAGATGGGCGTGAAGCGCGTCTTTCCTCCCGGCACGCCGCCGGCCAACATCGTGGAATTCATCAAGAGAAATGTCACTCAGCCGCAGTAGAGCAAAGGAGCAATGGCAATGATCATCGACATGCATCGACACCTGGTGGTGAAGGGGACGGTCCAGGGCGCCTACATCCAGGGCGCCGCGAAGAGTTTCAGCATGATGTACAACAAAGCGAACAAGACCAGCCTCACGCCGCGCCAGTACATCGACGACGTGATCCGCAAGGAAACCGACGACCACGCGGACAACATCATCGTGGAGATGGATGCCGCGGGGGTCGACCTTACGGTCATCTTCGCGGTCGATTACGGCCTGCTGTTCGGCGAACCGCCGATCCACATCTTCGATCAGAACAAGCTCTACGCCGACGTCGCCAAGCGCCACGCGGGAAGGATGATCCCGTTCATGGCGATCGATCCGCGGCGCAAGGGCGCACTCAAGCATTGCGAGCAGGCCTACCACGAGTGGGGCATGAAGGGCTTCAAGCTGCACGCCGGCACCGGCTACATGCCCGACGACCCGGTCTGCAACTGGGTTTACGAGAAAGCCTCGGAGTGGAAGATCCCGATCATGTGCCACACCGGGGGTGCTCCGTCGGTGGCGCTGCGCTGGGAGAACTCCCGGCCGGCGTATTTCGCTTCGGCGGCGGCGCGCTATCCCGAGGCCGACTTCATCTTCGCCCACGCTGGCGACATCGGTTGGTGGCCCGAGGCGATGCAGGCAGCCGCCTGGTTGCCCAACGTCTATCTCGACCTGTCGCTGTGGCAGAAGCCCTACCGCAAGATGCGCGAGGGTGAGTTCCAGAAATGGCTGCGCCACCTCACCGACATGACCGGGGCCGACAAGCTGATGTTCGCCACCGACGCGCCGCATCCGAATCTGCACTGCCGGTTGCCCGACTGGGTGAAGGTCTTCACCGGGCTGGGCAAGGAGTTCAGCGCGGAAGAGAAGGAAATGATCCTGTCGGGCACCGCACGCAAGGTGCTCAAGCTCGATGCCTGAGAGCGCGGCCCCGGTGCCGCACACGACCGAGGAGGAACCCATGCAGGAATTGCTGGACATCATCAACAGCCGCAAGAGCATCCGGCGCTACAAGACGGACCCGGTGCCGGACGCGATGGTCGACAAGATCCTCGAGGCGGCGCGCTGGGCGCCGACCGGGGAGAACTATCAGCCCTGGCGTTTCATCGTCGTGCGCGACCAGGAAACGAGAAACCGGATCGGAGACCTGGCCAGGCTCGGCAGCGGGTCGCGGATGACGGCCTGGTACTGCATGGGCCACATGCAGGAGCGTTTTGCCGGCATCAAGGATGAAGCCAAGCGGGCCGAAGTCCTGCGCTTCATGTACTCGGGCGAGGTCTCGGAATTCGCCAAGCAGGCGCCGGTCGTCATCGCCGTGATCGGCACGCTGCGCGAGGGCTCGGTCGACGTGCCCTATGACCTGTCCGCGGCGATCGAGAACATGCTGCTGGAGGCGCATTCGCTGGGGCTGGGCGGCTGCTGGGTGCATGGCCCGGTGGCCTCCACGCGCGACGCGCGGAAGTTCAAGGAGATCCTCGGCATTCCCACCGGCATGGGCGACTACAAGGTCATCGCCTACGTTTCCATCGGCTGGGCGGCCGAGGCGCGCAAGTACCCGCGGCCGAAGAAGAGCCTCGAGGAACTGGTGCACTGGGAGAGATTCGGCCGCAAGGAGAGGCCCCACCATGGATAGCCAACGCTACTTCAACCAGCTGCTCTTCCGCATGGAGGAGGTCTTCTATCACGAGCTGTCCGACTGTGCGGCGTGGAAGACCGAACTGGTGGGTACCGACTTCATCCAGGCGCAGAACATCAAGGGCGCGAACGCGCACGAGATCATCGCGTCCTGCATCGAGAGCATCAAGGCCGCCGGGCTGGCCGAAGACATCGAGTACTCGATCAGTGGCCGGGACATCCTGCTCAAGCTGAAGATCAAGGGCTGCGGCCTGATGCACAAGGAGGTCCTGCTCCGGGAAGGCGGCATCAAGCCCTACAACTGCCCCATCACCAACATGATCCTCGATCAGCTGATCGCGAAGCTCGGCTACTGCACGACGTATGTCGCGGACCTCGAGGTGCCCGAGGCTGCGGGCGCACAGCCGTGCCAGGTCAAGGCGGCCATCTACGCCACGCCGGAAAAGGTCGGCGCCGTGTCGGACTGGTCGAAAGCATAGCGGCAATGCACGGTCCGCCATGGGCTACACCGCGCACCTCGACGCCTTTGTCCGCGAGCAACTCCCACCGCGCGAGCAGTGGCCGGAGTTCGTGTTCGATCGGCCCGAATTGCGCTACCCGGAACGGCTGAACTGCGCGACCGAACTGCTCGACCGGATGGTCGCGGGCTCCGGTGGCATCCAGGCCGCGGACCGCCCGGCCATCCTCGCCATGGTCGACGGCAGGTCACGCAGCTGGAGCTATCGGCAGTTGCTGGCTCAGGCGAACCGGATCGCGCATGTGCTGACCGAGGATCTCCACCTCGTGCCCGGCAATCGCGTGCTGCTGCGCGCGCCGAACAGTCCGATGCTGGCGGCCTGCTGGCTCGCGGTGATGAAGGCCGGCGGCGTGGCGGTGAGCACCATGCAGCTCCTGCGGGCTCGTGAGCTCGGGCAGATCATCGGCAAGGCTCGGGTCGGCCTCGCGCTGTGCGACCTTCGGCTCGTTACGGAACTCGAGGCGGCCGCGGCGCACTGCCCGGACCTGAAGCGAATCGTCTGCTTCAACGACGGCGGTCCCGGCTCGCTCGAGGCCATGGCGGCCGCGAAACCGGATGCATTCGAGAATGTCGATACGGCCGCCGAGGACCCGGCGCTGATCGCCTTCACCTCCGGAACCACCGGTCAGCCCAAGGCGGCGGTGCATTTCCATCGCGACGTGATGGTGATGTGCGACGGCTTTCCGCGTTCGGTGGTGAAACCCGATGAGAACGACGTGTTCTGCGGCACGCCGCCGCTGGGTTTCACGTTCGGGCTCGCCGTTCTGCTCTGCGCGCCGCTGCGGTTCGGCGCCGCCACCGTTCTGAGCGAGAAGGTCACGCCATCCAGCCTGCTGCAGACGATCCAGGAATTCCGCTGCAGCGTGCTCGCGACGGTGCCGACATTCCTGTCGCAGATGGCGGCGCTTGCTGGCCAATACGATCTCTCGAGCCTGAAGAAGGCGATCTCGTCCGGCGAAGCGCTGCCCGATGCGACGCGGCAGATGTTCCGCAAGGCGACCGGGCTGGAGTTGATCGACGGGCTCGGTTCGACCGAGATGATGCAGACGTTCATCTCCCATACGCCCGAGCGGGCGAAACGAGGCGCGACCGGTTACGTCATTCCGGGTTACCGTGCCCGCATCGTCGATGCGCAGGGCACGCCCTGCGGGCCCGGAGTCGTCGGTCAGCTCGCGGTGAAAGGGCCCAGCGGCTGTCTGTACCTGGCCGACGAGCGCCAGCGCGAATATGTCCGCGACGGCTGGAATGTCACCGGCGATACCTTCGCGATGGACCGGGACGGTTACTTCTACTTCCAGGGGCGCAACGACGACCTGATCGTCTCGGCGGGCTACAACATCGGCGGACTGGAGATCGAGTCGACGCTGCTGTCGCACGATGCGGTCGCCGAATGCGCCGTCGTTGGCATCCCCGACGAACAGCGCGGGCAGATCGTCGGTGCGTTCGTCGTGCTCAAGCCCGGGTACGAAGCCGGCGACGGGATGGCGATGGCCCTGCAGGAATTCGTCAAGGCGGCGATCGCGCCATTCAAGTACCCGCGGCGGATCGAGTTCGTCGCGACCCTTCCCCGCAGCGAGACCGGAAAGCTGATGCGTTTCAAGCTGCGCCAGCCGCTGAGCGCATTGCCTGCCGCCATGCCCAGGAACTGAAGGGGGAATCGCGTCATGCAACAGGTTCCTGAACCGTCCACCCAGGTTCTGAAGAGTGTCTGCCGCAGTTGCCACGGTGGCTGCGGAACGCTCCTGCACGTGACCGACGGCCGGCTGACCAAGGTCGCGGGCGATCGGGAGTCGCCCCTCAACAAGGGCAGGCTGTGTCCGATCGGCACCTCTACGCTCGACCTGGTCTACCATCCCGACCGCCTGAAGTACCCGCTGCGGCGGACCGGTGCGCGAGGCGAGGGCAAATGGGAGCGCATCTCCTGGGACGAAGCGCTGGGCGAGATCGCCGAGCGGCTGCAGACCATCAAGCGCGAGTGCGGCCCCGAAGCCATCGCCATGGGCACGGGAACCGGCCGGCACCACATCCGCTGGGTGTCCCGCTTCGGGCACGCGCTCGGCACGCCCAATTGGTGCGAGCCCGGGTTCGCGCAATGTTTCCATCCACGGGTCAACACGACGCTCCTCACGTTCGGCGATTTCCCCGTCTGCGACTTCACCGGCGGGACGCCGCCACAGTGCATCGTCTACTGGGGCCACAACCCAGTGAATTCCGGGCCCGATGGCGAAACACGGTTCAACGCCCTGGATGCCCTGGAGAGCCATGCGAAGGTCATCGTCATCGACCCGCGGCGCACCCGCCTCGCCAGGCAGGCCGACCTGTGGCTGCAGCTGCGACCCGGGACTGACGGCGCGCTGGCTCTCGCGATGTTGCACACGATCATCGAAGAGCGGCTCCACGATGCGGCGTTCGTCGCCGAATGGACGCACGGATTCGAGGCCCTGGCCGAACGGGTGCGCAGTTGCAGCCCCGAGTGGGCCGCGCCGATCACCTGGGTGCCTGCTGAATTGATCCGCGCGGCGGCGCGGCTCTATGCCCGGACGAAGCCCTCGATGATGGAGTGGGGCTGCGCGATCGAACACACCCCGAACTGCATTCAGACCGTGCGCGCGATCTCCCTGCTCCCGGCGCTCACTGGCAATGTCGACGTGCCAGGCGGATGGGTGTTCGGCATGAAGGGCCTGGGCCGCTTCCCCAGCCTGATCGAGAACCTGTCCCCGGAGATGAGCGCCAAGCGTCTCGGCGCCGACCGGTTCAAGATGCTGGGCGGCGAAGGGGCGGATCTGCCCGCCGCGCACATTCCCACGCTGCTCAGGGCGATGCGCGAGGGCGTGCCCTATCCGGTCAAGGCGTTCCTCGTCTTCGGCAACAACACGCTGACGACTTTCGGCAATGCGAAACAGGCCCATGAGGCGCTGCTCAAGCTGGATCTGCTGGTGGTGGCCGATCTGTTCATGACGCCGACGGCGGAACTTGCCGACATCGTCTTGCCCGCCGCATCCTGGCCCGAGCTGAATCAGCTTGCCGGGCTGCCGACGATCGCGGCGAACGTCGTGCTGGCGCAGCGCAAGGCCGTGCAGATCGGCGAGTGCAAGGCCGACGAGGAGATCTTCATCGAGCTGGCGCGCAAGATGAACCTGCCACTCTGCACCGAGCCCCTCGACGAAGTGCTCGAAAGCCAGCTGGCGAGCGGCTGCGGCATCAGCCTTTCCGAGCTGAGGAAGAAGGGCTTCCACAAGCTCGAGTTCCGCTACCGCAAGTACCTGGACGGCGGATTCAAGACGCCCACCGGCAAGATCGAGCTGTACGCGACCCGGCTCGAGGCGATGGGCTACGACCCGTTGCCCCACTACCATGAACCGCCGGAGAGCCCCGTCGCCACGCCGGAGCTGGCGAAGGACTTCCCGCTCGTGCTGACGACCGGAGCGCGCATCCCGTTCTTCTTCAACTCGGAGCACCGGCAGATCAAGAACCTGCGCAAGGCGCACCCCGATCCGATCGTCGAGATCCATCCCGATACCGCGAAGCCGTTCGGCATCAAGAGCGGAGACTGGGTCTGGATCGAGACGCGGCGCGGAAAGATCCGCCAGAGAGCCCGGGTCACCGATGAGATCGATGCGCGGGTGGTCCACGTCGAACACGGCTGGTGGTTTCCGGAGGAGGCCGGGCCCGAGCATGGGGTCTGGACTTCGAATGCCAACCTGCTGACCAGCAACGATCCTCCGTATGACCCGGCGATGGGCACCTATCAGCTGCGCGCCCTGCTGTGCCGCATCGGGCCGGTGACGTAGGGGCAAACCGTCGTCGCGTCACGTTGTTCGTTCGGCTACGTGTCGCATCTTCTGTCGTGGTTCAACTCAACGAGGAGCAAGCGCCGTGAAGTTCAAGACATCGTCATTGCCTGCACGATGACCAAGGCAGATCTGCAATCGTTCGACCTGTCGGGCGTCGTGGCCATGGTGACCGGGGCCTCTGGCGGCATCGGGCTGCACTTCGCCGGGGTCCTGGCCCGGGCCGGTGCCCGTGTCGCGCTGGCCGCCAGGCGCAAGGCGACAGTCGACGAGGCGGCTTGCGAACTGTGCCGACAAGGCCACCAGGCTGTCGGCGTGGCACTTGATGTCAGCAAGCCGGAAACGCATGAGCCTGCCTTCGCGTCGGTTGCGGCCGCCCTCGGCGGCCCGCCGCAGGTGCTGGTGAACTGCGCGGGCATCATCCTCAGCAAGCCCTTTCTCGAGCAGACGCAAGACGAGGTCGCCGGCATCTTCGCCACGAACCTCCTCGGCGCCTTTCTTGTCGCGCAATGCGCGGCGCGCGCGATGGTTCAAGCCGGTCGCGGCTCGATCATCAACGTGGCGTCCACCGCCGGACTGCGTCCGGGCGGCACGCTGTCGAGCTATGGTGCATCGAAGGCGGGCCTGCTGCACCTGACCAAGGTCATGGCGCTCGAATTGGCCGGCCAGGGGGTGCGCGTCAACGCGCTGTGTCCCGGCAACATCGAGACCGACATGCACCAGGTATTCGTCGATCGGGGCTATGCCGAGTCGCTGGTGAAGCGCATCCCGCAGCGCCGTTTCGGCCGCGTCGACGACCTGTCTGGCGCGCTGTTGCTGCTGGCCTCGGATGCCGGACGCTACATGACCGGATCCATCATCGCGGTCGACGGCGGCCAGTTGGTCAGCTCGATCTGACGGCTGCGAGACGACCGGGAGATCGAGATGCGGCGGACGATCGGTGTTCGTCGCGCGCTGGCGGGCCCGACGCCGCGCGCGGCCAGGGGCACTACACGACGCCCTTGCCGCGCAGGTATTCATCCACCAGGCGAAGGCGCAACTGCGGTTCGGGCAGCAGCATCAAGCGCTGCTTTGCCGCCAGTGGGATCGGCAGGATTTCGCACCAGCGGTTGGCGACCCAGCCCGCGTCGTCGAACCGGTAGGGCTCGACGAAGGGCTTGGTGCCCTGCTTGCGCAACGCGTCGATTGCACTCGCCAGCGCCTTGACGGTTGCCATCAATGCAGGCTCGGGCGCCTGCACGTCATCGTCAGGCTGCAGGATCACGTCAGCCAACCACAGGCCATCCAGCTGCTGGTAGGGAGAGCCATCGATCGCAAAGCGCCGCGTGCCGGTGCAGCGCACCTGCAGGATGCCCGCCTGCTCGGCATCGACCTCGTCGATGCGTGCCAATACGCCTTCGCGCTCGAAGCGCACGCCGTCACGACCTGCCTCCTTGCCCTGGCGCAGGCAGACCACGCCGAACGACACATGCTCGCGCATGCAGCGACCAATGAGGTCGAGGTAGCGCGCCTCGAAGACCTTCAGGGGCAAATGTGCGCCCGGGAACAGCACGCTTTGAAGCGGGAACAGCGCTATCGCGAGCGGCACGCACCCAAGCTCAGCACCCAACTCGCGGCTCACTCGTGCGCGTCCCGCTCGCGGTGGCGAACGAGGGTGGATGCACGTTGCGCAAACCTGGCAGCCAGTTGCTCGGCGGCATACACGGAGCGGTGCTGGCCGCCCGTGCAGCCGAGCGCAACAGTCAGGAAGCTGCGCTGGTCGTCGATGAATGCATCGAGCCAGCGGGCCAGGAAGGCCTCGATCTGCCCGAGCATCTCGCCGACCTCCGGCTGGCTGCCGAGGTAGGCCGCCACGGCAGCATCGCGGCCGTCGAGAGGGCGCAGCTCGCGGATGTAGTGCGGGTTGGGCAGCACGCGAAGGTCGAAAACGAAATCGGCATCGAGCGGCACCCCGTGCTTGAAGGCGAAGGACTCGAACACCAGGGCCAGGCCTGTGCGCGCTGCACCTACCGCCTGGCGTACCCACAGGCGCAATTGGGCGGGTCGCAACTGGCTGGTGTCGATGACGGTGGAGACCTC
>JAABQQ010000268.1 GCA_011391405.1 Gammaproteobacteria bacterium
TTACGACCGGTGCTTTCTCTTCGACGAGAAGGGCGGGTTCATCGAGGGCTATTACATCGTCGGCCTGCTGGCGGCTGCATTCCTGCAGCGCAACCCTGGCGGCCGGATCGTGCACGACCCGCGCCTCACCTGGAACACGCTCGACATCGTGCAGCGCCTGGGTGGCGAGGCCGTGCAGTCGAAGTCGGGCCACGCGTTCATCAAGGCTACGATGCGCGACGTGGACGGTGTGTACGGCGGCGAGATGAGCGCGCACCACTACTTCCGCGACTTCGCGTACTGCGACAGCGGCATGATTCCGTGGCTGCTCGTCACGCAACTGATGTGTCTCAGCGGCAAGCCGCTGTCGGAACTCGTCGGTGAGCGCATACGGATGTTCCCGGCAAGCGGTGAGATCAATCGCCGGGTGCCCGATGCGAAAAAGACTATTGCCGAGGTGCTCGCGAAGTATGGCCCGATGGCGAAGGCCCTCGACCACACCGACGGCGTCAGCGTCGAATTCGACCAGTGGCGCTTCAACCTGCGGTCCTCGAACACCGAGCCGCTGATTCGCCTCAACGTCGAAAGCCGGGGCAACGAAGCGCTGATGCGCGACAAGACGGCGGAGCTGCTCGCGCTGGTGGGCGGTGAGCCGGGCTGAACAGGGGCGGATTTGACCCTCCCGACCCGGCCCCCTAAACTACGCGGCCTTCTATCGGGCGGTTAGCTCAGCGGTAGAGCACTGCTTTCACACGGCAGGGGTCACTGGTTCAATCCCAGTACCGCCCACCAGACACCTACGCCGGCTCCAGCAGCCGGCGTAATCATTTTCGGGAAATAGGTGAGCGTCCCCTATTTCGCGCTCGCTCATTCTGCTGCGGTGAATCAATGACCGTCCGTACCCGCTTTGCTCCCAGCCCGACCGGAATGCTGCACATCGGCGGGGTCCGCACGGCCCTGTTCTGCTGGCTGTATGCGCGGCGACATGGCGGCAAGTTCATCCTGCGCATCGAGGACACCGACCGCGAGCGCTCGACCCCCGAGGCGGTGCAGGCAATCCTCGAAGGCATGCAGTGGCTGGGCCTCGATCACGACGAAGGCCCGTTCTACCAGACGCAACGGATGGATCGGTACGGCGAGGTCATCCAGCAGTTCCTGCGCGAGGGCAAGGCCTACCATTGCTATTGCTCCAGGGAAGAGCTCGACGAGATGCGCGCCGCGCAGGCCGCGCGCAAGGAAAAGCCGCGGTACGATGGTCGCTGCCGTGGGCGCAAGGAAGCAGTGCCGGGCGTCAATCCGGTGGTGCGCTTCCTCAATCCCGATGCGGGCTCCGTCGTGGTCAACGACGTGGTGCACGGACCGATCACGTTCGACAGCGGCGAACTCGACGACCTGATCATCGCGCGCTCGGATGGCACGCCGACATACAACTTCTGCGTGGTCGTCGACGATTACGACATGCAAATCACCCACGTCATTCGTGGCGACGATCACATCAACAACACGCCGCGCCAGATCAACATGCTGCGCGCGCTCGGCGTCGAGCCGCCGTTGTACGCACACGTGCCGATGATCCTGGGCCCGGACGGCGCGAAGCTTTCCAAGCGTCACGGGGCGGTCAGCGCACTGCAGTACCGCGACGACGGCTTCCTGCCGGAAGGCCTGCTGAATTACCTCGGTCGCCTTGGTTGGTCGCACGGTGACCAGGAGATCTTCTCGCTGGAGGAGATGACGCGCCTGTTCGACATCAACGACGTCAACAAGGGCGCTTCGGCACTCAACGTCGACAAGATGCTGTGGACGAACCAGCAGCACATCATGCGTGCGACGCCCGAGCGCCTGGCGCAGTACCTGCAGCCGCAGCTGGCGGCGCTCGGCATCGAGACCGCGGATCTGGCGAAGCTCGCTGCCGTGGCCAGGGCGCAGCAGGAGCGTGCCAGGACGTTGAAGGAGATGGCGCAGAACAGTGTGTTCTTTTTTCGCGACGTCACGACTTACGACGAAAAGGCCGCGAAGAAGAACCTGACGGCCGAGGCTGCGCCGCTGCTGCAATCCGTGCGCGAGCGCATGGCTGCGCTGGACGACTGGCAAGCGACAAAGCTGCACGAACTCGTGCAGGCCGTTGCGGCGGCGAGCGGAGCGGGCCTGGGTAAGGTCGCGCAGCCGATCCGCGTCGCGGTATCAGGCGGTTCGGTGTCGCCGCCGATCGACGTCACGCTCGAGATCCTGGGCCGCGACACGACGCTGCAGCGCCTCGATCGGGCCATTGCGGCCTGCGTTGTGTAAAGACGCCACACGCAGGCGCCGAGGCGGAGTGGCTAGGACGGGGAATGTGTCGTCAGAGCAGCTTGCTGACCTCGTTGGAGAAGTCGCTTTCGACGCCGCTGGTGTTCAAGGACTTGACCGTGAAGTACCAGGTGCGGCCGGCCTCGAGAGATTCGATCACGACGGAGGTCATCGTCGCGGCCGGCACGCTCAGCGTCTGTGAATACTGGCCTGGACTGCTGCCGTACAACACCTTGAAGCCGGCCAGGTTCGTGATCGGGCTGCCGTCCATGTTCTGGGTGGGCGGGGTCCAGCGGATTGTGGCGGAGCGGGTCACAGGGAGAGCGACGGAGATCGTAAAAGCCGGCAGGCTCGAGGTGGCCGTGCCGTCGCTGACACTGATCAGGATGTTGGTGTAATTGCCGACGTTGGCCTCAGCGGGTGTTCCATACAGGGTGCCGGTGCTTGTGTCGAAGGTCGCCCAGCCCGGTTTGTTCTGGATCGAGAACTCTAGCGGGCTGCCGTCAGAGTCAGAGTCGGTGGCGCTCGCGCGGAAGCTGTAGGGCTGGCCGACTTGTGCCGACACGACGGGGGAGCCCGTGATCACAGGTGGATTGCTGAGCATGACGGGGGTCGTCACGGTAATCGAGAAAGACGGCAGCGTCGCGACCCACCTGCCGTCGCTCACCTTGATCGAGATCGAACTGTAGGTTCCGGCCTGGGAGACGGATGGCGTCCCGTTCAGGAGGCCGGTATTGCCGCTGAATGTCGCCCAGGCCGGCTTGTTGGCGATGCTGAAGGTGAGCGCTTTGCCGTCGGCATCGTACCCGGTCGGCTGGAAGCTGTAGGTGGATGCCGCGACGACGGTGGTGACTGGTGTGCCGCTGATCGTGGGCGCCCGGTTGCGCCGCCTGGCGGCTTCGGCGGACGAGGTGAACAACGTCAGCGCAACGAGCGCGGTGACGGCCAGCAACTTCGTGGCATATGAAAGCATGACGAGGCCTCGCTCGGTAACCCCGCTATCCCCAGGCGCTGGGCCAGTGGACCGGAGGCTTTGCGTCCCCGCCTTGCGACGGGTTTGCTAGTGGTGCGGTTTCTTCCGGGTGAACTTCTTGGCTAATCGGGCGCGTCGCAGTTCGAAATGGATTTGTCCTGCATCACGCTTCGCGCGGCGCGGGCGGCCTTGCAGGGTCAGGGACAGCTCAAAAAGTACATTTGACAAGCCTGATGGCAACTCGGACAATTCGCGGCCCTCGTGGGGCCATAGCTCAGCTGGGAGAGCGCCTGCATGGCATGCAGGAGGTCGACGGTTCGATCCCGTCTGGCTCCACCACGACGTCCCCATCGTCTAGAGGCCTAGGACACGACCCTTTCACGGTCGCGACCGGGGTTCGAATCCCCGTGGGGACGCCATTACGTGACAGTCTTCGATCCCACGACCGACGGCATGCTCTCCACGCCCGTGGAGGTGTAAGCGCTGACGGTGAAATACCACGTGGCCGGCGTGAGGCTTTCGATCATCGAGCTGGTGATGCCGGGATTGCTGATTGTCACTTCCACTGTGAGTGCGTCGGACCGTGTGCCATAGCGGATCACGTAACCCGCCAGGTTGGTGAGCGGAGAACCGTCGGCGTTCTCGGTCGGGGGTTGCCAGCTCAGTGTCGCCGAGCCGGTTGCGGTCGTCGACGACACGGTGATGTCGAACGGTCCAAGCTGGCTGTTGTTCTTGCCGTCGGAGGCGACGATCGTGATGCCGCTGAATTTTCCGGTCGACGAGCTGGACGGAGTGCCGGCGAGCTTGCCGGTCTTCGTGTCGAACGATGCCCAGGCGGGCTTGTTGCTGACGTTGAACGTGATCGTGTCGCCATCCGGGTCGACGGCGGTCGGCTGGAAGGTGTAGGCCTGGTTGGTCTTGGCCGCAATCAGTGGCGTGCCAGAAATCGTCGGTGCCCGGTTCGGCGCACTGGTCGGCGGACTGGTCGTCGGGTTGGCTGGTGCCGCAACGGGGTCGGTGCCGGCAGAGCCTTCGGCTCGCTTGTTGCCGCTGTCGAAGCATGCCGTCAGCGACAATGAGATCAGGAACGTGAGTGCGAGAGCGCGTGTCCTGGCAGTGATGATCGACATTCCACAACTCCATCGAGCAAGCTGGTGGCCCGACGGATGGAGCGGTGGGAATGCGATAGGGCTGGCAGCGACGACTCGCGCGACCGCGCGGTACCCCGCGCGCGACGCCCAGTCGCCAGTCTGGCAACCCCGCTATCCCTGTGCTTTGCAGCCGTGGACCGGAGGCTTTGCGTCCCCGTCTTGCGACGGGTTTGCCGTTTACTAACTGAGGGGCGAGTGTCGTCCCGGTTTATCCGAGCCGCAACGGCGGAGAGCCGAAACGTGCGGTGGTTCGCGTTTCAAACCACTGCGGCGCTGTGGTCAGCCGATGACCTTCGAGACGACCCCGCTCCGCGAACTTTCCGCACCCTTGTGCGTGTACGCGCTGATCGAGAAAAACCAGGTTCCCGGCGTCAGGCTCTGGACCACCGTGCTGGTCGTCGCCGGGTTGCCGACCTCGATCCGCTTGCTAAGGTCGCTGGCCGACGTCCCGTAGTGGATGCGATAGCCGGCCAGGTCGGTGAGTGGCGAGCCGTCCTCGTTCTGTGTCGGCGCGGACCAGGATAGCGCTGCAGACGACGTCGACCCGGTCGCGGATGATGTCGTCACCTTGATCGAGAAGGGCGGCAGCGAGGTTTTCAGTTCGCCGTCGCTGACGACGATGGCGATGTCGGTGTACGTGCCGGTGGTGCCGGCGGGCGGTGTTCCCGCGAGTCGTCCCGTCGCGGGATCAAAAGTGGCCCACGAGGGTTTCCTGACAACCTGGAACACGAGCACGTCGCCGTCCGGGTCGTGCACATTCGGTCGAAAGACGTAGGGAACGTTAACGACTGCAGTCGGCAGAGGCTTGCCGCTGATGACGGGGGCGTCGTTGGCGCCCGTTCCAGGGCTGGGTGGACTGGCGTCGGCGCGGTCGACGACGGATGGAAAGTGCGATCCGCTGCCGCAGGCGGTCAACGTGATGCTCGTGAAACAGACGAGGCAGGAGACGGCAGGACGAGCGGAGTGCCCGGCCGCCTTGGACAGGCTGCTGATCGGCAAGATTGAACCTCGGCAATGTGCTTGCGTGAAACGGCGGGCGAGCGCAGACCACCGCTGCAGGGCGGTCATTGAGTTCGCTATGGGATGCCGTGCAGGTTTCTGAAAGGTCGCTGCGCGGGACGCGGTTGGGAAACCGGTCGCCGTTCTCGGCGGGCGCGATTATGGTCAACGACCGCTAAAAACGGGTCGAAAGATTGTCGCCAATTGGCGTCACTGCCCGCGAGGCGGGCGAGGTGCGCGAAGCTAGTCCTTGAACTCTTCCGGTTTCAGCTCGTGCTTCGTCAGCAGCTTGTAGAAGTCCGTGCGATTCCGCTTCGCCATCCGTGCCGCCTGGCTGACATTTCCCTGAGTAATTTGAAGGAGTTGCACTAGATAGTTCCGTGTGAACTCATCACGCGCTTCGTCGAAGCTCGGCAGCTGCGTGGCCTGTCCCTGGGCTTCCTGCACCTGCTCGACCGTGATCACCGGCCCGGCACCCAGCGACGCGACCTGCCGCACGACCATGCGCAGCTGCCGGACATTGCCTGGCCACTTGGCGCTCGCCAGGGCCTCCATGGCTTCCGGCGATAGCGTGCGCTTGGTCTGCCCGGTTTCGGCGGCCAGATCTTCGAGACACTGCGCGGCCAGCAGCGGCACGTCCTCCCGGCGCCGGCTGAGCGGTGGCAGGTCGATATGGACGGCGCTGACCCGTTCCAGCAGTTCCGTCGAGTAACGCCCATCGGCCGCGAGTTCGTCGGGGCGGCGATCGCTGGTCGCCAGCACCCGCACGTCCCGCGGACCGCGCAGCAGGCTCGCGAGGCGCGTCTGGAGGCTGAGGGCGAGGTCGTCGACGCTGCGCAGGAAGATCGTCCCGCCCGTGGCTTCCTGTGCGGCTCGAGCCAGTTCCTGTTCGCAGGCCGCCAGGTGCTCGGCGCCGCCGTCCAGGGAGCTGCAGTCGACGGATACGAAGGCCCCCTCGCGGCGACCGCTGGCCCGATGGATCGCCCGCGCCATCAGTTCCTTGCCGGTGCCAGGTTCGCCTGTAATCAACACTGACGAATCCGTCCCCGCGACCAGGTGGGCCTTTGCCAGACGGTCCTCGACCACGGGGCTGCGGGTAGCGAACTCCGTCCGCCATTCCTCGGCCGTGTCCGCGAAACCCGAGGTCTTGAGCGCGCGCCGCACTTCCTCAAGCAATTGCTCTTTCTCGACCGGCTTGGTCAGGAACGCAAAGGCGCCCGACTGGGTGGCCTTCACGGCATCCGGGATGGTGCCGTGCGCGGTGAGCATGATGACGTTGAGGCCGGGCCAGCGACGCTGCAGTTCCCGCAGCAGCGCGATGCCGTCCATCTCGGCCATGCGCAGGTCGGTGATGACGAGATCGGGTCGGAAGCGTGCGATGACGGCGAGCGCCTTGGCGGCGTTCTCCGCGGGTTCGACTTCGTATTTCTGCGAGCGTAACCGGATCGTGAGCAGGCGCAGCAGTCCAGGATCGTCGTCGACCACGAGAATCTTTGGCGCGCGTTTGCTGGTTCGCGACATGGCCAAGGTCAGGTGCTCACTGGCCTTCCGGTGTGAGGGTACGCTCCATTTCCGCGACGGCCTCGAGCTTGCGCTCGGCATCTGCCAGCGCTTTCTTCAGTCGCTGCGTCTCGGCATGCAGCGTGCCATAGCGGCGGTCGTCGTCCGCACCGATCGACTTCATCTGGCGCTCCGATTCCTCGCGCTGTCGCGCCAGGTCGGCATACAGCGCAACCCGCGCGTCGTATTCACGCAGGAAAGCATTGGCGAGCGAGACCTCCTGCGACGTCAGGTCGTGCTCGCCCGCGAGCAGTTCGGTGATGAGTCGCCGGGCTTCGACGGGGTTGCTCGACGAGTGACCCGCTGCGCCGAGCGCAATCGCATGGCGCAGGCGATTCGATGAGGTCGGATTCTGCTGTGCCTCGGTGAGCGTCGAGGCCAACGCGGTCGACTGACGGACGGTGTCGCCGGGCGCCATGAGGTCAAGCACTTCGAAATACGAAGCGACGCCGGCCGGTTTCGGCGTGGGCGCCGTGACGGTCTGGCCAGGCACGCTCTGTTTGCTGGCAGGGTGCAGGCCCGCGCACGCGGTCAGGGTAATCGCGGCAACGGCGACAAGTGCTTTACGCACGGTGGGTTGCAGGATGATTGTCATTTCGTGGCAATGCCGCCGGAAGATGGATGTGCCTGCGCGGCGCAAGTCCTGAATGATAGTCCGAATCGGGCGGAGCCCTCACCCCGACCTTGTTCCGCCTTCCGCCGGAGGGGGAGTAAGAGGTAACCGCACGCGGAAATGGGCACCTGGAAATTCACCATCGACGATCTCGACGCTGCCGCCATGCGCGAGCACGAATTCCTGCACCACCGACAGTCCGATACCCGTGCCTCGAACGAGCCCACCCTGAGGTGTGGCGCCCTGGTAGAACGCTGCGAAAATCCGCGGCCGTTCTTCCAGCGGAATCCCAGGCCCGGTATCGCCCACGTCCAGCACGAGGTTCTCGCCTGCGCCGTCGTATGCCGCGCGCAACGTGATCGTACCGCCGTCAGGCGTGAACTTCACGGCGTTCGAGATCAGGTTGTCGAGAATCAGCTGCAGTTTTTCGCGGTCCGCGGCCAGTGTGAGATCCGGTACCTGCAGGTCAAGTCGCAGGCTGTGCGCATTGAGCGGCAACTGGTAGGTCTCGATCGCGGATTTCACGAGCGGCAACAGGCGAATCTCGCCCACCTCCAGGTCGCTGCGCTTCGCCTGCCACTCGCTGTAGGACAGCAGGTTCTCGATCAGGCGCTGCAGCCGCAGGCTGTTGTCGCGCAGGATGCTGGCCACTTCGCGCTGTTCGCCATTGAGCGAGCCGACCGCACCCTCCATCAGCAGTTCGGTGCCTTCGCGGATGTTGGCGAGCGGCGTCTTCAGTTCGTGCGACATGTGGCGCAGGAATCGGTTGCGCTCCTCGGCGATGTCCTGCAACCGTACCCTGAGCCACTCGAGCTGCCGGCCGAGTGCCTGCAGGTCCGAGGGTCCCTGCACCTTGACGGGCTCGCTCAGCTGCCCGTGCCCGATCGAACTGATGACCGCGTCGATCTGGCGGATCGGTCGCGCCAGGACCAGCGCGAACATCACGATCAGGCCGATGGTGATCGGGACCAGCGCGAGCGACTGCCAGTACAGTCGGCGCCGCACCTTTCCGGTCTCAGCCTGGAGTTGTTTCAGCTCCCGGTCCGTCTGCACGCTTGCCAGGTTCGAGAGCTGCCCGGCGTCGCGTGCCAGCGCGGTGAATTCGCGCAGCGTGCGCGAGATGCTTGCGGATGATTGCGATTCGATGGCACTCGAGATGAGATCGATCGTGCCACGCATGTCGTCGATGACCTTTGCCCGCTCGTCGTTGCCGCCCGTCAGCGCCGAGAAATCGTCCAGTGTCTTGCTGAGCAGGTCGCGGTTCTGCCGGAAGGTGTCGAGCAGGGTCGGGCGCGGAATGATCTGGTAGAGCCGCGCGGTCCGTTCGAGCGACGAGACCTGTCGCACGAGGGCCTGCGTGTACCGCGTGGCGGCCACGCCATTGACCACGAGGCGTTCGCTCGCAGCCGACAGATTGCGCATTTCGATGGCGGCGCTGATGGTGCCGAGCAGGGCAGGCAGGGCAACGATCACGAACCCGAGCAGGATCAGGCCAGTAAGGGAGCGGGGGCGGAAGGGGAAGCGTGCCATGGTGAAGTGCCGGGAAGGGTACGTGACCCCGTACAATCGAAGCAATGAATGCCCCGCACCCGTATTCCGCGCTGACCCCCGACGTCGTCGTCAGCGCGGTCGAGGCGCTCGGGCATCGCTGCGACGGTCGCATCCTGGCACTCAACAGTTACGAGAATCGGGTCTACCAGGTCGGCCGGGAGGACAGCGCCCCGGTCGTCGTGAAGTTTTATCGCCCCGAGCGCTGGCCCGACGCGGCGATCCTCGAGGAGCACGAGTTCGCGCTCGAACTCGCGCGCGCGGAGATCCCGGTCATTGCGCCGGACGTCCACGAGGGACGCAGTCTCTTTAAACACGAAGGATTCCGTTACGCCGTATATCCCCGGGCGGGCGGGCGCTGGCCCGAACTCGGCACCCGGGACGACCGCCAGTGGATGGGTCGCTTCCTGGCGCGCATCCACGCCATCGGGCGTACCCGCACGTTTCGCCATCGACCGCGCCTGGACTGGCGCGTGCTGGGGCAGGAGACGGCCGATTATCTGCTCGACTCCGGCTGGATTCCGTCGCACCTCGAAGTGGCCTACGAATCGCTGGCCGAGGACGTGTTGAGCCTCGTCGAGCAGAGGTTTGACGAGGCCCAGCCCCTTCGCACGCTGCGACTGCACGGCGACTGCCACCCGGGCAACGTGCTGTGGACGGACAAGGGCCCGCATTTCGTCGACCTCGACGATTGCATGACCGGGCCTGCAGTGCAGGACCTGTGGATGCTGCTTTCGGGGCGGCCGGAGGAAATGCGCGCCCAGCTGGACGACATCGTCGAGGGCTACCAGGAGTTCGCCGACTTCGATCAGCATGAGACTGCGTTGATCGAGCCCCTGCGCACCCTGCGCATCATGCACTACGCCGGATGGCTGGCCCGCCGCTGGGGCGACCCGGCTTTCCCACGCGCCTTCCCCTGGTTTCAGGAGCCGAAATACTGGGAGCAACACGTGCTGAACCTGCGGGAGCAGGTCGCGGCCATGGAAGAGCCGTTTTCGTAGCCGGGCACTTTGCGAGCTTGCGCACAGAATGGGCACCGCCGGTGCCGCAGAATGCGGTCGCTACAATTCGCACCAGCATCCCGAGCGCCGAAGCGCTGGTCCATGCCTGGGCTTGCGCAAACAAGCGTTACGATACCGAGTCGGCAACAAGGGTCATTACGTGTCATCTGCGTCCATTCTCGTCACCGGCGGCGCCGGCTACATCGGCAGTCACACGGTCCGCCAGCTCGTCGAGCGCGGCGAGCGTGTCGTGGTCCTCGACAATCTCTCGACGGGTTACCGCAGCGCCGTGCTCGGCGCGCCGCTGATCGTCGGCGACACCAGCGATCGCGATCTCGTGGCGCGAGTCCTGCAGGACCATGCCATCGACACCGTGCTGCACTTCGCGGCGCATACGATCGTGCCGGAGTCGGTGTCCGACCCGCTCAAGTACTACCGCAACAACACCTGTGCGACGCGCAATCTGCTCGAGGAATGCGCCACCGCTGGCGTGCGCCGCTTCGTGTTCTCGTCGACGGCCGCGGTCTACGGAATTCCCGCCGAGGGTCTCGCGCGCGAAGACTCACCGACCGTGCCGATCAATCCGTATGGCACGTCGAAACTGATGAGCGAGTGGATGCTGCGCGACCTTGCGGCGGCATTCTTTAAACTGCGATACGTGGTGCTGCGCTATTTCAACGTTGCGGGCAGCGACCCGGGCGGGCGCATCGGGCACAGCGCGCCGACGGCGACGCTGCTCGTCAAGGTAGCCTGCCAGGTGGCCGCCGGCGTCCGACCTTCGCTGTCGATCTTCGGCACCGACTATCCGACGCCGGACGGTACCGGGGTGCGCGACTACATCCACGTCGAGGACCTCGCCTCGGCGCACCTGAGCGCACTCGATTACCTGGACAGGGGTGGCGCGTCGACCACGCTCAACTGCGGGTACGGCCATGGCTACAGCGTGCGCGAAGTCGTGAAGATGGTGCAGCACATCAATGGCGGCCGGTCGCTGCCCGTCGTCGAGAGCCCGCGCCGCGCCGGTGACCCGCCGTCCCTTGTTGCGCATGCCGAACGAATCCGTGAGGTGCTGGGGTGGGCGCCGCGGTTCGACGACCTCGAGAAGATCGTCCGCAATCAGCTGGCCTGGGAATACCGGCTGCAGAGCGAGCCAGGCCTGACGCACAACCAGCCCTGACGCGAAATCAGGATCGCTGCGACCCGAGGGACCGCGCACGCCGAGTGCGCTGCGGGGGGGCATGGTATTCTTGCAGACCCCGCCTAAACGGACCTGCCCGGTGCCTGCGTGACCCTACGCGTTGATGGATTTTCAACAGCTGCCGGATTCCAGGGCGTGCGTACGATCCGGCGCATAGCCGTACTGGCGCTCATGTCGATCTATCTCGTCGCTTGCGGCGGTGGGGGTGGTGGTTCGGACAGCGCGAACCTGTCACCGACCGCCTCGTTTACTGCCACGCCTGCGTCGGGCGCGGCCCCACTGGTGGTTGCGTTCAATGCCGCAGCATCGAGCGACACAGATGGTTCGATCACGACGTACGCATGGAATTTTGGCGACGGCGGCACTACCAGCTCGACGGGAAATACGGCGAGCCGAACCTATGCTTCGGCCGGTACGTATACCGTCACGCTCACAGTCACCGACAACCGCGGCGCAACGGCGTCAACGACCCGCACGGTGCAGGTCGACGCGCCGAACCAGCCACCAGTCGCGGCCTTTGAGTTCGCGCCTACGGGGGGCACCGCGCCGCTGACGGTTGTTTTCGATGGCTCGGCCTCGACCGACCCCGAGGGTCCGATTGCGGTCTACACCTGGGATTTCGGTGACGGCACCGGCACTTCAACGGGCAGGACGCTCTCACACACGTTCGCGACGGCCGGGACGTTTATCGTGCAGCTGACCGTGGCCGACTCGCTTGGTCGCACGGCATCGACGACGCAATCTATCGCAATCTCTGGGGGCGGCGGCCCCAGCAGCGTCACGGTCAGTGGCAAGGCCACCTACGAACGCGTGCCGTTTTCGGTCGTCGTGAACCAAAACTCAGGGCTGAGCTATGCCAACACCTCAGTACAGCCGATTCGTGAAGCCGTCGTCGAGCTGATCCAGTCGGGCGGTAGCACGCTTGCGGCGACCACGACCGACGACAATGGCAACTACGCGCTCACTGCGCCTGCGAACACCAGCGTGTTCGTGCGCGTGCAGGCGCAGTCACGCAAGACGACGACCCCAGCGCGCAACATTCGTGTGCTCAACAACACCAACGGCAATGCGCTGTACGTGCTCGACAGCGCGGCCTTCAACTCCGGGACGACGAACCAGACGAAAAACCTGCTCGCCGGGTCTGGCTGGGGTGGCACAGGCTACACCGGCAATCGCGGCGCGGCTCCGTTTGCGATCCTCGACACGCTGCTGGCGGCAGCACGTTTCGTCGTCGACAACGGTAACGCGACGCTCGATCTGCCGGGGCTCGATGTTTTCTGGAGTCCGCAGAACAACTCGTCTTCGGGCGACGTGACGCTGGGCCAGATCGAATCCACTCTGTATACGACCGGCGGACCCGCCGCGGGTATCTATGTGCTCGGCGACGAAAACGTCGACACGGACGAATACGACCAGCACGTGCTGGCACACGAGTTCCAGCATTTCC
>JAABQQ010000269.1 GCA_011391405.1 Gammaproteobacteria bacterium
CGGCTACACTAGCGTCTCCTGGTCAGCCAGCCGCGCCCGCCCACCGAAACGGACTCATGTTGCTGTCCATCGTCATCCTCATACCGTTGCTGGGCGCGTGGCTGCCGACGGCACTGTCGCGGGCCCTGGGGGTCGACCCGGCGCGGACGGCCGTCGCCCTGGCTGCCACCTCGCTCGCGCTCATCCTCAGCCAGGCTCCCGGCGTGCTCGCCGGCGCGACGCTGGTGAGCGGCTGGTCGTGGATTCCCGCGGCAGGACTCAACGCCACGTTCAGGCTGGACGGTTTCGGGTTGCTGTTTGCCCTGCTGATCCTCGGCATCGGGTTGCTGGTCATCCTGTATGCCCGCTACTACCTGTCGCCCGAGGAATCGAAGGAGCGCTTCTACGGGCTGCTGCTGCTCTTCATGGGCGCGATGCTCGGCGTGGTGCTCGCCGAGAACCTGCTGCTCCTGGTCACGTTCTGGGAGCTGACCAGCCTCAGCTCGTTCCTGCTGATCGGGTTCTGGCGGCACGACGCGGACGCCCGCCGGGGCGCCCGCCTCGCTCTCATGGTGACTGGCGCGGGCGGCCTCGCGCTGCTCGCCGGCGTGCTCTTGATCGGTCACGTGGTGGGCAGCTTCGAGCTGTCGCGGGTGCTGGCGGCGGGGTCCGTCATCAAGGCGCACCCGCTGTACGAAACCATGCTGGTGCTGGTGCTGCTCGGGGCCTTCACCAAGTCGGCGCAGTTCCCGTTCCACTTCTGGCTGCCGCATGCCATGGCGGCACCCACGCCGGTCAGTGCCTACCTGCATTCCGCCACCATGGTTAAGGCCGGCATCTTCCTGCTCGGGCGACTGTTTCCCGTGTTCGCCGGGACGGAGACGTGGTTCTACATCGTCAGCGGCGTCGGTCTCACGACGCAGCTGTTCGCCGCCTACGTCGCGCTGTTCCGCCACGACCTCAAGGGACTGCTGGCCTACTCGACGGTCAGCCACCTCGGCCTGATCACGCTGCTGTTCGGGTTCGGGACGCCGGCCGGCGCCGTCGCCGCGGTGTTCCACATCATCAATCACGCGGTCTTCAAGGCTTCGCTGTTCATGGCGGCCGGGATCGTCGACCACGAGACCGGCACACGCGACATGCGGCGGTTGAGCGGGCTCGCACGCTTCATGCCCTGGACCGCTGCGCTCGCCACGATCGCGGCGGGCGCGATGGCGGGCGTGCCCCTGCTGAATGGCTTCCTCAGCAAGGAAATGTTCTTCGCGGAGACGCTGCAGGTGCAGTGGCTCGGCTCGCGCTACTGGGTGCTGCCCCTCGCGGCGACGCTGGCCAGCGTCTTCACCGTCGCCTATTCCACCCGTTTCGTCCACGACGTGTTCTTCGGTCCGCCACCGCAGGGGCTGGCGCGCGTGCCACACGAGCCGCCGCGCTGGATGAAGGTGCCGGTCGAGATCCTGGTCGGGCTCTGCTTGCTGGTCGGGCTCCTGCCCGCCCTGATCGTGGACCCTCTGCTGCGGGCAGCGGGCGGTGCCGTGTTGCAGGGGCCGCTGCCGGAGTACTCCCTGGCCCTGTGGCACGGGTTCAACCTGCCGGTGCTCATGAGCGTGGTCGCGCTGACGGGTGGGGCGATCATCTATTTTGCGCAACGCTACTACTTTGGCCTGCACGGCTATCGCCAGCAGCGCTATGACGGACGGACGCTGGCGGAGGGACTGGTTGCGCTCGCCGTCGCCGGTTCGCGGCGACTGGTCGACGGTGTCGCCAACGCGTCGCTGCAGCGCTACGTGCTGCTGCTCCTGCTCGCGACTCTCGGCGTCGGGCTCGTCGGCGCGCGTGGCCTGTCGCTGGCGCCGATCGCCGCCTTGACGCCGCCGGACGCGCTCGCCGTCGCCCTCACCGCGGCCCTCGCCATCGCCGCCATCGCGGCGACGGCCCTGCACACGCAGCGGCTGCTCGCGCTGGTGCTGATCGGCGTCGTCGGTCTCGTCGTCTCGCTGGTCTTCGTGCGTTTTTCCGCACCGGACCTCGCCCTGACGCAGTTGCTGGTCGAGATCGTCACGGTCCTGCTGCTGCTGCTCGCGCTGTACTTCATGCCGGCGGAGAGTCCACGCGAGGCCTCGCGCTTCAGGCATGTGCGCGACACGATGGTAGCGGTCGCGGTTGGCCTTGGCGCAGGGCTGCTCGCGTGGGCCTTGCTGACACGCCCCTTCAGCACGATCGCCTGGTACTACCTCGAGCATGCGAAGCCGCAGGGCGGCGGCTACAACGTGGTCAACGTCATCCTGGTCGACTTCCGCGGGTTCGACACGCTCGGTGAAATCACGGTGCTGGGCATTGCGGCTGTGGCGATCGTCGCGCTGCTGCAGGAGCTCAGGCTCGGGGCACCGCAGCGGGACTGGGACGGCCGTCCGTGGGCAGTCGAGCGCCATCCGCTGATGCTGCGGGTGCTGGCCCGCCCGCTGCTGCCGCTGGCCCTGCTGGTGTCGGTGTACCTGTTCCTGCGTGGCCACAACGCCCCGGGCGGCGGATTCATCGCCGGACTCGTCACCGGGACGGCGATCCTGCTGCAGTACGTGGCCTACGGCAGTGACTGGGCCCGCGAGCGCCTGCCGTGGAATTACTCGACGGCGATTGCGCTCGGCCTGCTGCTCGCCACGGCCACGGGCCTCGCGAGCTGGGCGTTCGGCGCACCGTTCCTGACGTCCACCTTCGGCTACCTGCACTGGCCCGTGGTCGGCGAGTTCGAACTCGCGAGTGCAATGGTGTTCGACCTCGGCATTTACGTCGTCGTGGTCGGCGTCGTGATGGTGATCGTCGGACGCCTCGGTGCGCTGTCCGGCTCTGGCGGGAGGGGCGCCTGACATGGAGGCGCTGTTCGCCATCGCCATCGGCACGCTGACGTCCTGCGCGGTGTACCTGCTGCTGCGTGCGCGGACCTTTCCCGTGCTGCTCGGGCTCACGCTGCTCTCCTATGCCGTGAACCTCTTCCTGTTCGCGTCGGGACGCCTGGTCGTGGCCAGCGCGCCGCTCACGGACCAGGGCATCGAGCATTTTCCGGACCCGCTGCCGCAAGCGCTGGTGCTGACCGCCATCGTGATCGGCTTCGGCATGACGGCGCTGCTGGTCGTCCTCGCGTTGCGCGCCATCCACGCGACGGGCGGCGATCACGTCGACGGAGGTGAGCGTTGAATCACCTGCCGATCGCACCGATCCTGCTGCCGCTGATCGCGGGCAGCGTGCTGCTGCTGTCGACACGGTGGCCCGCGACCGCGCGTCACGCGTTCAGCCTCGTCGCGGTCGTCGCGCAGCTGGCCGTCGCGATCACGCTGTTCGTCACGGTCAAGGACGGGCCGATACGCGTGTACGCGCTCGGGGGCTGGGCCCCGCCGTTCGGCATCGTGCTGGTCGTGGACCGGCTGGCCGCGGCGCTGCTCGTGCTGACGGCAATCGTCGCTTGCGCGAGCCTGCTGTACGCCGTTGCGCGCGACACGGAGACGTCCGCGCCCCGGTTCCACGCGTTGTTCCAGTTCCAGTTGCTCGGCATCCAGGGCGCGTTCCTGACGGGCGACCTGTTCAATCTCTTCGTCTTCTTCGAGGTGCTGCTGATCGCCTCTTATGCCCTGCTGTTGCACGGCCTGGCGGCGGATCGGGTCAGGGCAGCGCTGCACGTGGTCGTGCTGAACCTGATCGGTTCCGCGCTCTTCCTGCTGGGTGTTGCGCTGATCTACGGCGTGGCGGGCACGCTGAACTTCGCCGACCTCGCGCGGGTCATTCCGGCGCTGACGATCGCCGACGCGCCGCTCGCGCGGACCGGCGCGCTGCTGCTGCTCGTCGTGTTCGCGCTGAAGTCCGCACTGCTGCCGCTCGGCTTCTGGTTGCCGCGTGCTTACGGTGCGGCCGCCGCCGCGGTCGCCGCGCTCTTCGCCGTGCTGACGAAGGTCGGCGTGTATGCGGTGCTCAGGGTCTATCCGCTGGCGTTCGGTCCGCAAGCCGGCGAGCTGGCGAACGTCGCCGAGCCGTGGCTGCTGCCGCTCGCGCTCGCCACACTGGTCTTTGGCGCGCTCGGCGTCCTGGCTGCGCGGTCGCTGCGGATCGCCGCGGGCTGGATAGTGCTGTATTCCGTCGGCTCGCTGCTGGTGGCCGTCGCGCTGTTCTCCGCGGACGGTTACGCGGCTGCCATCTACTACCTGGTGCACTCAACGCTCGCGAGTGCGGCGCTGTTCCTGGTCGTCGACCTGGTCGCTGCCGACCGCACGACCGCCGGGGATCGGCTCGACGCCGCCGACGCGACGCCGCACGGCGCGCTGCTCGGGAGTTTCTACTTCGTCAGCGCCGTGGCCGTGGCGGGCGTGCCGCCGCTGTCCGGCTTCGTCGGCAAGGTCCTGCTCCTCGACGCTGCCGGCGCACACCCGGCCGCCGCGCTGATCTGGAGCTCGCTGCTCGGCGCCGCGCTCGTCGTCATCGTCGCGTTCTCGCGCGCGGGCAGTGCGGTCTTCTGGCGCACCGTGCCAGCACCCGCCGGTGCGCCGGCGCCGCCGCGGCCGAGCCTGGCCGCACTGGCTGCTCCGGCGGCCATCCTGGGTTGTGTCGCCGCGCTCGTGATCTGGGGCGGAAGTGCCACGGCCTTTGCGCAGGCGACGGCGCGCGACCTCGCCAACCCGGCCGGGTACATCGAAGCGGTGCTCGGTGGCGATCACGCCCAGCCTGACGATCGTCGGAGGTTGCGATGAACGCTGCGCGACCCTGGCTGCCGCACCCGCTGCTGAGCGCGGTCCTGCTCCTTGCCTGGCTCTGGCTCAACAACTCGGTGCACCCCGGGCACATCGTGCTCGGTTCGGCCCTGGCGCTCGCGATTCCGTACGTCACGCGGCGCTTCTGGCCCGAGCCCATCGTGGTCGACCGGCCCCTGCGGGTGATCCAGTACGTCGCCATCGTCGGCTACGACATCGTGGTCGCGAACCTGCAGCTGACCGCGCTGATCCTCGGCCCCGTCGCGCGTTTGCGCCCCGCCTTCGTGCGGGTGCCGCTCGATCTCCGCACCGATTTCGCGGTCACGCTGCTGGCCTCGACGGTCACGCTCACGCCCGGCACGGTCTCCGTCGACATCGAGGTCGACGCGGCCGGCGCCCGCCAGCTCGTGGTGCACGTGCTGCGCTGCCTCGACGCGCAGGCAATGGCGCAGTCGATCAAGGACCGGTACGAACGCCGCCTGCAGGAGATCCTGGAATGCTGAACCACGCCATCGACATTGCCTTCGGCCTGCTGGGCCTTGCGGTCGTGTTCACGCTGATCCGCCTGGCGCTCGGGCCGGACATGCTCGACCGCGTGCTCGCCCTCGACACGCTCTACGTCAACAGCGCGGCCATGCTGGTGCTCTACGGGCTCGAGCTGGGCACCGGTCGTTACTACGAGGCGGCGCTGCTGATCGCGATGCTCGGCTTCGTCACCACCGTCGTGCTGTCGAAGTACATCACGCGCGGCGACGTCATCGAATAGGAGGTTGCGTGTCGACGAATTCCTGGCTGGAAGCAATCGTGTCGGCGCTGGTCCTCATCGGCGCGGTGTTCACGCTCATCGGCTCGCTCGGCCTGCTGCGCATGCCGGATTTCTTCACGCGCCTGCACGGTCCGTCGAAGGCGACGACCATCGGCATCGGCAGCCTGCTGGTCGCTTCGGCGCTGTTCATGAGCTACCGGGGCGGCGGGCTCTCACTGCACGAGTTCATGATCTCGCTGTTCATCGCGATCACGTCGCCGGTGGGCTCGCACCTGCTCGCCAAGGCGGCACGGCACCGGCGGCTGCCGGGCTCCGAGGGATGGATCGAACCCGATCAGGACCGGAACAGGTAATCGAGCAGGATGCCGCCGAACACGGCGAGCCCGAACAGGTTGTTGTTGAGAAAAGCGTGGAAGCAATCTGCCGGATCGCGCCGCCGGATCAGGTATTGCTGGTGCAGCGAGGTGGCCACGGCAATGGCGAGACCCAGCCAGTACCAGTGACCGAGTTGCGCCAGGTAACCCGCCAGGGCGAGCAGGACCAGCGCGCCGGCTTGCAGCGCCGCGACGATCCCTCGATCCGCGCGGCCGAAAAGGATTGCAGACGAGCGGATGCCGATCACCAGATCGTCTTCGCGATCGACCATCGCGTAGATCGTGTCGTACGCCGTGGTCCACAGTACGCCCGCCACGAACAGTACCCACGCGACGAGCGGCAACTCGCCGGTCTGCGCCGCAAAAGCCATCGGCACGGACCACGAGAAGGCGAGGCCGAGGTATGCCTGCGGCAGCGCGAAGAACCGTTTCAGGAACGGGTAAGTGACGGCCAGCACGCCGCCGACCAGCGCGAGCACCTGCGTCGGGCGATTGAGCGGGATCAGCAGTGCCAGCGCGATCAGTCCGAGCACGGCGAAAACCGCCAGCGCTTCGGCCGGTGACACTACGCCGCGCGCCAGCGGGCGGCTGGCCGTGCGGCGCACGTGCGGATCGAACTCACGATCCGCAAAGTCATTGATCACGCAACCGGCGGCGCGCATCACGAAAGTGCCGAGCAGGAAGATGACGAAGACCCGCTCGTCCGGGTGGCCATCGGCCGAGATCCAGAGCGCCCACAGCGCGGGCCAGAGCAGCAGCCAGATGCCGATGGGGCGATCGAGCCGCATCAGGCGCGCGTATTCGACGAGCCGGCCACGCATCCGGGCGAAGCTGCCCGCTGGCGTGCTGGTGTTCTTTTCGAGGTCGGTCAGGTCGCTCATCGGGGCAATCTTCAGACGTTGCGGAAACGCTCGCCCGCGCCGACCCAGCGGCCGACGAGGCCTGCTATGTTGGCCTGCGGACCGTCCAGCATCAATGCCGACGCACGCTGGACGTCCGGCAGCAGGTCCGCGTCGCGGATGAGGTCGGCGACCCGCAGCTGCATCAGGCCCGTCTGGCGCGTGCCCAGCAGTTCGCCTGGACCGCGCAGTTCGAGGTCCCGGCGCGCCACTTCGAAGCCGTCGTTCGTTTCGCGCAGGACCGCCAGCCGCTCGCGCGCAATGGGCGACAGCGGACCCTGGTAGAGCAGGACGCACGTGCTTTCGACCGAGCCGCGACCGACGCGGCCGCGCAACTGATGCAGCTGGGCGAGTCCCATGCGCTCGGCGTTCTCGACGACCATCAGGCTCGCGTTGGGCACGTCCACGCCCACCTCGATTACCGTCGTTGCGACCAGCAGGTCGAGCTTGCCCTGCTTGAACGAGGTCATGACCGCGTCCTTCTGCTTGCCCGCCATCCGCCCGTGGATCAGTCCGATGCGCACGCTCGGCAGTGCTTCGGCCAGTTGCGCCGCGGTTTTTTCTGCGGCCTCGTAGCGCACGAGATCGGATTCGTCGATCAGCGGGCACACCCAGTACGCCTGGCGTCCCGACCGGCAGGCCGTGTCGATGCGCTCGACGATGTCGCTGCGCCGCGTGTCCGGCAGCACCACCGTCTTGATCGGCGTGCGTCCCGGCGGCAGCTCGTCGATGATCGAGACGTCGAGGTCCGCATACGCGGTCATGGCCAGCGTGCGCGGGATCGGCGTGGCGGTCATCACCAGCTGATGCGGAAACCGGCCGTGAGACTGGCCTTTCTCACGCAGTTGCAGGCGCTGGTGCACGCCGAAGCGGTGCTGCTCGTCGACGATCGCCAGCACGAGGCGCTGGAACTCGATGCCTTCCTGGAACAGCGCGTGCGTGCCCACGGCGACATGGATCGAGCCCGACGCCAGATCGGTTTCGAGCACCGCGCGCACTTTGCCGGTCTGCCGGCCGGTCAGCAGCGCGACTCGAACGCCGAGCGGTTCCAGCCACGCGTTGAAGTTACGCGCGTGCTGTTCGGCGAGCAGTTCCGTCGGCGCCATCACCGCCGCCTGTGCGCCGTGCTCCACGGCACGCACCGCGGCCAGCGCAGCGACCACCGTCTTGCCCGAGCCAACGTCGCCCTGCACCAGTCGCATCATCGGATGCGGACGCTCGAGATCCTTTGCGATCTCGGCCCACACGCGCGTCTGCGCGCCCGTGAGTCTGAATGGCAGGCTCGCGAGGCAACGTTCGACCAGGTCGTTCCTGCGCGGCAACGACCACGCGGCGTCCTTGTCGGTTTCCTGGCGCAGCAGTCGCAAACTCAGCTGATGCGCCAGCAGTTCCTCGAAGGCGAGTCGTCGTTGCGCGGGATGCCGGCCCTCTTCGAGCTCGGCGACGGCTGCGTCGGGAGGTGGTCGATGCACGTATTGCAGCGCGGACTCGAGCGGCGGTAGTTCGAACGCATCGAGCACGCCGGCCGGCACGTAATCCTGGATCGCGCCTTGCGACAGCATTGCCAGCGCCATGTCGGTGAGCACGCGTAACCGTCCCTGCTGCACGCCTTCCGTGGTCGGATAGATCGGCGTCAGGCAATCGGGCGGTGCGCCGCTCGCATCGGCCAGCACGCGCCGGTATTCCGGATGCACGATTTCTAGACCGCCCGGGCCGAGACGCGCTTCGCCGAAGCAGCGCAGGCGCTGTCCGCGGACCAGCTGCGCCTGCTGCGCACCGGAAAAATGAAAGAAGCGCAGCGTGACGAAACCCGTGCCGTCGGCAATGCGTACGAGCAGCGTGCGGCGGCGCCGGAACACGACTTCCGCCAGCTGGATGTCGCCTTCGATGACGGCGCGGTCGCCATTGCGCAGCGCGCCGATCGGCACGACGCGCGTGCGGTCCTCGTAGCGCAGTGGCAGATGGAACAGCACGTCCTGCACCGTGTGCAGGCCGAGCTTCGCCAGCAGCTCGGCGAGCGCCGGCCCGACGCCGCGCAGCGCCGTGACGGGACGTTCGGCGAGCAGGGCGGCCGCGCTCATGCCGGTGTGGAGCGCTGCGGGTTACAGGACCAGGACAGCGTCCACTTCGACCACCGCTCCGCGCGGCAACGCGGACACGCCGATCGCAGCGCGGGCAGGATAGGGTTGCGCGAAATATTCGGCCATCACCTTGTTGACCGTCTGGAAGTTGCCGAGGTCGGTCAGGTAGACGTTGAGCTTCACCGCGTTCGACAGGTCGCCACCGGCGGCTTTCGCGACGGCCTGCAGGTTGTCGAACACACGCCGCACGTGCACTTCGACTTCGCCGGTCACGATTTCCATGGTTTTCGGATCAAGCGGAATCTGACCCGAGAGGTAGACAGTGTTGCCGGCTTTGACGGCCTGGCTGTACGTCCCGATTGCACCTGGGGCGTCGGGCGTGGTGACTGCGTTTAGGGGCACGGCGATCTCCGGGAAGGGGGAGGAAGGGCAGGAAGGGCCAGAAGGGACCGCGTGACGTGTTGCAACGCTTCGGTGGTCAAGGGCGATGTGTAGTGTAAAGGGAGGCGTATCAGATCTGGGCAACTCTGCACCCAGGCGGCTCGCGCCGCACCCGGGCGGGAGGCGGGGTCCGGCGGCGACGAAGGCAGGCAGCGGGTTGCGAGTTCAACGCGGCCGGTCCAGAATTAGCTAAGTTAGCTAACTCTGGCGGGGGAGCCCCGATGCGCAAGGTCAACATCCACGAGGCGAAGACGACGCTGTCGCAGCTCGTCGAAGCGGCGGAATCGGGCGAGACCGTGGTGCTGGCGCGTGCGGGCAAGCCCGTGGTTCAGCTCGTGCGCCTGAAAAAGAAGCGTGGCGTCAAGCTTGGCGGACTGAAGGGCAAGCTTGCGGAGAAGCTGATCGCCGACATCGCCAAGCCATTGTCGAAGAAGGATCTGGAGCAACTCTTCGGCGGCGGGGTCGAGCCGTGAGGGTGCTGCTCGACACGCACATGATGCTGTGGGCGCTCACCGACAGTCCGCGGCTGTCGGCCAGGGCACGCGCGGTACTCACCGATGCCGAGAACGAATGCTGGGTCAGCAGCGCCAGCGTCTGGGAAATCGCCATCAAGATCATGCTCGGCAAGTACGAGCTTGGGCAGCCGCTGGATCGGCTCGGGGAGGCGATTGAGGAGGCGGGGTTTCGCACACTCGACGTGACCGTTAGACATGCCGCCGCCATCGAACGGGTGGCGGTGCCGCACTCGGATCCGTTCGACCGGCTGTTGCTGGCACAGTGCGAGGTCGAGACGTTGCGACTGCTGACCGCGGACAAGGTGCTGGCGAAGTTACCGGTGGCGATCGCGGCGTGAAAGCGGCGGTTACCGCTCACGCCAGTGACCGCGCGACCTTCAGCACTTCGGACATCCCGCGCACCGCGCGGAGCACGCTCGCAAGCTGTTTGCGGTCGTGCACCAGCAGCTCGAAAATCAGTGTCGACGTGTCCGTGTCGCGTTCCACGACCGAGACGCGATCGATGTTGGTCTGCGTGCGCGCGATGGCAGAGGCGACCGACGCCAGCACGCCCATGCGGTTGGTGACGTCGGCGCGGATCTCGACGTGGAAGAGGCTGTCGGGGTCGGGCGGCCCCCACGCGACCGGAATCCATTTCTCGGGCTGCTTGCGGAACGAGGCGAGGTTGCCGCAGGCCTCGCGATGGATCACGACGCCGCGGCCGGCCGAGAGGCTCGCCAGGATCGGGTCGTTCGGAATCGGGAAGCAGCAGCGTGCGTACGACACGAGCAGGCCTTCCGTGCCGGCAATGGCGAGCGGACCGGCAATGGCGTCGACCACTCCCTCCGAGTCGGCGGGCAACAGCCGGCGGGCGATGAAGGGTGCGATGCGTTCGCCGAGGCCGATTTTCTCGAACAGTTCATCGGGCGTGCGCAGGCCGAGTTCGACAACGACCGCGTTCACCGACTCCGACGGAATCTTGCGCAGCGTCAGCGAGAATTCCTCGAGCGCCTGGTTGAGCAGGCGCTTGCCGAGATCGATGGCTTCGCTGCGCTTCAGGTTCTTCAGGTACTGCCGGATCGACGCGCGCGCCTTCGCGGTGACGACGAAATTGACCCACGCGGGGTTCGGCGTGGCGCCCTTCGCCGTGATGATCTCGACGGTCTGGCCGTTGCGCAGCGGTGTGCGCAGCGGCACGAGGCGGCGATCGACCTTGGCCGCCACGCAGCGATTGCCGACGTCGGTGTGCACGGCATACGCGAAATCGACGCAGGTCGAATTGCGCGGCAGACGGCGGATCTCGCCCTTCGGCGTGAACACGTACACCTTGTCCGGGAACAGGTCGACCCTGACGCTCTCGAGGAATTCCTCGGGGTTGCCGCCCTGCTGGATTTCGACCAGTTGCTGCAGCCACTCGCGCGCGCGATCGCCCTGGATGCCGACCTGGGTGCCGCCGCCGTCCTTGTACTGCCAGTGCGCGGCGATGCCGGATTCCGCGATGCGGTGCATCTCCGAGGTGCGGATCTGCACTTCGATCGGCGTGCCGTTCGGTCCGAACAGCGTGGTGTGCAGCGACTGGTAGCCGTTGACGCGCGGGATCGCGATGTAGTCCTTGAACCGGCCGGGCATCGGCTTGAACACCGAATGCACGACGCCGAGGGTGCGGTAGCAGGTGTCCGGCTTGTCGACGATCAGGCGGAACCCGTACACGTCGACGATCTCGATCAGCGAGACCTTCTTGCGCCGCATCTTCTCGTAGATGCTGTGGACGTCTTTCTCGCGCCCTTCGATCGTCGCTGGAATCTGCGCAAGGTCCAGCGCTTCCTTCAGCGACGCGGTGATGCGGCCGACGAACTGCTTGTGGTTGCCGCGTGCGGCCTTCACCGCGGACTCGATCACCTTGTAGCGCCTCGGATACAGCGCGCGGAAGCCGAGGTCTTCCAGCTCGCGCTTGATCGAATGCATGCCGAGTCGGTTCGCGATCGGAGCGTAGATCTCGAGCGTCTCGCGCGCGATCGTGCGGCGTTTTGCCGGCGGCATCGCGCCGAGCGTGCGCATGTTGTGGGTGCGGTCCGCCAGCTTGACCATGATCACGCGGATGTCGCGGACCATGGCGAGCAGCATCTTGCGGAAACTTTCGGCCTGCGCCTCGGCGCGGCTCCTGAACTGGATCTGGTCGAGCTTGCTGACGCCGTCGACGAGCTCCGCCACGTCATTGCCGAAGCGCGAGGTGATCTCGTCCTTGGTGTTGGGCGTGTCCTCCATGACGTCGTGGAGGATCGCGGCCATCATCGTCTGCGCGTCGAGCTTGAGGTCGGCGAGCAGGTCGGCGACGGCGACCGGGTGCGTGATGTAGGGCTCGCCCGAACGGCGCCGCTGCCCGTCATGGGCATGGAACGCGAAGTCGTACGCTTCCTGGACGAGTTCGACCTGGTCCGGCGGCAGGTAGGTTTCCAGCTTCGCAATGAGCTGGTTGATGCCGATGGAGCGTCTTCCGTAGGGCAGCAGGCTGCGCAGGGAAGACGTGACGTCCATGGGCGTGCGGCGGGGCGGGGGTTAGTCTCCCAGCCCGATCTGCGGTGCGCGGAACTCGCCCATGAATTCCGGTTCCGGCATCAGCTCCTGCGGCGGAGAAGGCGGCATTTCCGGTTCTTCGAGGATTTCCACGCCCACGTGGCCGGCTGCGATCTCGCGCAGGGCTAGCACCGTCGGCTTGTCGTTTTCCCAATCGAGCGTCGCCTCGGCGCCGTTCGCCAGCTTGCGCGCGCGGCGGGAAGCCACGAGCACCAGCTCGAACAGGTTGGGGACGTTCTTCAGGCTGTCTTCGACGGTGATGCGGGCCATTTTTGCTGGGAAACGGTTAAGGGAAAGGGGCGAAAGCTTAACAGAGGGGAGGAAGGGCAGGAAGGGTAGGAAGGGTAGGAAGGGTAGGAAGGGTAGGAAGGGTAGGAAGGGGTTAGGGGTTAG
>JAABQQ010000270.1 GCA_011391405.1 Gammaproteobacteria bacterium
GCGGGTACACGGGCAGCTTCGAGCGGCCGGCCACGGCCTGAATCGTGCCCTCGGCGGTTCCGCCCAATGCGGTGATGCGTTCGGCCATGTCGTCGACGTGACCACCAAGGTCGCCGGAAATCCTGTCGAACAATTCGTGCAGGGCGATGAAGTTCGGTCCCTTCACGTTCCAGTGTGCCTGCTTGGCCTGGAACTGCAGATCGATCGCGTCCGCCAGACGGGCGTTCAGGACCGCGACGACCTTGGTGCGGGTCTTGGTGGAAAGGTCATTACGGGTCGGGTGCATGGCAACTCCTTGGACGGCGGCAATCCGCGGTACGGATCGGTTCGAACGGCGGTCATTGTCGGGTCCCCGGCGAGCGGAACCAACAGAACCTGACGATGCCACTGATTGGCCTCGTCAATCGACAAATTACACAGCTGTCCATGTATTGACACGATGTCAATAACAGATCACGATGCCAACCATGTCGTACCTCACCGCACGCCGCCAAGAGGAAAAGGATCGCCGTCGCGCCGAAATCGTCGATGCGGCCGAGGCCCTGTATGCCGAAACGGGCTGGGATGCCATCACGATGGACCAGGTGGCGCGCCGGGCTCGCCTGAGCCGTGCCCTGCTCTACGTCTACTTCAAGGACAAGAGCGACCTGCACATGGCGCTGGTCGAGCGCTCGCTCGAGGCGCTGCACGATCGCTTTGTCGCGGCCCGGGCGGGGCAACCGAACGGCATTGCGGAGGTCGAGGCCATCGGCCGTGCCTACCTCGCCTTCTCCATGGAGACGCCGCATTACTTCGACGCGTGCGCGCGCTACCAGGCGCACCCGACGGGCGAACACGCAGCGGATGGCACGCCATGCAACGAAGCGGCCTGCGAAGTCGCCGGCCATAGCGTCCACGAGGTCATCGTCGAATCGCTGCTGCGCGGCGTGGCCGACGGCTCGATTCGTGCGGACATCGGCGATCCATTCGTCACCGCGCTGACGCTGTGGGCGTTCACGCACGGCATGATCCAGATCGCATCGACCAAGGGCGGCCAGATCGAACACGAAGGCACGTCCGTGCAGTCGTTCATCGAGCATGGCCTCGACCTCGCGCTGCGGGCGCTGAAGCCATGAAGCACGGGCCTGCGTTGATCCTGTGCATGCTCGTCGGCGGCATCGTGCCGCTGGCTCAGGCCGCGTCGCCAACGCCTGTCACGCACGCTGCGCAACCGCTCGTCACCATGGAAGACGGCCTGCGTCAGGTCATCGACGAAGCGCTCACCGCCAACCTCGAGCTGCGCGCTTCCGGCGCGACCGTGCAGCAACGGCTCGCCGCGCTCGACCAGGCGCGTGCGCGTTACCTCCCGGTAATCGACTTCGCTGCGCGCTACTCGATGGCTGACGGCGGTCGTACCATCGACTTCCCGGTCGGCGACCTGCTCAATCCGGTGTATGAGACGCTGGACCAGATGCTGGTGGCGCAAGGTCAGGCCCCTCAGTTTCCGCGCGTCCAGAACCAGTCGATCGCGTTCCTGCGCGACGAGGAGCAGGAAACGAAGCTGCTGCTTGAGCAGCCGCTCTATGAACCACGCATCCGTCCGGCCGTCGACGCAACTCGAGCCGACGCCGCCCGTGCCGAAGCGGACCTCGCCGCGCTGCGGTCGCAGGTCATCCGCGACGTCAAGCAGGCGTACTACCGCTGGATTGCGGCGCAGCAGGCCGTGACGGTGCTCGACGCAACGCTCGATGCCACGCGCGAGAACCTCAGGGCCAACGCCAGCCTGTACCGCAACGGCAAGGTCACGCGCGACCTCGTCTACCGTGCCGAGGCCGACGTGCTCGAAGTGGAGCAGGAGCGCCTGGCCACGGCGAGTCGCGTCCGCATCGCGCAGAGCTACGTGAACCTGCTGCGTAATGCACCGTTGACGCAGCCCCTGCCGAACGCGGCGCTCGACGCCGAGACGATCGAACGCTTTCGCGCACGTTTGCTGGCCGTGCTCGCGGGACGGCAAGCGGACGCGCCGAGGCTGCAGGACCTCGCGAGCCAGCGCCGCGAGGAACTGAAAAGTCTCGATGCCGCCATCGCTGTCGGCGAAGCGCGCCAGGACCTGGCGCGCGCGGCGTTCAAGCCGTCACTTGCCTTTGGCGCCGAAGCGGGCATCCAGGGTACGGACTACGGTTTCGCGGACGAAGACCGCTACGTGCTTGCCTCGCTGGTGCTGCGCTTCAACGCGTTCCGCGGTGGCGCCGACCAGGCCGCCCTGCGCGAGGCCCGCGCCCTCACCGAACAGTTGCGCGCGACTCGCGAACTCGCCGGCCAGCGTGTCCGCCTTGAAGTGCAACAGGCGCTCGAGAACTTCGAGGTGGCCGAGGCCTCGCTCGACACCGCAGCCAAGCGCGCTGAAGCCGCCGCGGGCGCCTTCACGATCACCAGCCGCAAGCGTGACCTCGGCCAGATCAACCAGGCAGAGTTCATCGATGCGCGGCGCGCGCAGACCGATGCCCAGCTCAACGTGACAAGGGTGCGGGCCGAATACCTCGCGCGTCTTGCAGAACTCGAATTCTCCATCGGCGACGCACGCCGCCTGGAACAGGAGCGGATGTGAAAATGCCAACCTGGCAGGCGTTCTCCGTCGTGGCCGTGGCGGCCCTGCTTGGCGCCTGCGGCGCCGAAAAGAAGGACGACACTGCTGACGCGCAGCCCGCCGCGGTGCGTGCGGTTGCGGTGGCCAGCGTTGCCGTGACTGCGCACACGCGCGCGGTGGGTGTGCTCGCACCCCGCGACGAAATCCGCCTGGCCTTCAAGGTCGGCGGCGTCGTCGATTCGGTGCGCGTCGAGCCGGGCGACATCGTGCGCAAGGGCCAGGTGCTCGCCGAACTGAAGCGCGCCGAGGTGGATGCCGCGGTTTCCCAGGCGGCCGAGGGTGTCGAAAAGGCTCGTCGGGACCTGGCACGCGCCAGGCAGTTGCGCATCGACGAAGTCGCGACCGAAGAGCAGGTGCAGGACCTGACGACGGCCTACAACGTCGCCCGCTCCAGCGTCGACGCGGCACGCTTCAACGCGCGCTTCGCGCGCATCGAGGCGCCGGCGGACGGGATCGTCTTCGAGCGCATGGTCGAGGGCGGCGAACTGGTGCAACCGGGACAGCCGGTCATCGTGCTCGGCTCGACTGCCTCGGGCTGGGTCGTGCGCGTTGGCCTGGCCGACCGCGACGTGGTGCGCGTGGAATCCGGTGCACCTGCACAGGTGACGTTCGATGCGTTCCCGGGTCGTGCTTTCGAGGGCAGGGTGACGCGTATCGGCGCGGCCGCGGACCGCATGACGGGCACGTTCGAGGTGGAAATCGAAGTGCAGCCGCAAGGCGCTCGCTTCGCGCGCGGGCTGGTGGCCAAGGTCGCGTTGCCGCTCTCGCCATTGCCCGATGTCGCCTCCAGCGCGACTGTCGTACCGGTCACGGCACTCGTGGAGGCCGACGGCCAGCGTGCGACCGTGTACGTGCTCGATCGCGAGAAGAACGTTGCACGCCGCAAGGACGTCACGCTCGGCCCTCTGCTCGGCGAGCAGGTCGTCGTGACCGCGGGCCTCATCGCGGGCGAACCCGTGATCACGGACGGCGCGGCGTGGCTCACGGACGGTCGCAGCGTCCGCGTCGTCGCCGACGACCAGGGTTGAGCCATGCGTCTGTGGGAATTTGCCGTCCGGCGCTGGCAGTTCACGCTGCTGCTGTTTGGACTGTTGCTCGGCGTGGGGTTCACGACGCTCAAGAACATCCCGCGCGCCGAGGACCCGGAGTTTCACGCGCCAGTGCCGATCGTCGTCGTCGCCTATCCCGGCGCGGATCCGGCTGACATCGAGCGGCTGATCGTCGATCCCATCGAAGACGCCATCAACGAACTCGACGACATCAAGCGCATGGACAGCCGCTCGCTCGACGGCGTAGGCATCATCCAGGTCGAGTTCCAGTGGGACCAGGATCCGGACGAAAAGTACGACGAGGTGGTGCGCGAGGTGAACCGCATCCGCGCCGAACTGCCCGCAGACATTGCGAGCCTCGAGGTGCGGCGCACCGGCTCCGGCCTGGTCAACATCATGCAGGTCGCTCTCGTCAGCCCGGACGCCTCTTACCGGGAACTCGACGACCTCGGCCGGGCGCTGAGCGACGACCTCGAAACGCTGCCCGGCGTGCGCCGCAGCGAGGTGTTCGCGCTGCCCGAACCCGAGGTCCGCATCGCCGTCGACCTCGAGCGGATGGGTCGCGCGGGCATTTCACTCGGACAGGTCGAAGCCGCAGTGCGCGGCGAAAACGCGTCGATCCCGGGTGGCTCGGTCGATCTCGGCATGCGCAAGTTCAACCTGAAGACTTCGGGCAGCTACGATTCGCTCGACGAAATCGCGGGCACGGTCGTGGCGAGCCGCAACGGCAGCGTGGTGCGGTTGCGCGACATCGCCGAGGTCTCGTGGGACACGAGCGAGCAGCAATACATCGGCCGCTACAACGGCCAGCGCGCCATCTTCGTGACTGCGAGCGCCAAGGACCGCGTCGACGTTTTCGACGTACGTAAGGCCATCGACGGCGGCCTCGCTCGCTTCGAGGGCACCTTGCCGCCCAATGTCAGGCTCGAGCGCGGCTTCGACCAGACGCGCAACGTCAAGCATCGGCTCGACCGGCTCGGCCTCGACTTCGTCATAGCGATCGCCCTGGTCCTGCTGACGCTGACCCCGCTCGGCCTGCGGGCCGCCAGCGTGGTGATGATCTCGATCCCGCTCTCGCTTGCGATCGGGCTCGCCGCGCTCTACTTCACCGGTTTCTCGCTCAACCAGCTCTCCATCGCGGGTTTCGTGCTGGCACTCGGCCTGCTGGTCGACGACTCGATCGTCGTCGTCGAAAACATCGAGCGCTACCTGCGCGCGGGGTACAACCGGGTCGAGGCTGCGATCGCGGCAACCGACCAGATTGCACTCGCCGTCGTCGGCTGCACCGCAACGCTGCTGTTTGCGTTCCTGCCGCTGCTGTTCCTGCCCGAAGGCGCCGGCATCTTCATCCGTTCGCTGCCTGCCGCAGTGCTGTTCACCGTAGCCGCATCGCTGCTCGTTTCGCTGACGGTCGTCCCCTTCCTCGCGAGCCGCCTGCTGCAGGCCAAGGGTCACGGCGCCGGGGGCAACAGGGCCCTGCAGGGATTGATGCGCGTGATCCATGGCATCTATGGACCGGCGCTGCGCGTCGCCCTGGCCGCGCCGAAGCGCACGCTGCTCGCGGCGCTGGCCTTCGTGCTCGCCTCCTTTGGCCTCACTACGCTGATGGGTTTCAGCCTGTTTCCGAATGCCGACATTCCGCAGTTCCGCATCGCCATCGAGACGCCGACAGGCGCGAGCCTGGCCGATACCGATCGCGCCGTGCGCTTCATCGAAGCCGAACTGCAGCGGCACGAGGCAGTGAAGCACGTGTTCGCGAACGTGGGTCGCGGCAACCCCCGCATCTACTACAACATCTTCCCCGAGGAGAAGAAGGCGAACGTCGGTGAAGTCTTCGTCGAACTGCAGCAGTTCGACCCGCGTACGACGCCGGCGCTGCTGGAAGAACTGCGACAGACGTTTGCCAGCTACCCCGGCGCACGCATCATCGTCGAGAGCTATCGCAACGGCCCGCCGATCAACGCACCAATCGAAATCGCGATCGTGGGGCCCGACCTCGATGTGCTGCAGGAACTTGCAAACCAGGCCGAAGCGATCATGGTGGCGACGCCAGGCACACGCAATGTCGACAACCCAGCGCGTCGCCTGCGCACCGATCTCGACCTGCGCATCGATTCCGACAAGGCTGCGCTGTTCGGCGTCGCTCCGGTCGAGGTCGACCGCACGGTACGCGCGGCCGTCGCGGGCCTCACCGTGGGCAAGTACCGTGAATCGGACGGCGATGAATACGACATCACGTTGCGCCTGCCGATGCAGGAGCGGCAGCAGCTGCAGGCACTTGATTACATCGAGGTCGCCTCGGCGAGCGGACGGCCCGTGCCGTTGCGGCAGTTGACCGATCCGGAGTTCAAGGCGGCGCCGAGCGCGATCCGCCGGCACGATCGGCTGCGCGAATACGTGCTGACGGCGCACCCGACCGCGGGCATGAACGTGGCCGAGGTGACGCAGAGTGTCTTGCGGAACCTGCAGCAGCTCGAGTTGCCGCCCGGTTACTCGATTCGGGCCGGCGGCGAGCTCGAAGCGCAGCAGGAGAGTTTTGGCGGCATCGGCACGGCCGTGCTGGTCGCGGTGTTCGGCATCCTGGCGGTGCTGGTACTCGAATTTGGCAGCTTCCGCTCGATGCTGATCGTCGCGGGCGTGATTCCACTCGGCATGGCCGGCGGTTTCATCGCACTTTTCCTGGCGGGCTACGACCTGTCGTTCACCGCGACGATCGGCATCGTGGCGCTCATCGGCATCGAGATCAAGAACTCGATCCTGCTGGTCGACTTCACCAACCAGCTGCGTGAACAGGGCGTGCCGCTCGATGACGCAATCACGCAGGCGGGCGAAATCCGCTTCCTGCCGATCCTGCTGACGTCCGCCACGGCGATCGGCGGCCTGCTGCCGCTCGCGATCCAGGGATCGGGACTCTATTCGCCGCTCGCGATCGTGATCATCGGCGGACTGGTGTCGTCGACACTGCTCGGCCGGCTGGTGACGCCCGTGATGTACAAGGTGCTGCCGCCGTCGATCGTGGTGCTGCCCGGAGCGACGGCCGATGCTTCGCTGGCCGTCACGCGGGCGGTCTGAAGGGCGTTCGTTCCGGGTCTTCCCCGGGCGAGCGGAAAGGCAGACACGCTCGCCCGGGGAAGACCCGGAACGAACGCCTGATCGGCGGCGCGTGCGCAGTTCCCGTCAAAGCCCGAGAATTAGCACCGCGCATGCAACGCCACACGTGCACATTGCATGGCCGTCTGCAGATGATTCGCAACCGGCAGCTGCCATGGCTCCGTCACCAAATCGTGTTGATGGAGCTCGCTCGCATGCGCGCCGTACGCCGCAAGCAGACGGTCAACGGGGAATGACGACCCGAAAGAGACCCTGGCATGGGCCAGAACTCCACAACTCGGCCGGCGATGCGCTTGAGCGGAAAGTTCGACTCATTGCGCCCTGTCTCCCTTGAGTTGTGGCAACCATGAGATCCAAAACTCCACTATCACGAGCGGAACTACCCATGACGCCCATTCGCGGGTTGAGTCTCTGAGGTCCTCGTTCGTGACGTAGAAGAACAGGTAATCCTGGAGGTCGAACATCAGGCGTAGCCACACTAGGACGAGCGCCATGGTGTAACTGCGAATCATGAAAGCCCGGTGCGCCGGAAAGTTCCGGTTTACCGCTTGACGCCAGGCCGCCAGCGTGAAGAACAACCAGAGCGTTCCGGTGATGCCGATGGAAAGGCGCGAGCCCTCGTATGGACCCGCTGCACCCATGTAGACCGCCGTGACTGCAGCGACCGTTGCGCCACAAACGTAGGCTTTGCCAATGGCACGGTGAATCACCGGCCTACGGTGACGAAGCTCGGATAGGAACTGGAGCGGAGCTCCCAGCAGGACTGGCAGCGCAAACAAAACGTGCGTGTAGTACCAACCGGCACCGATCGGATTCGGTGGCCCAAGCCGACCGGGAGCGACAAACCGATAACTGACCGCGCGATAGAAGTAGTACAGACTGAGCAGAAAAAGTGAGGCTAGCAACACTCGCTTCCAAGTAACCACTTGTGCGGGATTCTTCATTGCACTCAGCCGGAGGTCAGGGACTTAACGCCTAAACTACAAATAGCCGATCGCTGTTACGCATATCAGAATCGGCGACTCCGGTGCCCGGCCGCGCATGCGAATCGCGCGTGCAAAGCACACCTCAATTGGCGCCATCCTCCAAACCACGGCCCAACTCCCTCAGGGTTCGCGCATGCCGGCAAACAGATGACACGACTTCCGCTTGTTGGCCGGTTTCTGCCGTAGCCCAACGTCTGCTTTCTACCCGAGAACCTCACGCCAGCCGACACGATGTGGTGACAGAGCCTGGTCATTAGTGATCACTGACCAGTAATCAGCAATCACTGGTCACTATTCACAAATCACCAGTCACTTCTTCAGGAGATCGCCGGCGTTGAGCCCGAGGCGCTCGATCGTCGACAGGACGCGCGGCCATTCCGTGACGAGGAATTTCGCGCGCTCGTCCCGCATCAGACTCACGCGCGCACCCGGTGTGACGAACATGCCGCGGCCGCGCCGCTTCTCGACCAGCCCCTCGTCGACCAGCTGCTGGTAACCCTTCAGGACGGTCAATGGATTGAGCGTGTGCTCGGCGGCGACGCTGCGCACGGACGGCAGTGCGTCGCCTTCGGCGAGCGTGCCTTCGAGGATCATCGCCACCACCTTGTCACGGAGCTGGCGGTAGATCGGCTGGTTGTCGTTCCAGGTGGAGTCCATGCGTCATCTGGGTTCGAAACAAGGTGGTGCGCTGCTCTACTGTAGCAGAACACCGAGGCCGGTCCCGTCAGGGGCGACCGGTGCGCGATATGGCAAGGGAGGGGTGCGCATCGAGAGCCGGGGGCGTGATGGCCTGATGCGCCACCGGCCTCGATGCGACCGCATACCCTGCGACCAGCCATGCGACGACGGCGAGGACTGTTGCCCAGAACCTGTCTGATGTCTTCATGGCGGTCACCTCATCCTTGAGCGGGCTTCCTTGGTGTAGTAGTTAACTACAACACTAAACACTTTGCAAGCCCTCGAGGCATGAATCGAGCCGGAGTCGAGGTGGCTTTCTGACAAAGCTTGCTTTGCAGCGCGTTAAAATGTCCAACCCCCGGACAGACACAAGCGACGGGAGCCCTGACCCGCCACGAGCGACCCGGGATCCGACACAACAGAGAGAATTCCCTCATGAAGACCCCCGTCAACGTCGCCATTACTGGCGCCGCGGGCCACATCGGCTACGCGCTCGCCTTCCGAGTGGCCTCGGGCCAGATGCTCGGGCCCGACCAACCGGTCAACCTGCACCTGCTCGAAATCACGCCGGCCCTCGGCGCGCTGCAGGGCGTCGTCATGGAACTCAACGACTGCGCCTTCCCGACGCTGAACAAGATCGTGGCGACGGACGACGCGAATGTCGCGTTCAAGGATTGCCACGCTGCGCTGCTCGTCGGCGCCCGTCCGCGCGGGCCGGGCATGGAGCGCAAGGATCTACTGCTGGCGAACGCGCAGATTTTCTCCGCGCAGGGCAAGGCGCTCGACGCCGTCGCTGATCGCAACGTGCGCGTGCTGGTCGTCGGCAACCCGGCAAACACCAACTCGCTGATCGCGATGAAGAACGCGCCGAGCCTGAGCCCCTCGCGCTTCACCGCGATGGTTCGTCTCGATCACAACCGGGCGCTGTCGCAGCTGGCGGAGAAGACGCGCACGCACGTGACCGACCTCAGGAAAGTGATCATCTGGGGCAACCACTCGGCGACGCAGTATCCCGACCTGCATCACGCGACGGTTGCGGGTAAACCCGCGATGTCGCTGGTCGATCAGACCTGGTACGCGGACACGTTCATCCCCGTCGTGCAGCAGCGCGGCGCGGCAATCATCAAGGCGCGCGGCGCATCGTCGGCTGCCTCGGCGGCATCGGCCGCGATCGACCACATCCGCGACTGGGCGCTCGGCACGCCGGCGGGTGACTGGGTCTCGATGGGCATACCGTCGGACGGCAGCTACGGCATTCCGGAAGGCGTGATTTACGGTCTCCCGGTGACCTGCAGCGGCGGCAAGTACGAGATCGTGCAGGGTCTCGCGGTCAACGAGTTCAGCCGCGCGCGCATGGACGCGACCCACAAGGAGCTCCTCGAGGAACGCGACGGGGTCAAGGATCTGATCTAGGGGCTAGGGGTTAGGGGTTAGTCGGAGCGACAAACCTGTGTTTGACAATTATAGAATGAACGTTCATTCTGATTAGCTCCTCGTTCCCGGCGCCGCCCACCCGGGCCAGCACGACCTAACTCTGTCGAGGCCACATGTCATCGCCCAAGTTCGCGAATCGCAGGGCTGTTTTTGTCGTCGTCGGTCTGACAGGAGTGGCGGCGTGCGGCAGCCCGGAAAGCGCGCCCCAGGGCCGCGGTGCCATGCCCGTCACGGTCGTTACGCTCGCCTCGGCGCCGGTCGTTCTACACCGTGAACTGCCGGGACGTACCACGCCCTACCTCGTCGCGGAAGTGCGGCCGCAGGTCAATGGGATCGTGCAGCAGCGGCTCTACACCGAAGGGTCTGCGGTGAAGGCTGGACAGCCGCTGTACCAACTCGACGATGCGACGTACCAGGCAGACCTCGCGAGCGCCAAGGCTGCGCTCGCCCGCGCAGAGGCAACGCTCAACACCGCCCGTCTCAACTCACGGCGCTCCGCCGACCTGTTCGCGATCAACGCTGTCAGCAAGCAGGATGATGAAAACGCCGCGGCTGCGTTGAAGCAGGGCGAAGCTGACGTTGCCGCTGCCGCGGCGGCTGTCCGCAGCGCAGAGGTCATCCTCGGCTACGCGCGCATCAAGGCGCCGATCGGCGGCCGCATCGGCAGGTCCTCCGTGACCCAGGGTGCGCTCGTCACCGCGAACCAGGACGAACCGCTCGCTACGGTGCAACAGCTCGACCCCATCTACGTGGACCTGACGCAGTCGAGCGCGGAATGGCTGGCACTGCGCAGGGAACTGGCGGCGGGGCGGCTCGAGGGCACGCAGGACATGCCGGTCGCGATCGTCCTCGAGGACGGCACGCCCTATGCGCAGTCCGGCAAGCTCGCGTTCTCGGAAGTCAGCGTCGATCCGACGACCGGCAGCTTTGCGTTGCGCGTCGTCGTCCCGAACCCCGAGCACATCCTGCTGCCCGGCATGTACGTCCGCGCCATCGTCGGCACCGGCACCCGGCAGTCAGGCCTGCTCGTCCCGCAGCCGGGTATCGCGCGCGACCCGAAGGGCCACACGACCGCGATGGTCGTCGGCCAGGATGGCAAGGTGGAAGTGCGCCCGGTGCGCGTGAGCCAGGCGATCGGCGACAAATGGCTGGTCGAGGAAGGCCTGGCGGCCGGCGACAAGGTGATCGTCGAGGGCCTGCAGAAAGTGCAGCCCGGCGCGTCGGTGCAGCCGACGGAAGCCGGGGCCACACCGCCGCCCGCCGCTCCGCCCGCGCCCGCGCAGCAGTCGTAAGCGCCGGCAATGGCACACTTTTTCATCGACCGACCGATCTTCGCGTGGGTCATCGCGATCATCATCATGCTGGCGGGCGGCCTCGCGATCACACAGCTGCCGATCTCCATGTACCCCAACATCGCCCCGCCCGCGGTGACGATCAGCGCCAACTACCCGGGCGCGTCGGCGAGGGTCGTCCAGGACGCGGTGACGCAGATCATCGAGCGGAACATGAAGGGCCTCGACGGCCTGATCTACATGTCTGCGACCAGTGACGCCTCGGGTAACGCGTCGATCACCCTCACGTTCGAATCCGGCACCGACCCGGACATCGCCCAGGTCCAGGTGCAGAACAAGCTGCAGCTGGCGATGCCCTCGCTGCCGCAGGAAGTGCAGCGCCAGGGCGTCAACGTGACCAAGTCACGCAGCGGCTTCCTCATGGTCATCGCGTTCGTCTCGAAGGACGGCAGCATGACGCGCGACGACATCTCGGATTACGTCGGCGCGAACCTGGTCGACCCGCTGAGCCGCGTCCCGGGCGTGGGCACGGTGCAGCTTTTCGGGTCGCCGTACGCGATGCGCATCTGGCTCGACCCGAACAAGCTCGAGACATATGGCCTCGCCGTGGGCGACATCATCACGGCGGTGCGCGCCCAGAACGCCCAGGTCACGATCGGCCAGCTCGGCGGCGCGCCCGCGGTCGAGGGGCAGCAACTGAACGCGACGATCAGCGCGCAGGAGCGCCTGCAGACGCCGGAGCAGTTTCGCGACATCGTCCTGCGCAGCAATCCCGACGGGTCGGCTCTCAAGCTCGGCGACGTCGCGCGGGTCGAGATCGGCGCCGAAACGTACGAATTCGTCAGTCGCTACAACCGGCAGCCGGCGAGCGGCGTTGCGATCTCGCTGGCGACCGGCGCCAACGCGCTCGAAACCGCGGCCGGCGTGGAGCGGGCGCTGGACGCACTGCGGGTTTATTTCCCGGCCGGCCTTGAAGCGGTCGTCCCGTTCGACACGACACCGTTCGTGCGGATGTCGATCAAGGGCGTGATCACGACGCTGGTCGAAGCGATCGTGCTCGTGTTCCTCGTCATCTACCTGTTCCTGCAGAACTTCCGCGCCACGCTGATCCCCACCATAGCCGTGCCCGTGGTGCTGCTCGGAACGATGGGCGTGCTGGCCGCGCTCGGCTTCTCGATCAACATGCTCACGATGTTCGCCATGGTGCTGGCGATCGGCCTGCTGGTGGACGACGCCATCGTCGTGGTCGAGAACGTCGAGCGCGTGATGCGCGAGGAGGGGCTGTCACCCGTTGAAGCCACGCGCAAGTCCATGCGGGAGATCACCGGCGCACTCGTCGGTATCGGCCTGGTGCTCGCGGCGGTGTTCGTGCCGATGGCGTTCATGCCGGGTTCGATTGGCGTGATCTACCGGCAGT
>JAABQQ010000271.1 GCA_011391405.1 Gammaproteobacteria bacterium
AATACGTTGAGCTTTTCATCGACGGCCTGCGCAAGGCGGGGCTCCAGGTTCCGGCAGCGCCCTCGTCATCGACATCGACCACTGACTCCCATGCCCCCTCAGCGTCGCCGTCGGGCGCCGCCCGCGTCGACGAGGGCTTCTGGATCGCGGTGCTGCCCTTCAGGCACGGCGGAGCCAGCGGCGACATCGCCGCCCTCGCCGACGCGCTGTCCGAGGGCATTGTGATGGGCATGCTGCGCTTCCCGTACCTGCGGGTGATCGCGCGCAGCTCCACGCTTCGCTACACGAGCGAGGCGGCCGACGTGCGCGCCATCGGCTGCGAGCTGGGCGCGCGCTACGTGATCGACGGGACGCTTCGCCAGGCGGGAAGCAAGGTCCGCATCGCGGTGCAGCTCGTCGACACCCAGTCGGGCGCCCATCTGTGGGCCGAGAACTACGATCGCCCGTTCAGTCCGGAAGGCATTCTCGAACTGCAGGACGAACTCGTCCCGCGAATCGTCTCGACCGTCGCGGATGCGCACGGCGTCCTGCCGCGTACACTGGGCGAGGCGCTACGTAACAGGTGCCCCGAGGAATTAAGCCCCTACGAGGCCGTGCTGCGCAGCTTCAGTTATTTCGAGCGCATGACACTGGAGGAGTTCGTGGCATCACGGACTGCACTGGAGCGTGCGGTCGCGCTGGCGCCGGGCTACTCGTACGCCTGGGCCGCGCTGGCTCTTATCTTCGAGAACGAGTACGCCTTGGGATTGGAAAGCAAGCCCGACCCGCTGGGCCGGGGACTGCAGGCGGCCCGAAAGGCGGTCGAGGCCGATCCCTCCAGTCACCGCGCGCATCAGGCGCTGGCCGAGATCCTTTTCTATCGCAGGGAGATCCCGGCGTTCCGGACCGCTGCCAGGCGTGCCCTCGAGCTCAACTCGATGGACGGTTGCGGCGTCGCGAGCCTGGGTGGATTCATCGCCTACGCCGGGGAGTGGGAGCGCGGCTGCGCCCTCGTGCACCAGGCCCTGCGCCTCAATCCCCATCATCCCGGGTGGTACTGGTTCCCCCTGGTCTTCCACGCCTACCGGCAGGGTGACTTTCGCACTGCGCTCGATCTTGCGCTCAGGATCGACTTGCCGGGCTTTCGCGACACGCAGGCGGTGCTTGCCGCCGTGTACGGGCAGCTCGGCGAGCATGAGGCGGCGACGCGGTGCCTGCGGGAACTGCTCGCCCTGGCGCCGCAGTTCGCCTTGGAGGCGCGCACGGAGTTCGGGAAGTTCCTGGATCCTGAGCTCGTGGAGCACGTGATCGACGGCCTGCGCAAGGCGGGGCTCGAGGTTCCGCCGGGGAACGCTGCGGCTGCGCCTGTCGCAGGCTAGAGATTGCCGCAGGCTGACGCAGTCTGCGTCGTTAGGTTGCGGAAACCACTGAGTCGAACCACCGAACTACAGCAACTCCCGAAACCGCTCCAATGTCAGCCCAGCGTCGCGCACGATGCCTGCCATCGTGATTGCGCAGTTTTGGCATGGCGCGAATCTCTCCAGGCTACCGAGCGATTCGGGCCGCCACTTCGACTTCGCGGATCGTGGCGCCTTTCAGCTCGCCATCGACCAAGGAGGCCGATCCGTACATGCACGGCTTCCTCGACGCGGGCCGGGGCAACATCCTTGCCGCTTTCGGCACGTCCAGAGGAGTTTGCGTCGTCATGACCAACTCGCCCGAATCCCGTCATCGCCGTCCTGCGCACCGCTCGTGGGCCGAACCCTGGAAGGTCAAGGTGGTCGAGCCCATCAAGATGATGTCCCGCGCCGAACGCTCGCGGGCCATCGTCGAGGCGGGCTACAACACCTTCCTGCTGCGCTCCGAGGACGTCTACATCGACCTGCTGACCGACAGCGGCACCAGCGCGATGAGCGACTGGCAGTGGGCCGGCATGATGATGGGCGACGAGGCCTATGCCGGCAGCCGCAACTTCTACAACCTCGAAGCGGCGATCCAGCAGCACTACGGCTACCGCTACATCGTCCCGACCCACCAGGGCCGCGGCGCCGAGAACCTGCTGTCGCGCATCCTGATCAAGCCCGGCGACTACGTGCCCGGCAACATGTACTTCACCACGACGCGGCTGCATCAGGAACTGGCGGGCGGCACCTTTGTCGACGTGATCGTGCCGGAAGCCCACGACCCGAACGACGAGAGCCCGTTCAAGGGCAACGTCGACCTGAACGCGCTCGAGGCGCTGATCCAGCGTGTGGGCGCCAACCGCATTCCCTATGTCTGCATCGCGGGCACGGTGAACATGGCCGGCGGCCAGCCGATGTCGATGGCGAACACGCGGGCGGTGCGCGAGCTGACGGCCCGCCACGGCATCCGCGTGATGCTCGACGCCACGCGCGCAGTCGAGAACGCCTACTTCATCCAGCAACGCGAGGACGGCTATCGCGACAAACCGGTGGCCGAGATCCTGCTTGAGTACTGCAGCTACACCGACGGCTGCACCATGAGCGGCAAGAAAGACTCACTGGTCAACATCGGCGGCTGGCTGGCGCTGAACGACCCGCTACTGTACGAGGAAGCCAGCAACCTGGTCGTCGTGTACGAAGGCCTGCACACCTACGGCGGCATGGCGGGCCGCGACATGGAGGCCATGGCACGCGGCATCGTCGAATCGGTCGACGACGAGCACATCCACGCTCGTGTCGGGCAGGTGGAGTACCTCGGCCACAAGCTGATCGACATGGGCGTGCCCGTGGTGCGGCCGATCGGCGGCCACGCCGTCTATCTCGACGCGAAGGCGTTCTACCCGCACATCCGCCAGGACGACTTCCCGGCGCAGACGCTGGCGGCGAACCTGTACGAGGACGCCGGCGTCCGCGCGATGGAGCGCGGCATCGTCTCGGCCGGACGCGACGCCGTCACCGGTGATCACCACTACCCTGCCCTCGAACTCGTCCGGCTGACGATTCCACGGCGGGTCTACACGCAGGCACACATGGACATCGTCGCGGAATCAGCGGCAGCCGTGTTCGACGAGCGCGACACGGCCCGCGGGCTCAGGATGACCCACGAACCGCGCTACCTGCGTTTCTTCCAGGCACGGTTCGAGCCACTGGCGGATGGCCCGGCGTGTGCGATCAGTACGTCCAGCCCAGCAGACCCAGCCCGATGACGTTGAGCGCAACAGCCACGCCAAACAGAGTGACCGGCACCATGACCTTGGCCTTGAGTGTCGGTCGCTCGATGGCGAATTTCGCCGCAAGGTAAAACCACAGGTACCCGAACACGAAGATGGGCAGCACCTCAATGAAGCCGCTGTTCCACCAGCGGTAGTCCCAGACCAGCAGCCCGCCCTTGTTGAGCGCGAGTTCCACGATCACCGAGACGCCCGAGTAGAAGAGGGCCCAGAACCAGCGGTTCGGCAGTCCAAGCACTTTGGCGGTTGGTTCTACGTCGAGCGACTTGTAGTAGAGGATGCCGACGATGGCGAACATGAACATGATCTCCACGTTCCAGCCGACCAGCGTGCGCAGCGCCGTCGGGCCCGGCGCGAGCCAGAGCGCGCTGTAGCCGGAGATCGCGAAAATCCAGCCGTTGATCGACTCGTTGACGAAGTCGGCGGCGAAAATCGTGACGCCGGCGATTACGGCATCCCAGTTGCCGGACTTGCGTGCGTCACGGACTTCCACGACGTAGACGTAGAACAGCAGGGCCAGCAACGGCACCACGTACCACTGCAGCGTCGTGAAGTCGCGAAGGCCGATGAGTGCCTGGCGTGCCGATTCGGTCATGGTCGCTCCTCGAAGGTAACCCGCCTTCGGCAACGACTATTGAACCGCGGCCTGTGCTCCCGCATCCGTACTTGTGGCAGTGCTCGTTGATCTCCCCGCTGGTGCCGCGCCGCTAAACGTACAATCGCCGCACAGAAAACACCGTCCAGGTGTCACCGGGGCATGGAATGATCCTTCGTCGCATCGCGCACGCCGTGAAGCAACAGCAATGGACCTCGGTCCTGATCGAACTGGTGATCCTGATCCTGGGCGTGTTCCTGGGCTTCCAGGTATCGGACTGGGCGAACGAGCGCGCCAACCGCTCCGCCGAGATCCGGCACCTGGAAGAAATCGCCGAAGACCTGCGTGCGGACGCCGCGATCTTCGATCAGATCCGGTCATCGGCCGAGATGCGCATCAGCGGCATCGACTACATCCTGGGCGAAACCCGCGGCGTGAATCGACCGATGCGTCTCGTCACTCCGAACGGGGATGCATTCGACACGCCGACCGGTCCGCCCGTCGCTGCCGCGGATCGCACGAAGCTGCTGAGCCGCGTCAACCTGCTGCGCTCCACCAAGGGCAATCGAACCGGCTTCGAGGCGCTGCTCGGCGCGGGCGGCATGCAGAAGATTCGCGATCGCCAGATCAGCCGCCAGTTGCAGGTGTACTACGCGCAATTGGACGACATGAACGAACTGACGGACATCGTCAGGCAGCTTCGCGCCGGGGGCGTTGCCATCGGCCACACGCTCGGGCTGTCTGCATTCGGCGAAATGGACGCCGACAGACTCATTCCCATCGTGCGCGGCAGCACTGCGTATTCCGCCTACCTGCGCACGAGTCGCGAATGGGCAGCCATCTATCTGGGCACCGTCAATCAGCAGCAGCAACGCGCCCTGCAATTGCTCGCCGATATCGATGCGTACCTGGGCAAGCGCGCAAAATAGGTAAAATCGAGCCATGCTCAAGTCAACGATCCGCGATCTGCATTCCCTGTTCACTGAGCAACGCGTGCTCAGCCTGGCGCTGACGCTGCCGCCCGACGGCACTGCCTACGCTGGCCTGCTGCCATTCCTGATGAATACTGGTGGCACAGCCTTTCTCGTCCGCGCCTCCAAGCTCGCGCGCCACTCGAAAGGACTCACCGCAGGCGCGCGGGTGTGCGTGCTGATTCACGAGAAAGACGACGAAACCAAGGACCCGCTGCAACTGAAGCGCGTCACGTTCGAATGCACGGTCGAGCCGCTCGCCCGCGATACGCCCGAGTGGACCGCGGGCCGCGAGCGCTACCTCGCGCGGTTTCCGAGTGCCGAGCTCACGCTGGGGCTCACCGACTTCCAGATGTATCGGCTGGTCCCCGAGTCGGGGATGTATGTCGCGGGCTTTGGCCGTGCCATCGCACTGCCGCCCGAGGACATCGCGCGGCTGGGCGAGCAGGCCTGAGCGCAACGTTCGCGCTCAGGGTGCCGGCAGTTCCTTGCAGAGGCCGAAATAGACCTCGGCGCCACATTCGCGGCAGGCCGCCGCCACGTCGTCCTGGTGCGCCTCGACGCACTGGATGAAGTCCCGCGCCGCCGGCTGGTCGATTCGATAGTAGGGATCCTTCGAGCCCTGGCACCAGTTCGTCGCACCTGAAAGGACGGCGGTAACAATCGGCTCCACGATGCCATTGCGCTGCAGGAACAGCGGCGAGCCGGAGTCGCCGAAGCAGACGCTGTCGTCGCCCTTCTGCACGCTCTGCCGCGGCCAGAGCGAGTTCGTCTTGACGACCTCGATGGGCCCGAGCTGCGCGATCCGTCGCACGCCGCTGCCGCCGCCCAGGTCGGTCATCGGTCCGAGTCCTGCAGTCGGCTGCCTGCCGGTCGTCTTGCCCCAGTTGAGTCCGTAGCCCACGCCAATCGCTTGCGTGCCGATCAAATCCGCAGCGCCCAGTTCCCCGACAGCCCGCAGCCGCATCGGCACGATGTCCTCGACGCGCGCCTCGAGAATCAGCGCGCCGAGATCCGTGGCGTTCTGCAAGTTGCGCTCGGCCCGCTCCGCGCGGCCGTCCTTGCGCAACTCGCGGCGCAGGTAGTCAGGGTGCGTGAGGCCGTGCGCGATGGACACGCCGTCTTTGCGCCCAGTCGTCGCGGCTCGCCGGAACGTGGGCGCGGGAAGCGTTTGCTCCGCAGCGTTGCAGGCATACTCGCCGACCAGGTACTCGGCGTACTGCGCCCCCGAACCGGTGAGGAAGCAGCGGAAATCATTGGCCGTTGCGGTGACGTCGAAGCTGACCCACACCTCGCTGGAATAACCGGCGACGCCGATGTCCTCGGTGTAGTTGAAAGCCGTGCAATGGGCGGCCGTGAGCAGCACCTGCGGCGCGATCAACGTGCCTGAGCAGGATTCTTCCGCGTACGCGACCTCGGGCGGCTGCCCCGCCGGCAGGTAGACGAAGAACTCGTAATAGCCGGCGACCGCAGGGTACTGGCCTGCCATATCGGTCGCGCCGTCGCTGGCCTGAACCATCGGCGAGGGCAGTGCGACCAGTCCGGCTGCTAATGCCAGCGCAGCCCGTCGAATCGAGTCAATGAACATGCTGCGTGCTCCCTCTTGTCGTTCTTCGCCCCGGGCCAGTCTACGAAGCAGTTCGATCATCGGCAACCACGTGGCCCGCTCGATTGAATCCAGCCGGCGCCTCAATCGAATAGAATGGTCGGCCCGAGCCCTGCCCCGACTCGCCCCACCGCACGGCGTCTCAGGTCCGCTCGATCGCACTACGCCCTCGTTTGATTGCAGTTGGAGAACATTTCCGATGAACAGCCTTTTTGAACCGACTACGCTCGCCGGCCTCCCGCTGCAGAACCGCATCGTCATGGCGCCACTCACGCGCAGCCGGTCCGACGTGATGGGCGTGCCCAGGCCCTTCGTGCGCGACTACTACGCGCAGCGCGCCAGCGCTGGACTCATCATTTCCGAGGGTACCCAGACGAGCTTCGCGGGACAGGGTTACGCGCGGACACCGGGCATTCACACCGCGGAGCAGATTACCGCCTGGAAGCGCGTGACGGACGCGGTCCACGCGCGGGGCGCAAAGATGTTCATGCAGTTCATGCACTGCGGTCGCATCGCCCATCCGCTCAATCGGCAGATCGCGGAGGCGCCCGTGGCGCCTTCAGCGGTGAGACCGGCCGGCCAGATGTGGACGGACCAGCAGCAAATGCAGGACTACCCCACTCCGCGTGCGTTCGAAACCGCGGAACTGCCCGCGCTGGTTGAGGAATTCGTCACCGCAGCGCGCAATGCGATCGCGGCCGGCTTCGACGGCGTCGAGCTGCACGCAGCCAACGGCTATTTGCTCAATCAATTTCTGGCCTCGAACACCAACCTGCGCAACGACCGCTACGGTACCTCACTGCAGGGGCGCATCCGGTTCGTGGTGGAAGTCGTCGAGGCGGTCGCCACTGCCATTGGTGCAGGACGCACCGCGATCCGTGTGTCTCCGGGCCACATGTTCAACGACATTGTCGACGCCAATCCGCTCGAGACGCACCTCGCGCTGCTCGATGCACTGCCGACCGCGAACATGGCCTACGTGCACGTCATGCTGGCGGACGCCTTCAGCCCGCAACTGAACAACGCCGGTGACCCGCTCACGTTGCTGCGCACGTTGCGTAGCCACGTCAAGGGCGCGCTGATCGCGGCCGGCAACCTGACGATCGAGAGCGCACAGGCCCACCTGGACTCCGGCGTGCTGCAATTCGCGGTTTTTGGGCGCCCGTTCATCGCCAACCCGGACCTGGTCGAGCGACTGCAGACGGGCGCGACGCTCGCGGCTCCGCGCGCGGAGTTGTTCTACACGCCGGACGCGGAAGGCTACAGCGACTATCCGGTGATGGCGGAGTAAGCGTTATTTCGCGGTGACGTGACAGGCCGGGTACAGCGACTAAGCCAGCCGCACCGGCCTGACTTTCTTTCCCGCTTTTGCGAGCGCGCGATCGAAGGTCACGAATTCAGCCTCGACCGGTGCCCGCAGCAGATGCAGGGCGTCCGCGAGCTCGAGTCCCTTGCTGACGGCATCCAGTGCGGCGGCCACGGCGCCTGCATCCTCGACCCGCACGTTCGCAAGCCCGAGCAATCCACGCAGCGCCTTGACCGTGTCGCCCGCGCTCAACCCGTACACGGACTCGAGCACCCACGCCGACTCGAGCAGCACGGTCACGCCGATGAAGATCTCGTCCAACTCGAACAGGCGGCGCGCCAACGCGCCCTGTCGCGGATCGTCATTGACCAGCAGTCGCACGACTACGTTGGTGTCGACCGCCAGCACGCCGTGCTACCGCTTGACCGCGCGCCGGTATTGCCGTGCGACCGCGGTGCGAACGCCTGCGTCCATCTCCTCGATGGTTTTCGCCGGGCCGGCATGAGGCACCGAGCCAAATACCTGGCCGAGCTCCGTCTGCGGGAACTGCGTCCTCGCGCGCAGTCGCACGCCATCCGGCGTGGACTCGACGACGAATTCCGTGCCCGGCGCCCAGCCGTGCTGTTCCCGCACGGATTTTGGCAACACGACCTGGCCTTTCGACGACAGCTTGGTGGTCTCCATGAGCCAATGGTAAGACGCGGTAAGATGATCGTCAATCCGTGGGCCTGATTCGAGCGACGAACACCGCAGGATCGCGCAGCTGCCGCACGATCTCGCGACGGTCGGACTCGAGGAATTCACGCAGGGCCACCTCGCCTTGCGAGCCCCGAACCGATCCACGTGCGTGGGATCCTTGCCGTAAATCGCGCCTCCGCCGAGCGGGACTCTCGGCCCGTAGTAATCCATCACCAGCTTGCGTCCGGTCTGGCCGTTGTCCTTGTGGCTGCCCGCATCCGAGAGCGGGCCGTTCGGGCCTCGCGGAAAGACCGCGAGCTGGCCTGCCGCATGTAAGCGGCCTGCCAGCGACCACGCGTCTTGCCGTGATCACCGCTGTAAGTAGGAGCCGTTAACCGTTACCCTTCTCTACCGTCACCCACGCGGACAGAGACTCCATGGCCAAGCCCCCGAATTACTCACAGCAGAAGAAGCAGCGCGAAGAGGCCGCGAAGAAGAAGCGCGAAGAAAAGCAGCAGCGCCGACAGCAGAAGAAGGACGAAACGCCGCCGCCGCCGAATTGACGGCCGGCGACCGTAGCCACTCACCCCGCTGCGCCGTCCTCCATCATTCGCTGCAGTACAGTGCCAGTCGTGACCGCAGGGTCCCAGCTGCACACGCGATTGCGCCCGGCAGCCTTGGCCACCAGCAAGGCCTTGTCCGCCCGGTCGATGGACTCCTCCACGCTGATGTCGGGTTCCAGCAAGGCGAGCCCGAACGACGCGGTCGTGGCAATCGGATGGCCGGCAGGACTCGCGACAGCCGTCGCCCCGGCGATCTGCTCGCGTATGTGACCGATCACTTTCCGCCCGATTTCCAGGTCGGCCCCGGGCAGCGAGATCAGGAACTCATCGCCACCGTAGCGAAACACCTTGTCGTACGGTCGCAGGTGTTCCATGACGTGCCGCACCACGCCGGCCAGCACCTGGTCGCCGACGACGTGCCCATGCGTGTCGTTGATCTCCTTCAGATGGTCGAGGTCCATGAAAGCGATGCAGCAGTGCTGCACGTTCCGCCGGGCCAGCTCGCGCCACTCGCGCAACGTGGGCAGCATCTCCACGCGACCGTAGGCTCCGGTCAGCGCGTCGCGGTCCCGCAGCGATCCCGCGAGCGCATGCCGCAACGAATCCAGTTCCAGGTGCAGGCGCTCACCGCCGATCACGAAGTCGTCATAGACTTCACGCGCGACCGGCACGCCGGTGGTGGCCTCTCGCAGCATTTGTGCCGCGACCTGGTGCAACCTCTTGTGCTCCACTTCGATCGCCACGAATGCCGGCTGCTCCCAGAGTTCGACCGGCGCCTGCTCGTAATACCATTGGCCGAAGCGACACTGACGATGGGCCCGATCCTCGAGGTCGTTCGGATCGCACGGCAAGCGGCAGACGATCGAGCGGATGAGGTTCTCTTGCCAGTGGGCATGGTCGTGCACAGCCTGCTCCAGCTGCTCCAGCGATTTCCGCAACGCGGCCGGGTCCATGCGAAGCATCGGGATTCACCTCACACTCCGTGCGTGGCTACTGCAATGCGACAGCCCCATGCCAAGGGTTACGCAGGTCCGCCTCGACTTCAACAGTGCTCAATACCTACGATGCGTGCGGTCATGGTCGTGCTCCTCGGCTGGCCCGGCAGTGTATCTTGGCGGGCATGAAATACCTGCAGGACGAGACCGATTTCGAGATCACGCTGTCGCCGGAGACACCGGCGGTGGCCTCGGTGATTCTGCTGCACGGACTCGGTGCCGATGGCCACGACTTCGTGCCGATTGCGGACGAGTTCGGCCTGCCCGACTCGCTGCCGGTGCGCTTCGTGTTTCCGCACGCACCAATGCGGCCGGTGACGGTGAACAACGGCTACGTCATGCGTGCCTGGTACGACATCAAGTCGTTCACTCCGGCTGGCCGGGCGGACATCGCCGGGACCGTCGAGTCCTCGCGCCGCGTCGCGGAATACATCGATCGCGAACGGCAACTCGGCGTCGCCCCAGCGCGGGTGGTGCTGGCCGGCTTTTCCCAGGGCGGCGCGGTCGCGTTGTATGCGGGGCTGCGCTATCCGGACCGGCTGGCCGGGATTCTTGCGATGTCGTGTTACCTGCCCTTGCCGGAGACGCTCGCCGCGGAAAGATCTGCCACGAACTCGGACGTGCCGATCCTGCTGTGCCATGGCCGCAGCGATCCGGTGGTGCCGATGGCCATGGGCCTCGAAGCCCGCGAAGAACTGAAGGCCCACGGCTACGCGCCGGAGTGGCGCGACTACCCGATGCAGCACGCGGTATGCATCGAGGAGATTGCCGACGTGGCGCGGTGGCTTAAGCTGCGGCTGGCAGCGGCCTCCGGCGATTAACTCGCGTCGACCACCCGCTGCACCGCTGACTCCAGCTGCTGTCCCTTGCGACCGCCCCGCACCAGCGCGCCCTCGCCGAGCGAGCTCGTGATCATGACCTGTGCCATGGCGACGCAACGGCGCGCCAGCGCAGCGGCTCCATCGTGCAGTGACGCGGAGTGCTGCACGAACTTCTCGTTGTTTTCCATGTCCTCCGCGCTCCAGCCGCGGGTGTGCGCGACGTAGGGAAACTGCGGGAACTGGCAGCCGACCTCGGCAAAGAACCCGAGCAGCTGACCCGCGACGCCCTGCACGTTGTCCTGCCCGCCGGTGATGATGAAGGCCGCCACCTTGTTGCGCAGCAGGTGCCTGCCGGCGACCGTCTCCTGGTTCTGGATGCAGTTCATCCGTTCGACCATCTTGTAATAGAGGCTGCTCGCCCCGCCCCAGCGGATCGGTGTCGCCACAAGGATCACGTCAGCCCAGTGCACGACGCCCTCGTACACCCGGTCCATCTGGTCGCTCGAGTCCATCTGCGTGATCGAGCACGGCCACGTGCACGCGCGCGACGACTTCGAATAGAACCCTTCGCACTCACGGAAGTTCAGGTCGCGAATACGCAGCAGCTGGGTTTCGCATCCGTGGTCGCCGGCCGCGCGCTGCAATGCATGGGACAACAGGTCCTCGGAGGTGCTGTAGCGCGGCTGCGCTGCCGTCATCGCCGTGGTCGAGAGACCCAGCACGCGGATCGGACCCGGCTCGCGCTGCGGCGTCCGCGCCAGGGGATGCGGTGCGTGAGGCTTGCGGCCTCGCTTCGTGCGGGCCTCCGGATCGACGAGCACGCGTCCGTTCTCGATACGCACGTCGTGCGCCGGAACGCGGTCCTCTTCGTAGCCAGGCTCGCCCTCACCCGTACGGCAATGGAACTTCCAGTAGTGCCAGGGGCAGACGACGTAATCGCCGTCGAGCTTGCCCTCGCCCAGCGGCCCGCCCGCGTGGTTGCACACGCCGGAGATCGCGCTGAACTGGCCGTCTTTACAGATGAGCGCGATCTTCTTGCGGCCGAGCGACACCTGCTGCAGTGGCCGGGCGGCCAGTTCATCGGCTGCGCCGACGTCGATCCACGCGCTGGGGTCAATCTGCATACGCCCTCCTGGCTATGGGTTCCAGGCCCGCGGACGAGTCAGGCTGCGACCTGCTCGAACGTCACATGCGGAATATCCGCCCGGTCACGAGCATGCTCCAGCGTGAGGCCGCACAGGTTGCCCTGCGCGTCGATGTCCAACAACGTATTTTCGTCGAGTTCACGCGTTTCGAGAACGTCTGCGGTCCGGAATTCGATGTACAGCGTGTCGGTATCTTGAAAATACGTGATCTTCATGGTTTGAACGTCCGATCAAAGAACGCGTTGTGTACTGTCATACGGTCGGGAAGCAACACCACCCTCAAAGACCGGTGACCCGCCTCGGGCACCCAACCCCACCTTCGGATTCGACCATCTGCCTGGACGGCTTCCCGGACGGGCGCTTCGATGGCTCGCTGAATCCACTCGTCCTGAATAATCGCACGGTCCGGCCGGATGCGCACCGCACGGAAGTATTCAGTGGTCGGGAAGCGCTCCGGTTCCATGGAGCGCAGTTGGCCGATTTTGATCCTTCCGAATCGACCTGAATTTTCAGCCAGTGGGGCCTGATTTGGTCACGTCGCGAGTCAGCCTGACGCCGCTGGCAGCGTCAGCAACTCCGCTCCCAGGTGCCCGACCTTCACGTAGATGATCGCCCCCTCCGCGCCCGTGTGAGGCGTATGGCGGCTCCAGCGTGGACTGCGCAGCCAGGATCCGGCGGGGTACGCGCCAAACTCGTCACGGAACAGGCCTTCGAGCACGAAGATCTCTTCGCCACCGGGGTGCGAGTGTGGATTGAACTGCGTGTGCGGCGCCCACCGCACGAGCGCGGTGCTGACGCCGTCGAGTTCGTGCAGCGGCATTACGGACAGCCCCGGCACCAGGCCCGGTCGCCACTGGGCGGTGCGCGTGTCGATGATTACAGGCTGTGTGTCGTGCGCGGCGAACTGCCACAACTTCACGAACAGCGTGCAGCCGTCGCGTGAGTGCGGCGCGTGGCCAGTGCCGGGCGGATTGCGCAGGTAGGTGCCCGCGGGGTAGTCGTCCTGCTCGTCCGAGAACACGCCGTCGAGAACCAGGATCTCCTCGCCGCCGCCATGCTCGTGGCGCTTGAATTGCGATCCCGGCGCATACCGCACCAGGCTGGTGGCGCGCGCCACCTCACCGCCCACGCGGTCGAGCGGGCGTCGCAGCACTCCGGCCATCGGCGACGGCACCCAGTCCTCGGGCGCCGGTGGCCGCAGGACCACGCGCTGCTCGAAATCGGCATTGATGAGTTGCGCGTTCACTGCGTAGAAATCTCCCGGCCGCCCAGCATCACGAACGACACTCTCTCCAGCACGGCGAGATTCTGCAACGGATCACCGGGCACCGCGATGATGTCGGCGAGCTTGCCGGCCTCGACGGTGCCGACGTGGTCCTGCCAGCCGAGCAGTTCTGCATTCACGCGCGTCGCGGCCTGGATGGCCTGCATCGGCGTCATGCCGGCCTCGACCAGCAGCCCCAGTTCGCGTACCCCCTGTTTCACTGGAAAACCGACGTAGTCGGTGCCGACGGTTACGTTCACGCCCAACTTGATCGCCTTGCCCACGGCGGCGATGTGCTGCGCACGGTACCTGCGCGTCAGCTCGTTCATCTTAGCCTGCGCCTCGCTGCCGGGCTGCTCGTTGAGGTAGTAGTCGCCGACGTAGAGCGTCGGCACCAGGTAGACGCCCTTCTCCTTCATGAGCCGGATGCTCTCATCGTCCATGAACGTGCCGTGCTCGATCGTGCGAGCGCCGGCGAGAATCGACGCCTTGATTCCAGCCGCTGAATGCGCGTGCGCCGCAACGGGTACACCGAGGCGCGAGGCTTCGTCGACGATCGCGGACAGTTCGTCCGGGCTGAAGTGCGCGCGGTTGGGATCGTTGCCGGCCGACATCATCGCGCCGCTCGCCAGCACCTTGATCCAGTCGCTGCCATGCTTGATCTCTTCGCGCACGGCTTTGCGCACGGCGTCGACACCGTCGACGACGAGACCGTCAGCCACCACCCGGTGCTCGGGGCCGAGGAAGTTCAGGTCCCCGCCGCCGCCGGTAATCGAGAAATAGTGCCCGGCGCCGGTCAGCCGGGGACCGATGAACAGGCCCTCCTGGATCGCCGTGCGAACGTCGAGATGCGCGTAGGCCACGTCCGCGTCGCCAAGGATGCGGACGGACGTCCATCCCGACCGCAGCATTTCCTGCACGACGTTCAATCCGCGCAGCGCCTTGTAGCCGGACGAGCGCCGCAGGTGATCGACCTGGTAATCGTCGGTCTTGATCAGCACGTGAGCATGCGCGTCGATCAGGCCCGGCAGGCAGGTGTCCTGCGACCGGTCGATCACCGTGCCAGCCGAGTCCGGCATGAAGGCGCCCACGGACACGATGCGACCGTCTTCGATGCGGATCGCGACGTCGCGCCTCGGAATAGCCGACCTGCCGTCGATGAGCGTGCCGCAGTGGAGCGTGGTGACGCCGCTGGCCAAGGGCGCCAGCGTGTCGGGTGCCGGGCCTGCTTGGGCCGACCAGGAAAGGGCCAGACAGGCGATGGTCAGCCAGGCCGTTGCTCTAGTTTGGTTCATCGGACCGGAGTGTAGACGAACCGGCGGACGGCACCCGTCCCGGCCTGCGGTTCCGTGTGGCGGACGGCGGGCGCATGGTGCGCGGATAACAGACGAATCGAACCCCGGGGGAGCAGTCATGGCCCGTCTCTGGAAGTTGCTTGCGCTCGTCCTGGCCGTAAGCCTGCCCGTGGCAGTGCAGTCGCAATCGGCAGCCGCTGCGCCGGCGGACAAGTACGTGCTTGCCGACCGCATCTTCGCGGACTACGTGCTGGACGCGCACATCCCCGGCCTGGTGTACGGCATCGTCATCGACGGGCAGCTCGTCCACGTCGGCACCTATGGCGTGCAGGACCTGGACTCAAAGCGCCCGGTCACCCGCGACTCGTTGTTTCGGATCGCGTCGATGACCAAGGCTTTTACGGCACTGACGGTGCTGAAGTTGCGCGACGACGGCCGTGTGCGGCTTCGTGACCGACGACCCGTGGGGCGATCGTCAGCAGCCGCTGGCGGAGGCGGACTTCACGCAGATGCTGCGCGCGGGCGTGCCGTTCACTTCGGCACCCGGGACGCGCATGGAGTATTCCAATCTCGGCTACGCCCTGCTCGGCCGCATCATCACCAACGTCTCGCAACAGCCCTACGCCGACACGATCACCAGCACCCTGCTGCAGCCGTTGGCAATGGCGTCGTCCGGGTTCGACGTGGAAAAGGCGCCGCTCGAACGACTACGCGAAGTGGGTGGGGTACCTGCTGTCCGCCTGGCCGGCACGCGACGGTGCCGACAGCGGTCCCGTGCGACGCTCGACCGTGCGTGAACTGCAGCAAGGCTCGAACTATCCGTCGCTGCGCAAACGCAGCGGCAGGAGCGGCGCCACTGCCTGTCGCCTGCCGACCGCGTATGGCATGGGCATGAACGCCGCCACCGACTGCGACCTGGGATCGATGCTCGTTCACAGCGGTGGCTACCCCGGCTACGGCTCGCACGTATTGCTGCTGCCGGACCGCGGCATCGGCATCTTCGCGTTCGCCAATCGCACCTACGCCGGCGCGTCGGCGCCCGTCTGGGATGCGGCGATCGCGCTCGACGAGGCCGGGCTGCTGGGGAAGGAACGTGAAGTTCCGGTCAGCGCGCACCTGGCCAATGCGTATCGCACGTTGGGTGCGATGTATGCGGCTGGCAGCGTCGCCAGCGCACAGGACCAACTGGGAATGAATTTCCTGCTCGATCGCGATGCGGCCCATTGGTCGGGCGAGCTGGCGAAGCTGAAGGCGGGTGTCGGCGCCTGCGACACGACCTCGGCGGTCGAGCCGACCGGCGCGCTCTCAGGCGAGTACACGTGGCGTTGTGCGCATGGGCGGCTCAGCGGCTCGCTGTCGCTGACGCCGACGCAACCGCCGCGCATCCAGGAATGGGTAATCGAGCCGCTCGCGCCCTGAGACGCCAAGCTCCCGATTGCCAGAGATGAAGTTGGTGCTGCCAATGTGCGCCCCGGAAGCGCCCCACGCCGAAACGCCATTTCCGGGCTTGTTCGCGTCAGTACCGTTGTCCGAGATCGTGCTGCTGATGATGGTGCCCTGCCGCTGCATTCAGGCGACGGTGCCGCCCTGGGGACGATCGGCTGCATGCGCGGGTGCGCCGGGAATTTGAGCGGCTGACTTATCCGCTTGAAGCCGATAGGATTTCTGCATGACGACACATCACAGCCCTCACCCCAGCTCTTCCCCGCTGCGGCCGGACAGGTCTTGCGGCAAGCTCCTCGCCGTCGCGACGATGCTCCTCGCGCTCGGCAGCGTCGCCCTTGCCGACCCCCCTGCCTTCCCTGAAGCCTCGTACCGCAAGCACATCGAAGTGCTCTCGTCCGACGCTTTCGAAGGACGCGCACCCGGCACCGAAGGCGAGCAGAAGACGCTCGCTTACATTGAGCAACAATTCAGGGCGGCGGGCCTGCAGCCGGGCCTCGGCGACAGTTACCTGCAAGGTGTGCCGGTGGTCGAGATCATGCCGCACGCCGATCCTGCGATGCAGTTCGCTGGAGCGGGCGGCAAGTCGCTTGAACTGCGCAGCCCGGACGACGTCGTGGTGTGGACCAAGCGACCCGTGCCCGCCTCCGGCATTGCGAATTCCGAGGTGGTGTACGCCGGCTACGGCATCGTCGCGCCAGAATACGGCTGGGACGATTACGCCGGCCTCGACGTGCGCGGCAAGCTGGTGCTGGCGCTGGTCAACGATCCCGGCTACGCCACGCAGGACCCGAAGCTTTTTACCGGCAACGCGATGACGTACTACGGCCGCTGGGATTACAAGTTCGCCGAAGCCGTGCGGCACGGCGCAGCGGGCTTGCTGGTGATCCATGAGACGAAGGCCGCGGGGTACCCGTGGGACGTGCCGCACAACGGCGCGTCGAAGCCGCAGTTCGACCTGCTCATCGATGACTACGAAGCCAAGCGCCTCGCGCTCGAAGGCTGGATCACCGAAGACGCTGCCTCGCGCGTGTTGTCGGCCGCGGGTATGGACTTCGCCGCACTGAAGAAGACGTCTTCGACGCGCGGTTTTCGGGGCGCGGCCACGGGCATCAAGGCGAGCATGTCCGTGCGCAACGACGTGCGCCAAGCTACGTCGTATAACGTGGTGGGCAGGGTGCCGGGCAGCCAGCGTCCCGACGAGGCGTTCGTGTACACCGCGCATTGGGACCATCTTGGCAAGACCGCGAACGCCGGGCCCGGCGAGGACGCGATCTTCAACGGCGCGCAGGACAACGCCACGGGCGTCTCGGCGCTGATCGAACTCGGGCGCGCATTCGCCGCGACGAAGCCGGCGCCGGAACGGTCGCTGATGTTCGTCGCCGTGACCGCTGAGGAATCGGGGCTATTGGGCAGCGAATACTTTGCCGCGCATCCGCCCATCCCCGTCGCGCAGATGGTCGGCGGCTTGAACATGGACAACCTCTACAGCGTCGGCAAGACGCGTGACATCACCGTGATCGGGTCTGGCAAATCGGAACTCGAGGGTGACCTGCGCACGGCCGCCGCAAGACAGGGACGCGTGCCGGTGCAGGAGCCGTCGCCCGAGAAAGGCTTCTACTACCGCTCCGATCACTTCAACCTGGCCAAGGCTGGCGTGCCGATGCTGTACACGAAGGCCGGCATCGACAGCCCGACGCTGGGCGCGGACTACGGCAAGCAGTGGCTCGCGCAATACACCGCGAAGCGCTACCACCAGGTATCGGACCAGTACTCGCCCGCCTGGGACGTAAGCGGCACCTTGCAGGACCTGCAGCTCTACTACGACGTCGGGCTGGGCATCGCGAATTCATCGCGCTGGCCGAACTGGTACCAGGGCGTCGAGTTCCGTGCGATCCGGGACAGGAGCCGGAAGTAGCCGCCACCCCTGCGGTCCAGCGCGCGGACGTCGACGATGGGGCAGGCAACATCAGTCGCGGACGGTGAGCTCCGCGATCTGTGCCGGCTCGTCGCCACGGTCCATGTCGGCGACGACGTCGAACACAGACCCGCTATCGATGCGGGTTTCAATGCCTTCCAGCTTGAGCCGGGTCGGCTGGCCGTCACTGTCGACGACGGTCGTCATGACCGCGGCTTGATCGTCCGGGTCGAGCCAGCCGAATCTGCATCCCAGCAACGGCCCGTCGATGAGCACATCGTCGGTGTCTTCGGCGCAGGCGAGAAAAGCCACGCGTCCGTCATCGGTCACCGCAGCGTCGGTAAAACCGAACGGCACGCCCGCCACTGCGCCGAGATCAACCTCGAGAATGCGACGCACCGACGGCAATGGGTTGCGGCCGTCGAGCCAGCCCACGAACCTGTTGAGCGAAATGCCCAGGATCGCGTTCCACGACCCGGAGTCACGCTTGCCGATGCCACGCTGCAGCAGTCGCAGCCAGTCGCCGTGCACTACGGCGCCTTCGATGTTCAAGCGGGTGCGACGTGCAGCGGTGTGGATGCGCAGGCTGGCGTAGAAATCGCCACCCGACAGCTGCTGCGCCATCGCGCCCTTCCCGGCCGCGATCGTCACGAGCTTTTCGCGCTGCGGGCTCGAGCCCGAACCGAACGCCACGAGCCGGCCGTCGGGCAGTACTACGCAGGCCTCGAGATCCAGCTTGAATTTCTTGTTGCCGCGCGCGTCGTCGAAGACTCGCGCGCCGTCCGGCCCGGCAGGCAACAGGATCGGGTGCGTCGACCCCGTCGACGGATCGAGCACGGCAAGCGCACTGACGTCGTCCTGCAGGATTACCAGCCGGTGGCCCTGGCGGCGAATCGAAGAGGCAGCCCGCACGTGGCCAGGCAGGTCCTCCAGCGGATGGGCGCCATGATCGTAGCGGAGCGGCCGCGGCGTGCCGAGCGTCGCCGTCAGGCTCGTCGAGAGCGAGGCTCGCAGCGTATGGAGTTCGGGGGAGCGTGACATCGGCCGACATTGAGCGGGGCCGCCCGCTCGCGGTCAAGCGAAGTTTTGCGGAAAACTCAGAACGCTTTCTTCAATCCCGCCTGCTTCAAGACACCGTTAGCTGTGTGACGGGACAAAATCTTCGAATCAACAACAAAATTGCGGCGCTCAAGAGGACTGAACCAGATGTCGTGGTCGCCCTTGCCGCGACGCACGCGGTAACAACCAGCGTCTCGGAGCATCCGCCGCAGGTCAGGCGCGAAGTCGCCCACGGAGCTGCAGCCTTAGCCACGGTTAATGCAGATGAGTTCGTGTTTATGCCAGAGAAGTTCGACCGGGACCTCCGCCTCCGATCCACTGACGTTCATCGCCAGCAGTTCGGGAATGAGAGTTCGCAGTTTCTTCGTCATCGACTCAACCGTCGCGGATTCCGTCGCGAGACCTGGCACGTTCGTCTCACTGACGAACCAGACGCGAGCATCGGCGTCCCAGTCGCATTTCACGGTGTAGGACTTTCTCATACGGCGCAGACGGGTCGATGACTGCCTCATGGACACAAACTTACCATACGCAGATTGCCCGGGGCGTCACCCGCCACATATCTACAAATCTGGCGCCTTTGCTGAAAATCCAGCAGAACCCCCTCCCGCCTGGGCGGGAGAGGGGACAGCGCCAGCTACGCGGCTTTGCCTTCGGCGAGTGCCTTCACGTCCGAGGTCTTGAGCGCCTGGCCACCGATGGCCCAGTCGCCGCTCTTGAACTCGTTGATGCGGACGGTGGTGACGCCACGCATCCTTTCGCCTTCGACTTCGATCATCGCCGCAGTGACCTTGGCAATCATGTCGGCCTTCTGCTGCGGCGTGAACACGTCCGTGATGACGTCGATGGTAACCAGGGGCATGTCGTTTCTCCTTGCGATGGTTGGTTAAATCGTCCCTGCAAATGGCAGCGCGTCCACGGCGCCATTGAACGCGATAAACAACGTGCAGGCCTCCGCTCCGTTGCAGCGAGCCGTGTGCGGCAGCGTGGCCGGCCCATACGCGTAATCACCCCGCTTCAGGCTCACGGTTGGATGGCCTGCGTAGGTCACGTCGAGCTGGCCGGAGACGAGCACCATGCGTTCGGCCGACGTGTGCGAATGCGCCGGAATCGTATAGCCCGACGGCACTCGCAGGAACACATCGGCACCCGGCTCGGCCGGATTGCCATGCAGCACCGAGATCTTGCAACCGGGCGGGAAGATGGCCGGACAATCTCCCCATTGCAGATCGGCGGCTGTCTCGGAGAGGGCCAACGGGCGGTCCAGCCCAGGCGCCACCGCGGTTTCGGCGTTCAGCACGCCTGGCGCACCCAGGACAGCGCAAACGATGGCGGGCAGGGTCATCCGGTGTATGGGTCGGGTCATGGTGGTGCTCCCTGGAGTGACGGCGTGTGAAGGAATACTGACAGCCCGCGCCAACCGAAGCTTGCAGACGGCATGGAGATTTCATGGAGGTTTCTGACTGGGTTTCTGGGCGATCGCCCCGGCCGGCGGTATCCTCGGGCCCATGCTCTACCGGTTTGAAGGCTTCGAGCTCGACCCTGCCAAGGCCGAGCTGCGCGAGAACGGCGCGCCTCGTCCGGTCGAACCCCAGGTCTTTGCCTTGCTCACCCTGCTGGTCGAAAACCGCGAGCGCCTGGTCTCGCGGGACGAAATCCTCGACAAGATCTGGGACGGGCGTGTCGTGTCCGATGCCGCACTCGCGAGCCGCATCAAGTCGGCACGGCAAGCGCTTGGCGACGACGGCCAGTCGCAGCGGTTCATCCGGACGATCCACGGCCAGGGCTTCCGCTTCGTCGCCGAGGTGAAAGTCGCGAGAGCGATACAGCTCACAGACCCTCCGCCGCTGGAGTTGCACACTGGACCGCAGGACGCGCAGTCGGCGCGGCCTTCGATCGCCGTGCTGCCGTTTCGCCTCATCGGCAACGCCGGGCCGTACGCTGCTATTGCCGACGCCCTGCCCCACGAACTGATCATGGAGCTGTCGCGGCTGCGCTGGCTGTTCGTGACGGCGCGCGGTTCATCGTTTCGCCTGCGCTCCGAAGACGCCGACATGCGCGAAATCGGTCGCGTGCTCGGGGTGCGGTATTGCCTGTCCGGTACCGTTGACGTCGCGGGCCCGAACCTCGTCGTCATCGTCGAACTCGTCGATACGCGCAGCGACGAAATCGTCTGGGCGGACCGGTTCGCCGGCTCGGTCGACGACGTGCACGCGATCCGCGAGGACATCCGCTCGCGGATCCTGACGGCGCTCGAACTGCAGATTCCGTTGCACGAAGCGAACCTTGCCCGCCTCACGGTGACCGAGGATCTCGATGCGTGGTCGGCGTACCACCTTGGCCTGCAGCACATGTACCGTTTCAATCGCACGGACAATGCCGCAGCCACGGCGCTGTTTCAGCAGGCTGTCGCAAGGGACCCGGGATTTGCCCGCGCGCACGCAGGACTGTCGTTCGTGCACTTCCAGACTGCGTTCATGCGGCACACGGACGACGTCGCTGGCGAGTCCGACCTGGCACGTCGATTCGCGCAGCGCGGCCTGGAACTCGACCCGCTCGACCCGTTCGTGAACTTCACGATGGGCCGCACCTTCTGGCTCTCGGGCGACCTCGAAGGCGGCCTCGCTTGGCTTGAGCGCGCCACGGCGATCAGCCCGAACTACGCGCAAGGCATCTATGCCCAGGCCTGGACCGAGACGCTGGCAGGCCGTGGCCTGCGGGGCCGCGCGCACGTCGACCTCTCGATGCGCCTGAGTCCCCTCGATCCGCTCTATTACGCGATGCTGGGCACGCGAGCCTTCACCCACATGGTCGTCGGCGAAGACCTCGCCGCCGCCGCGTGGGCCGAACGGGCTGCGCGTTCGCCGGGTGCCCACGTGCTGATTGCGATGATCGCCTCGGCCACGCAAGCCATCATCGGCGAGGACGCGAAAGCCGCGCAGTGGGCTGCCAACGTTCGATCGCGCAACCCCGTGCTTACGCGCGATGACTTCTTCCGCGCTTTCCCGATGAAGTCCGAGGTGACGCGTGCGCGAGTCGCGAACGCCCTCGAACGCTGCGGGTTCTGAGACCGGGGCGCCGGAGACAGCCATTCCTTCGAGGAGACGAACGTGCCGCTTGCACTGAAGAAGAGCGTGAAACAACTGGTGGACGAGGCGTTGGCCGAAATCGAGACGCTGAGCGTCGATGAGGCGCGCGCGCTGCTCGGCCGGCCCGACGTTACATTCATCGACTTGCGCGATCCGCGCGAACTCTGGCGCGAAGGCGGCATGCCCGGCGCAGTCAACGTGACCCGCGGCATGCTCGAGTTCTGGATCGATCCGGCAAGCCCGTACCACAAGGACTTCTTCGCCTCGGGCAACCGCTTCGTTTTCTTCTGTGCCGGCGGTTGGCGTTCCGCACTTGCCGCGAAAACCGCCCAGGACATGGGACTCACGCCGGTCGCCCACCTCCACGGTGGGTTCGGCGCCTGGAAGAAATCGGGCGCGCCGGTTGCAACCATCGAACCGAAACAGGTGCGGTAGGATTTCACATGGCCAACCCGATCGATTCGCTGCTCGAGACCCCCGATGTGCTGACGCAACTGGCCGTGCAATACGGTCCGCGCGTGCTCGCCGCGGCGCTGGTGCTGGTAGCCGGCTTTTTCGTGATGCATTGGGTCGCGAAGTTCGCGGCGCGCGGCCTCAGCCGGCTGCCGCTCGAGCAACCGGTGCGCGACCTGCTGCTGCGGGTCGTCCGGATCGTCGTCTTGTTCCTGTTCCTGCTGATCGCGCTGCAGAACCTCGGAATCGACCTGCTGCCACTGCTCGCCGGCCTCGGCATCGCGGGTGCGGGCATCGCACTGGCGCTCCAGGGCGTGCTGGGCAACGTGGCCGCGGGACTCACGATCATCTTCACGCGGCCGTTCCGTGTCGGCGAGTACATCTCGATCGCCGGGGAGGAAGGTGTCGTCAGCAAGATCTCGATCTTCAGCACGACGCTGCGCCACAGCGACCTCTCGCTGGTCGTGATCCCCAACCGCAAGATCGCCGGCGAGATCCTGCACAACTACGGCGAGATCCGGCAACTGGACCTCACCGTGAACGTGGCGTACGGGACCGACATCGATGCCGCCGTTGGCGCGGTCCGGGACGTGCTCGCGTCCAATCCACGCGTGCTGCAGGATCCGGCGCCGCTGGTTGCCGCCGCAGCGCTCGGCGATCACGCCATCTCGATCGCCATCAAGCCCTGGGTGACGGTGCCGGATTACGTTGCCGCTGCCGGTGAGATCAACCCGGCCGTGGTCGAGTCATTCCGCCTGCAGGGCGTGCAGATTCCCGTCCTCCGAGTCACTGTCAGCGCTTGAGGTCCTCCGTGCAGATCAACGCCCGCAACCTTATTACCTTGGTCAGCCTGCTGCTGGTCGCTTTCTCCACCGGGGCACGAAAGGTCGACGCTGATCTCGACCAGGCCACGGCCCAGCGCATCGACGCGGCGGCCGCGGCAGTACTGCAGCAGACAGGTGTGCCGAGCGCCTCGATTGCGGTGGTGAGGGACGGCCGCATCGTCTACGCGCAGGCGTACGGCAGTGCCGAACTGGAGCCGCAAGTCCTGCGTACCCGCCCGGCGATGCGCTACGCGATCGGCTCGATCTCGAAGCAGTTCACCGCGTCGGCACTGCTCCTGCTGCAACAGGACGGCAAGCTCTCGCTCGACGACAAGGTGGCGAAATACTTTCCGCAACTGACCCGTGCGAACGAGATCACGATCCGCCAACTGCTGACCCACACGTCGGGCTACCAGGACTATTGGCCGCAGGACTATACGTTTGCCGAAATGCGGCAGCCGACGCAGCCCGCGGCAATCCTCGACCGCTGGGCGCGCCAGCCGCTCGACTACGAACCCGGCATGCGCTGGCAATACAGCAACACGGGCTACGTGCTCGCAGGGCTCATCGTCGAGAAGGTCAGCGGCGAGCCGCTGTACCGGTTCCTCGAACGCCGCATCTTCGAACCACTGGGGATCGAGTCGGTTCGCGACTTCGACAATGAGCCGCTGGCCCATGGCACGGTACCGGGCTACGAATCGTATGCGCTGGGACCCCCTCGTTCGTCCGGATACAGCGGCCCGGGCTGGCTGTTCGGCGCGGGCGGTCTCGCCATGAACGCAGAGGACCTGGCTCGCTGGAACATTTCATTGATCAATCGCACCGTGCTGAGCGCCGACTCCTATCGCGAGCTCGAAACCGAAGTACTGCTGAAAAATGGCGCCGGCACCGACTACGCGCTGGGACTCGACGTTGCGATAGACGGGCAGCGGCGCAAGCTGGAACACGGTGGCGAAGTGGCGGGATTCACGGCGCTGAATGTCGTCTATCCCGACGACGGCGTGGCCATCGTGGTCCTGACCAATCTCATGGCATCGCATGCGCCCGACCAGCTTGCGGCGAAGATCGCGGACATCGTCTTCGAACACGCCGACGCGACCGATACCGCGCGGAAGGCGCAAACGAAGGCGATCTTCGAAGGCCTGCGCGCCGGCCGCATCGACCGCTCGCAGTTCACGTCGAACGCGAACGGTTACTTCTCGGCGCAAGCCCTGGCCGATTTCCAGGCGAGCCTCGGCCCGCTCGGTGCGCCGAGGGAATTCAAGCATGTCCGGACGTGGCAGCGCGGCGGCATGACCGGTCGCTCGTACCACGCCGTGTATCCTGATCGAAAACTGCGCGTCTGGACCTACGAACTGCCGGACGGCAAGCTCGAGCAGTTGCAGGTCCATGCGATCGAATAGCGTCAGTTCATCGAGTGCAGCCCGATGAGGTTGCCTTCGGTGTCGATGGCCAGGACGATGTGGCCGTACTCGCCGATCGACATCTTTTCCCGCTGGATCTTGCCGCCCGCCGCGTCCACGCGGCCGCCCTCGACGGCGCAATCGTCGCAGCCGAAGTAAATCATCGTGCCGCCAGGTGTCGAGGGCATGCCGGGCGTGCGGACGAGCGCCCCGCCGGCGCCGGGCCGGTCGGGTGACATCTGGAATGACCACATCTCGAGATCCTGGTCAACGGGACCAAGCTGCTCGAGCTTCACGTCCAGGACGGTCTCGTAGAAGCGTCGGGCGCGGGCCATGTCCTGCACGTAGATCTCGAACCAGCGAACAGCGTTTTCGGCCATGACGGTTCTCCTTGCGTCGACCATGAACACCGTGGCTTCGGGCCAGGCCCTCGCCGCCGCTGGCCCGATCCCGAAGCCGGTGCATTCTCGTACCGATCTTATCGAATCGAATCCTCGATCTGCTGCAGCATGTACAGCACCACCGAGGCGATGATCACGATCGCTGCGATTTCCATGGGTCACTCCATTCGACGTCCGCCGGCTTGGCGTGCACGAATGATCGGTCCCGGGTATTGCTGCGCCGCGTCAAGCAGTTGAAGGTTTCGTGAACGGACCCGGCGAAATGGAATGAACGTCGCGTTTATGCGAGCGATCCGCGGATTTCGCCCGCCAGTTCGTCGATCGCTTGCGTCGCCGCCGGCGTGATCTGGGGCAAACCTGCAAAGCCATGGACCATGCCCGCGTAACGACGGGCGATGACCTCGACGCCCGCGGCCCGCAACCTCTCGGCCAACGCCTCGCCTTCACCAGGATCGACGGGCATGCGGGCGCTGCCGCTCCGTTCAGCGCGCCGCCACCACTTCGATCTCGACCAGCGCACCCGGCATGGGCAGAGCCACCACCTGCACGGTGGTCCTCGCCGGCAGGTTTCCCTGGCTGGCGGGCCCGAAGTGGCGAGCGTAGGCCTTCATCAAGCCGCCGAAATCCATGCCGCCGCCCTTTGCCGGGTCGCCCACCATGAAGACGTTCATCTTCACGACGTCGGCCATCGTCAGCCCGGACGCAGCGAGTTCCTTCTCGATCTTGGCCAGCACGCTGGCCACCTGGGTCTCGGTATCGCCGAGGCGCTCGATGCTGCCGGCCGGGGCGTCAGGTTTGGCGACATCTGCGAGCGTGCCGCTGACGAAAACGATGCGCGCTGCGCCAGGCACGCCGACGCTGCTTGCGATCGGGAAATCGGGCAGCGACCGACGCACGATTGCGTCCGCGGCTGGGGCAGCAAGCGGCAGCGCAAGCAGCGCACACGTTAACGACGATGCAAAGAATCGACTGTCGAGTACTTTCATGCAACCTCCTGTCGGGCCGTCGTAGACACGCTGCCATGCAAAAATGCACGTGACCGCGGCGGACATAGCATACTCAGTCCAGAATAACGCTCGCAGGGGAATCGCATTGAACGCATCTGACACGTCTCGCAGGAGATTCTTGCAGGCCTCCGGCGGCGCGCTTGGAATGGCGTGGCTCGCGGCCAGCTGGCCCAAAGTCGTCGCCGCAGCCGAACACGCCCACCAGATGGTCAGCGACACGGCGGATCGCAGCAAGTTGCTGCTGCTCACGCCCGCACAGGCCCGTGACGTCGACGCAATCGCGTCGCAGATCGTCCCGAGTGGCGCCACCCCGGGCGCACATGAAGCCGGGGTCGTCTACTTCATCGACCATGTGCATGCGGGGTTGTGGCAAGAGAACGGCAAGGAGTTCGTGGCGGGCCTGACCGACTTCCAGTCGAAGTGCGCCAAGCACCATCCGGGCGTCGCGCAGTTTGCAGACCTGCCGTTCGACGACCAGACGGCGTACCTCAAGCACATCGAGCACACGCCGTTCTTCGGCGGCATGAAGTTCCTGACGGTGCTCGGCCTTCTCGCCCTGCCCTCCTATGGCGGCAACGCGGACAAGCTCGGCTGGAAGCTCGTGGGTTTCGTCGACCAGCATGCGTGGCAGCCCCCGTTCGGACATTACGACGCCGAATACGCCGGGTTCGTGCCGTACCCGAAGACTGCGGGGCAGCAGTCATGAGCGCGCGCCAGTTCAAACCGACGGACACCGTCGACTTCGTCGTGGTGGGTTCTGGAGCCGCGGGCGGCGTGATGGCTCGCGAGCTGTCGCAGGCCGGTTTCGAGGTGCTGGTGCTCGAGCAGGGACCGCGCTTCACGGCCGCGGATTTCCGCCACGACGAGCTGGACCACTGGTTCAACGGCGCGCTCACCAACAAGCTCGACACGAATCCGCAGACGTTTCGCAAGACGGCGGCGGAGAAAGCGCAGCGTGTGACGGAGTTCCCTGCCGCCTGGTACGCACCGAACGTCGGCGGCAGTTCCGTGCACTTCACCGCGAACTTCTGGCGCTTCCACGAAGTCGACTTCGACGAACGCAGCCGGCTGGGCGCGATCGCCGGCACTACGTTCGCCGACTGGCCGATCACGTACGCCGAACTCGAGCCGTACTACACCAAGGTCGAGTGGGAGGTCGGTGTGTCCGGGTTGGCCGGTGCCAGCCCGTTCGACCCGTGGCGCAGCAAGCCGTATCCGATGCCGCCGCTGCCCGTGAAATCCTCGGGCGTGCTGCTCGAGCGCGGCGCACGCAAGATGGGTTGGCATCCCTACCCGGCGCCGATGGCGATCGCCTCGGTGCCCTACAAGGATCGCGCCGCGTGCGCGCACTGCGGGTTCTGCATCGGGTTCGGCTGCGAAATGCAGGCGAAGTCGTCGACGCTGTACACCATGATCCCGGAGGCGGAGGCTACGGGACGCTGCGAAGTGCGGCCGCTGAGCTACGTGTCGCGCATCGAGACCAACGCGGCGGGCCGTGCGACCGGCGTCGCCTACTTCGACAAGGACAAGCGCGAGCACTTCCAGAAGGCACGCGCGGTCGTCGTGTGCGCCAACGGCGCCGAGTCGTCGCGGCTGCTGCTGATGTCGGCCAATGCAAAATTCCCCGACGGGCTCGCGAATTCGAGCGGCTACGTCGGCAAGAACCTGATGTTCAACACCTACGCCCAGATCAACGCGCTGTTCGAGCACGAACTGAACGAGTTCAAGAGCGCGCAGGTCACGCGTGTCGTGCACGACTGGTACGACAGCGACCCGAAGCGCGGTTTTTACGGCGGCGGCGGCATCGATTCGCGCATCGGCCCGATGCCGATTGCGTGGTCGCTGTTCGCGCCACCACCGGGTCGCACGTGGGGCGCCGGATTCAAATCGCTGCTCGAGGCCCTGCCGCGCGCGATGATCGTCGCTGGCCACGGCACGTCGCTTGCGCTCGAGACCAATCGCATCGACCTCGATCCGGAGCTGAAAGACGCCTGGGGACTGCCCGCGTTGCGGTTGACTTACAAGGACCATCCAGACGACCTGGCGATGGCGCGCTACCTGCAGGATCGTGGCGTCGAGTCCATGCAGGCAGCCGGTGCTCTCGAAATCTGGAAGGACCCGGTCGCCGAATCGACCGCCGGACCGCACCTGCTGGGCACCGCACGCATGGGCAACGACCCGAAGACCTCGGTCGTCGACAAGTACCACCGGTCGCACGACGTCCGCAACCTGTTCGTCTGCGATGGCTCGAGCTTCGTGACGTCCGGGCGCGGGCAGCCGACGATGACGATCCAGGCGCTCGCCTTCCGGGCCGGCGACCACATCGCGCAGTTCGCGAAGCACGGCGAGATCTGACGGTCAGGCGGCGCGCATACCAGCCAGGCGCTGCGCGATGATCGTCTCGGCTTCGCCCATGATGCGGTCGACCAGCTCGCGGCAGGTCGGCACGTCGTGGATGAGGCCGGCGACCATGCCGCACGACCACGCGCCCGCTTCCATGTCGCCCTGCTGCATGACCTTCACGTAGGCACCGGCAACATATTCGCGGACGTCGTCGATCGTCGTCGCCGCGCCCTTCTGCTTCTCGATCTCGACGACCTTGTCGACGGCAGTGTTGCGCAGGACGCGTTCGGTATTGCGCAGCGGCCGCATGATCAGCCGCGTGTCGAGTTCGCTGGCCTGCACCAGCGCCCGCTTCACGTTCTCGTGCACCGGCGCTTCCTTCGTGGCGATGAAACGCGTGCCCATGTTCACGCCGTCGGCGCCGAGTGCGAGCGCCGCGACGAGACTGCGCCCGTCTGCCATGCCGCCGGAAGCGACGAACGGAATCTTCAGCGCCTCGGCGGCGAGCGGCAACAGGATGAAGTTCGGCACGTCGTCCTCGCCCGGATGACCTCCGCACTCGAAGCCGTCGACGCTCACGGCATCACAGCCGATCTTTTCGGCCTTGAGCGAGTGCCGCACCGACGTGCATTTATGAATGACCTTGATGCCGTGCTGCTTCAGCACCGGCAGGTACTGCTCGGGACTGCGGCCCGCGGTCTCGACGATGCGCACGCCGCCTTCGACGATCGCCTGAATGAGCTCGGCGTACGGCGGGTTGGCGAACGTCGGCAGGAACGTCAGGTTGACCCCGAACGGCTTGTCGGTCATTTCGTGGCAGCGCCTGATCGCCGCTGCGAGCTTCTCGGGCGTGCCCAGCGTCAGGGCCGTAATCATGCCGAGGCCGCCAGCGTTGGAAACGGCCGACGCCAGTTCGGGCAAACCGACGAAATGCATGCCGCCCTGGATGATCGGGTGCTGGATGCCGAAGAGTTCGGTGATGCGGGTCTTCATGGGCGGCCTCGGATTCCTGTTGGGCAACAGCCGGCGATTGTCGCCGATCCGTTCGGCAACCGCTCATCTTCGCCAGCGGCCAACCCGGCGGCTCACCTATTTCCTGGACCCGGCGACCTTCTTTGCTTCAGCCAGTGCCTTGCCCGCGGCACGCTGCGCACACTCCTTGGTGTCGGGCCCGGAGTCCGGATAGGCCTTGCCGAGCTTCTCGCAGACGACCTTCGCCGCCTCGTTGATCCGCCAGTCCAGCGTTGCGACATCCGCCGGCTTCGCCAGGTCGAGGTCCGCGTAGCTCACTCGACTCGACATGACGACCTTGTAGTACCCCGGTGCCGGGCTGGCCGTGTCGGCCTTGCTCTCCTTGACGATGGGCGATGCCTCGACGACGATCTCTTCCAACGGCTGGGCAAGGACGCTGCCCCAGGCCACGCAGGCCGCGACCGGTATTGCGATCGACAGAAATTTCCTTCTCATGACGCACTCCTTCGCTGATTGAGCCTGGGCGTGCCGGGGCGGCACGCGCTTCTCCCTATGGCCCAAGGCTAGTGCCGGACGCTGCCGAGGAAAATTCGGAGTGTTGGAACGACGCGCCGGTATTAATCGCTAGGCCACGCGGGCCGGCCCGGCGCCTCCACGAAATCCGCCCCAGACCTGCACGTGATCCGGAATCTTCGGGTGAGAGACGGGCTGAATGCCCCTATCATCGGGCTCTATGAGCCTGACCCGCCGAGTTCTCATCGTCCTGCTGGTCGTGATCACCGCCCTGGTCGCGGTCGTCGCGTATCGCACGGCAACCTACACTCCGCTCACCGGCGACTTGCAGTCGCCTGTCGAACTCGCGCCGGCCGTGCGCATCGACGGCGCACTCCCTGCAAAGCACCTGGCGGAAGCCGTTCGATTCCGCACCGTCAGTCACCAGGACGCGAAGGACAACGAATGGGGCGAATGGGACCGTCTGCACGCGTGGCTTGCCGCGACCTACCCTGCGGCACACGCGGCCCTGACACGCGAACTGGTCGCCGGCCACACGCTGGTCTACACCTGGCGCGGCGCAGACCCGTCGCTCCCGCCGATCGTCCTGATGGCTCACCACGATGTCGTCCCAGTGACGCCGGGCACCGAGCAGGACTGGTCGCACCCGCCGTTCGACGGCGTGATCGCCGACGGCGCTGTATGGGGTCGTGGCTCCGTCGACGACAAGGGGTCGATGATCGGGTTGTTCGAGGGCATCGAGTCGCTGGTCACGAGCGGGTTCGTGCCACGTCGCACCGTGCACGTGGTCAGCGGGCACGATGAAGAGGCTGGCGGCACAGGGGCGCACGCAGCAGCGCAATTGCTGCACGCCCGTGGCGTGCAAGCGGAGTTCGTGCTCGACGAAGGCCTGGCCGTCATCTCCGATTTCCCGCTGCTTGGCCGACCCGTGGCGTTGATCGGTATTGCCGAGAAGGGCTACGCGACGTTGACAGTCACCGCGCCGGCCACAGGCGGGCATTCCTCGGCTCCGCCACCGGAAACCGGCGTCGAAGTGCTTGCGAGGGCCGTGCTGGCCATCACTGGTGAGCCGTTTCCGCTCGAGTTCAAGGGACCAGCAGCCGACATGGTGCGCGCGCTCGCGCCGGATGCGCCGCTCCTCGTTCGCGTCGCTGTCGCGAATGAATGGTTGTTCCGCCCACTGCTCGTGCGACAGATCGCGGCAACGGCCGCGGGCGCTGCAACTCTGCACACGACGATCGCGCCGACGATGCTGCGCGGCAGTCCAAAGGAAAACGTGCTGCCGCAAGACGCCGCGGCCTGGATCAACTACCGCATCGCACCGGGCCTGACCGCGGACGACGTGATGCGGCGCGCCTCGGCAGCGACCAACGGCCTCGGCGTGAAACTCGCCTGGGAGGGTCCTGCCTACGATCCTTCACCGGTGTCGTCGAGCACCTCGAAGGCATACCGCGTCATGGCGGAACTCGCCGCGGGTGACGAGCGAACTCCCGTGGCGCCCGGCCTCGTCACGGCAACGACCGACAGCCGCCACATGGCCGGCCTGGCCAAGGATATTTACCGCTTTCAGCCGATCGTGGCGTCGATCGGCGAGCTGCAGATGATCCACGGCACGAACGAACACATGACGCTGGACAACCTGCGCCGCACGGCCGGGTTCTACGCGCGCCTGATCGCGACCGTCGCGCGCTGAGTCCTTCCCTGCGCACTACCGCAGCGCAGCTTGACGCCGCGAAATGCGGAGCGTATCCGGTATCGCTGCTGCAGCGTGACCTGCAGCCGGTGTAACGCAGCCACCCACAATCGCAGGAGGGATCCGGCCATGCCTACGCACCATCAGCAAACGGAGCACAAGACGTTTTTACATCCCGACGAGACGCGATCGTTTCCGCACGGCAGAGCGGAAATCCTGAAGGTCGGCGACGGCGAAGTCGGCCGACTGGTGTTCGAGCCCGGCTGGCGCTGGTCGAACGATGTCAAGCCGATCGCCAAGACTCGAAGTTGCGAGGCCCCGCATTTCCAGTACCACGTCAGCGGCCACCTCGCGATCCGCATGGACGACGGCACTGAAATGGTCGCCGGCCCCGGCGACATCACCTCGCTGCCGAGTGGCCACGACGCCTGGGTCGTTGGCGACGAGCCCGCCGTCGTCGTCGACTGGTTCGGCGCCAGCAATTACGCGAAGACCCGCTGACGAGTCCGGTCCGGCGTCGTGACAGCGGCGCCGGAGCCCGGTCACGCCGGGCCGGTCATGGCCGGGAGCGACCCCAAAGAACCGGCTGGCATGAGTTCCTGACAGACCGGCATTAGACGGCAGATAACCTTGCCACGATCATCCGTGCATGAGCTATACCGTCCGCGACCTCATCGCCGCAGCCAGATCCGTGATCCGCGAGATCGGCCCAGCCGAGCTGCTCGAGCTGCAGAAATTCGGTTGTCCGATCGTCGATGTCCGCGAGCCGGAGGAATTCGCCGATGGTCACCTTCCCGGGGCAGTCAACATTCCGCGCGGCCTGCTCGAGTTCGAAGTCGACGGTCATCCTGCCGTCAATTACCAGACAGCCGAGGCCCTGTCGCATCGCCAGCGGCCGGTGGTGCTGTATTGCCTGAGCGGCGGCCGGTCCGCGCTGGCAGCTGAAGCGCTGCTGCGGCTGGGTTTCGTCGATCCAATGTCGCTCGAGGACGGAATCCTGGGCTGGGCCGACGCGGGCCATCCGGTTGTCACTCCGGCGACTGCCGCAGCCTATTCTTCGGCGACAGCGTCGACTGCGCCCAAGGTCGTGGCCCGCGCCTAGCCGCGCATCCTCGCGCTTAGAAATACCGAGATTACCGGCACGTGCTAACGCGACGATACGCTGCAGCCATAGCATCTGGCACCCCAGTGCCAGTTGAGTGCCAGTCAAGTGTGATGCCGCGTTGGATTGATTTGGCAGGTTCAAATAGCACCTTGCCACGTGAGTTGCCGAAACCTGCTGGGGCGAGGCCTCTGCAATGCAGCCATCCGACACTACCGGATACTTGCTACCTCTGGGGCCCCTGCGCCGTTCGAGGGGACCGAACTCATCATTGTCGTGACCGTCGCCGCTACCCGCGTCACAGCGCCCATGAGTTGCTGAACGCGGATCGTGATTTCAGCCGCTTCCCGTAAGTTCCGGTCCGCAATCCGCTGCCGCGCTAACCTCGGCCACCTGCAGCGAGACCAGCTTAGTGCCGTGAGCCACCCATTGCTGGCCCAGCTCTTTGAAGCCGAACTTGTCGTGGAACCGCTGCGAGGCAGGATTCGGGGGCCGAACGTTGTATTCGCACGTGATCGCTTTGATACCTTGCGACCTCGCGTAATCGAACAGGTCCTCGTACAACTGGCTGCCGATCTTCAAGCCGGCAAATTCCGAGCTAACGACGATCCGATCAACGTAGATGAATTGCGGAAACCTTGCGGCAAACCAAGCGTAGTTGTCGTTAAGGTACGGCGCGTCGTCCCGCATGGCCAGCAGGAACGCCGCGATGCGGCCGTCGACGACGGCCACCTTGTGATGGCTCGACATCTGCGCCAGCTCACGCAGGCGTGCCAGGTCCATCGGGCTGGTCTGCTGAACCTCCCGCTGGTTCAACACCACGATGGAGCCGAAGTCGTCTGCGCATGCATTTCGAAGCAGCATTTTTTTGCGCGAAATCCTTGCCTGGACGACGCCGGCCGCAGGCTATTTTCTGTTCTTCCCGCCCAGCGCCACAATCCTGGCCAGGCTCAGCGTCCCTTTCGCCCCCCATCCCGACTCGCCCGCCGGCACCACGGGCCGGAATGCCTCGTAGAGCCGGAAGCCCTCGTCCGCAAGTGCCTCTGGATCCCGCGACTCTGCCAGCGTTTCCATCGCGTGCCGCACTGCGGGCAATGCATCGCCGAACTTCGATACAAGGTATTGCTGGACGCTCGCTGGGACCACCGGCTTCTGATCCTTGCCCGCAGCCCTCAGGCCCTCGTCTGTATGCAGAACGGGCACCGCACGGCCCAGGAGCGCGACGTGGAACACGCCTGCGGCTCTCGCTTTCTCCGCTCGCTGCCGGCGAACAGCCTCAGGAGAGGGCGTAAAGATTCCAAGTCGTTGGCCCTTCGAATGGGCGGTCAGTCCGGCGACAGACTTGCCGAGCGTAAGCGCCTCTTCGCGATCGAACCCAAGGCGCTCTGCCACTACGGCAGCCCATAACGTCAAGACCGGCGCTCGATTGACAGTGACGGTATCCATTGCGTTACGCCCCCCAGCTGCGCGATACGTGTTCTCATGGCTCATCCCGTCGTCGGGTCGCGGCGTTTGCCTGGTCGAACATCTGCGCCAGTTGCTCGCTTTGCTTCTGGGTGGGTCGCTTACGGGCGACGCGATGCTGGTATGTCCAGTCATCCGTATCTGCGTGCCACGTCGCGAGCACCTTGTTGTGATGGCAGGCGATCTCGGTCACCGGAACCGGCGACGCCCTGCTCACGCGCCAGCAACTCTCGCAGACCTGGTCTGGTCGTTTCACTTGACTACCCAATGACTAGCCGGGGTTGGCTGACGCAGCATGTGCTGCCACCGGAGCCTCGCGCAACCGGACGGATGGCTTGCCTTCAGCGGCAACGAAATCGGAAAAGCAAAACGGCCCCAGAGGGGCCGTTCGCTTCGAGATGAAAAGCCGACGTCAGTCGGTCACCTGTTGCCGACGCCCTTGCTTTGCGTGCCGGGGTCGGAGATGAATCTGTACTCCGCGCCCGTACCCGGGCTCACCGGATCGACCAGCCATACGCCGAAATGATAGTCCTGTCCTGTGTTGTCCCGGTCCGTGAAGGTGAGCGTCTTACCGTCGGGGGAGAATGCGAAGCCGCTGAACTCCGCTTGCTCCTGGGGCGGAAGGCCCGGAATCGGCCAGTTTGAAAGCGGCGTCTGGATACGCCCCTTGCTGGTGACGGCACCGAAAACGACGGTCTTGGTCGCGTCGAGCGTCTGACCGGGTGCCCAGGCGCCCGCCGCATCGGTGTAGCGGATGCTGAGCCCCTGCGAGTCGTAGATGCTGATGCTGAATGTCACCGGGCCGGTCCCCAAGGGGGCGAGGACGAAGGCGTCCTGCGTCGAATCCCAACAATTACCGCTCCAGCCGTCATAGTAGACAATCGTCTCGTTGGGACCTGGGTTCAGCGTCTCTCGCGTGATCGATACCCGCGCATTGATCGTGGTCACGCTGGCGTCGCAGGGCGGCGGCGGGACCATCGGGCCGCCTTGAGCGATGGCAGGGCTTGATGGAATCAGGCATGCGCCGACGGCTATCAGCGCCGATGAACATACAGTTGCGTGCTTGACCATGGGTTGTAGTTCCTTTGCTGGTTAGTACCGTCTGTCCGAAGTCTGTCGAATGGGCCGAGCGGCCGTCTCCACCCCTCCTTGCGATCGCAATACCTGTTTTCGCAGGGTCACCCAGTCGGCGTGCCGATAGCCCACCGCGTCGAGCACGGCGGCGAGCGCGCGGGCCCTGGCCATGTCGCCAGCCAGTAGATACGTCTCGATGAAGACGGTCTTGTACTCGAATCCGGATTTCGTAATCAGCGCGTCGATCTTTGCCGCTGCGTCCGCCGCGAGATGCCGGGCCGCGGTGCTGTCGCCGGCCCGCTCCGCAAGGCGCGCTCGCATCAGAGCCGTCCTGATGACCGGCTTGTCCAGTCCGGGCGGCGCCTTTCCAGCAGACACGCTCATGATGACCGCCTCCGCCTCGTCGAGATGAGCGTCGGCCGCGCGTTCATCGCCCTCGGCGAAAGCAGCGCGAGCGGCCAACAACAGCGCGCCACAATGATTGTCGATCGCCCAATCCGTCACTGAGTCGTCTATGGACCGCAGGCGTCGGGCAACCGCCAGTGCGCCGTCTGCCATTTCGCGTGCGGCGCCGTGGTTGCCGAGCGCCAGCAGGGCGCTCCCGGTTTCAATCTGCAGCAAGCCGTAATAGTCGAGCCAGCGCGTGTTCTCGCTGTCGTGCGCGAGCCGGCTCTCGTGGAGATCGAAGAGGGCCTGCAGCATCGCCAGTCCGTGCTCGGCGTCGCCGACATCCATGGCGATCCGGGCCGCCACCCGCCCATTGACGGACTGCCGGTTCAAGATCGCGTCGTCGGACGGGTCCCGGGCAAGAAGGGCCGCGTAAATGGCTGCTTCCGTGGCAAGCGTCCGCTCCGCTTCTGCAAAGTCGCCGAGCCTCTCCTGCGCAATCGCCAGCCAGGCGAGATCGTCGGCCAGGATGATTTGCAGACTACGGTCGGCCGGATCTGCTTCCGCGAGACGCTGCGAGACATCGCGGGCGCGCTCGAAGCCCTCGGCCGCGGCGCCCGCATCGCCCTCCTGAAGTGCGAGCGTCGCCAGGTTTCGATGACCGTAGCCAAGCTCGGTCTGCCACGCGTCCTTGTCCGGATTGATCGCGACCAGGCGTGCGCCGAAGTCGCGGTACTGCGTCCAGTAGTCGGTGACGGTCGCGATGTCGCCGCGCTTCCAGGCGATGTCGCCGACCCAATAGATCGACTGCGCATGGTCGAAAATGCGCTGTTCGTCGTCAGGGTTGCGTCTCAGGAGTTCTTCCGTTGTCGCCACCGCTTCCTTGTACCGCGCGAGGGCGGCGTCGAGATTGCCACGCGCTGAATCGACCTCGCCGAGCAGCATGAGGACCCGCGCCCGGCGCCCGAGCGCGTCGGGATCGAGCGTCAGCAAGTCTTCCTTGGCGTAGCTGTCCAAGAGGCGCTTGGCGACCGCGTCGAGAACATCCAGCCGGCCGACCGCGTCGAGGCGCTGACGCAGATCGGTCAGCATGAATTCGACCAGGCCCTGCGCGTCGTCCCGCGCAACGATCGCCGCGTTGCGTTGGTTGAGCGCGTAAATTGCAATCCCAGCGAGGACTGCAATCGACGCAGCCATCGCCGACATGACCAGCCTCCGCCGTTTGCTGCGCCGCCGATCGTCGCGTCGCGCGAGCGCATCGTAGCCGACGCCAAGCATTGCTGCGGCGAGTTTCAGCTTTGCGCCGCGCTTGCCGTCGCCCACCTTGCGTGCGTCGGCAGCGAGGGGTGGGTCCTCGAGAACGTCCGTGGGGAGTAGATCGGCATTGATCTTGTAAAGTAGCGTTGCCGGGAAGCACTCCTGCGACTCGCGCCCGGCAACCTGTGACGCCAGCGGCTCGCCGTCGATAATGACCGCTAGAATCTTCTTAGGGTCCCGATTCGTCTTGAACCAGGCGACTTCGCGATTGACCCATTTCGAAGCCGCCGAGCGCGGTGAGCAGAGGACGATCAGAAACTCGCTGTCGCCGAGCGCTGTTTCAATTGCCGCGCCGATGGACGCATGTGCGGCGTCTTCTTCGCGGTCTTTGAAAATCGGGCGGAGCGTTTGCCCGTCGGCAGCCTCTTTGGGCGGACGATAAGTCTCAAGCGCGCGGTGAAACCACTCGCTCCATGCGCGATCCGCCCAGCTGTAGCTGATGAACGCTTTGTAGCGGAAGTTGTCCGTAAAGATCCCCAGCCGCAAGGCGCTAGTCAACCGAGCCTACCGCGCTCGCCTGACGCCGTCAGTGCAAAGAATGCGGATAGTGCACTCCCGTCTGGCAACGGTTCAAGGGAAGTCCGGGGAACCGGTTGCGACTCCCACCTCCCACGTTAACGTGACCGTCGAGTCCATGCTTGGCCGCAGCAGAGCCGCATACGGCCAGGTCGCGTCGGCACCGATCAGCGCCACCGGCGCCTCCTCGTCGCACTCCGTTGGCAGCGGCCAGGCGAGGCCGGCGGCACGCGCCCGGCGCAGGCACTCCGGCACCGTCGAACGCGCCCGAGCCGAGCGCCGTAGCGATCTCCCGGTCATTCCGTCTTGCCTCGGCCTTCAGCCGCAGCACCTCACGAATCTCGCGCACGGATAACCTCGCTTGAGCCACCGTCGACCTACCCGGGGAATACCCCGAAGCGGTCACGGTAGCGGGTTGTCCTGTCGCCCCTCAGCCGTCCCGGCTTAGCGTGGAACGCCGGCCCGGCATGCCGTGGAATCCGCGGGCAAGCCAGGAGTGCTACTTGAAGTGCAACCCGGGCATATTTCAGCCGGTCGATCGGACGGGTGCCAGCGCTGCCTTATTGCTTTGTTGGCGGAGAGGGTGGGATTCGAACCCACGATCCCCTTGCGGGGACGCCGGTTTTCAAGACCGGTGCATTCAACCGCTCTGCCACCTCTCCGAGCGGAAACCTATTCTAGCCGGGTGATACCGGCCTTTGACGTCAGCCGCGAATGACCTCCGCGCCACCCATGTACCTGCGCAGCGCCGGCGGGATCACGACGCTGCCATCCGCCTGCTGATAATTCTCGAGCACCGCCACGAGCGTGCGACCCACCGCGAGGCCCGAGCCGTTCAGCGTGTGCACCGGCTCCGGCTTGCCGGTCGCGGGATTGCGCCAGCGTGCCTGCATGCGGCGCGCCTGGAACGCCTCGCAATTCGAGCACGAAGAGATCTCACGGTATTTCTGTTGGCCCGGCAGCCACACTTCGATGTCGTACGTCTTGGCGCTGCCGAACCCGACGTCGCCCGAGCAGAGTGCGACTACGCGATACGGCAGGTCGAGCCCCTGCAGCACCTTCTCGGCGTAGCCGACGAGCATCTCGAGTTCCGCATAAGAATCCTCAGGTCTCACGATGTGCACGAGTTCGACCTTCTCGAACTGGTGCTGGCGGATCATGCCGCGCGTGTCCCTGCCGTACGAGCCGGCTTCGCTGCGAAAACACGGCGTGTGCGCGGCGTAACGCCGAGGCAGCGTGTTCGCCTCGAGGATCGATTCACGCGCGAGGTTCGTGACCGGCACTTCCGCGGTGGGGATCAGGAAGAACTCCATGTCGCCCGAGGTCACCCTGAACAGGTCCGCCTCGAACTTGGGCAATTGCCCTGTGCCGACCAGCGCGCTGCGCGCGACGAGATACGGCGCATAGATCTCGGTGTAGCCATGGTCGCCGGTGTGCAGGTCGAGCATGTACTGGATCAGCGCGCGGTGCAGGCGCGCGAGCCCGCCTTTCAGCACGACGAACCGTGCCCCGGAAATCCTGCCCGCTGCCTCGAAATCCATCGCGGTGTTGGCGAGCTTCTCGCCGATGGCAACGTGATCCAGTGGCGCGAATTCGAACGCGCGCGGCGCGCCCCAGCGGCGCACTTCGACGTTGTCGGCTTCGTCGCGGCCGTTCGGCACGCTCTCGTGCAGCATGTTCGGCAAGCCGAGGACGAGTTCGTCGAACTCCGCCTGGACGTCCGCAAGCTCACTGTCGAGACCCGCCATCCGGTTGCCGAGTTCTTCGCCCGCTGCCAGCAGCGAAGCAATGTCCTGACCCTGGGCCTTGGCTTTCCCGACATTCTTCGCATGCGCATTGCGGGCAGCACGCACTTCATCCGCGGCAACCTGGGCGGCCTTGCGGCGGTCCTCGAGCGCCTGGAAACGCCCGACATCGAGCGTGAAGCCGCGACGCGCGAGGTTCGCGGCCACGGCGGCAGGATCGGAACGAAGCAGGCGGGCGTCGAGCATGGCGGGCAGCTGGAAGGTTCGGGAAAGCGCGAATTGTAGCCGAGATCAGCCGCGCTTCAGCGACCGGAACCGCTCCAGGGCCTCGGCAATCCTGATCTCGAGCCCCCGCGGCACGGGCTCGTAATAGCGCACCGGCTGCATCGCGTCGGGAAAATACTTCTCCCCCGCCGCATAGCCGCCGGGTTCATCGTGCGCGTAGCGATAGCCTTCACCGTAGCCCAGTCCCTGCATGAGCCGCGTGGGCGCGTTGCGCAGGTGCATGGGAACGTCGAGCGTGCCGTTCTTCTGCGCATCCGCCATGGCCGCCTTGTAGGCCACGTAGACGGCATTGCTCTTGGCCGCGACGGCCATGAACACGACGGCCTGGGCCAGCGCGAGTTCACCTTCCGGGCTGCCGAGCCGCTCGTACGCCGCAGCGGCCTCGAGCGCGAGCTGCAACGCGCGGGGATCGGCATTGCCGATGTCCTCCGAAGCCATCCGAATCACTCGTCGGCACACATAGCGCGGATCGCATCCGCCATCGAGCATGCGACAGAGCCAGTACAGTGCCGCATCTGGATCGGTGCCGCGCACGGCCTTGTGCAGCGCTGAAATCTGGTCGTAGAACTGCTCGCCCTTCTTGTCGAAGCGTCGATACCCTCCGGCGGAAACCTCGCCGGCGATCTCTTCGGTGATGGCACCGGTGCCTGCACGCGCGAGATCCGCTGCGACCTCGAGCAGGTTCAGCGCCCGGCGTGCATCCCCGTCCGCCGCCCGTGCGAGCGTAGCGATGGCGTCGTCGGCAGCCTGCACGGCTTCGGCACCAGACGAGAATTCGCGTTCGAGCGCGCGGCGCAGGACCTGCTGGATATCGTCGACCGTGAGTGAGCGCAGCACGTACACCCGGGCACGGGACAGCAACGCGCTGTTGATCTCGAAGGACGGATTCTCGGTCGTGGCGCCGATGAAGCAGACGGTGCCGTCTTCTACGTACGGCAGGAAGGCATCCTGCTGCGATTTGTTGAAGCGATGCACTTCGTCCAGGAAGAGCACGGTGCGCCGGCCACTGCCCGCGCGCATCTGTTGCGCCTGCTCGACGGCAGCGCGCACGTCCTTCACGCCGGCCATCACGGCCGACAGCGCGAGGAACTCGGAGTCGCAGGTCCTGGCGACCAGGCGTGCGAGCGTAGTCTTGCCGGTGCCGGGCGGCCCCCACAGGATCATCGAGTGCAGGCTGCGGCCTTCGAGCAGGCGGCGCAGCGGTTTGCCCGGCGCGAGCAGGTGCGACTGACCGACGAACTGGTCGAGGCTCGCGGGCCGCATGCGGTCGGCGAGCGGACGGAAAGGTGTCACCTCAGCCACGACTCGATCCGTTGCGTCCAGCCACCGGTCAACAGCGCGGCCAGCAACAGTCCGGCCGCGACGCCCGCGACATTGGCCGCCATGTCGTAAACGTCAGCGGCGCGACCGGCCTGCATGATGTACTGCCCGGCTTCCATCGCAGCCCCCAGCATCAGCAGCGTTGCCGCAACCATCCACCAGCGCGGGCGGGCAAAGAGACCCGTGAACCACACGGCGAGGAACAGGTAGGTGCCGAAATGCTCCACCTTGTCGAAGCCCTGCGGTACCTCCCCGCCGAGCGACGTCTGCAGGCTGCCCCAGACGACGCCGAGCACGAGGACGGCACTCGCGGCGATCCAGAACGGTCGATAGCGGAGGTTGAGCATCGGTATCCCGTCAGGCAGGCTGGCCACGCGACGGCGTTCGGCCGTCAGCGTGCCGCGGCTTCGCCGATCACGTCGGCGCCGTTCGGTGGCACGAAACGGAACAGCGAATCGGCGAGCGCGGCGCCGCGCTTGACCCGCGAGAACTCGATGGTGGTGGTCTGCCTGAGCTTGTCGACGAGTTCCATCGCGGCGAGTTCATTGCGACTGTCGAAGCCTAAGCTCACGCGCTCGAAATCCGAGCCCTTCTGCTTCGGCGCCAACCGGTACCACGTCAAGCCCTGCCGCTGTTCGATGGGGCCGGCCGCAAATGCGTCGCCGACCTTGCCGGAGCCCGACAGCAACATCGCGGGCGTGGCACCGAGTCCCTGCTCGAGCGAACGCACGGTGACCTGCTCGAGATCGGGATCGTACAGCCAGAGTTTCCTGCCGTCGGCGACGATCGTCTGCGCGTACGGCTGCTGGTAGTCCCAACGGAAGCGGTTCGGGCGGGAAATCGACAGCGTGCCCGACGCGCGCTCGGTGACCTGTCCCTGCTTGTCCTGCACGACCTGGACGAATTCAGCCGTCAGCGTACTCAACGTTGCGAGGTAAGCATCGACGCGCGCGATCGAGTCGGCCGCGAACGATGCCATGGGAACGAGCAGCAGCGTGAGCAACGCCGGAGCCCTCACCTGCGCGAGGGTCATGTTCAATCTGCCTCGGGTGGCGGCGGCGCCAGGACTTCACGTGAACCGTTGGTATTCAACGGCCCGACGAGTCCCGCGGCCTCCATCGCCTCGATCATGCGGGCAGCACGGTTGTAGCCGATCTTGAGACGCCGCTGGACGCCCGAGATCGACGCCTTGCGGCTCTCGGTGACGATCCTGACCGCCTCGTCGTACAGCGCGTCCTGCTCGGCGTCGGCGCCCTCGCCGCCCTCGCCTTCCTCGCCCGGCAAGCCGGGGATCGGCATCGACGGACCGTCCAGGATCTCGTCGATGTAGATCGGCGCCGAATGCGTGCGCAGCGACGACGCGACCCTGTGGACTTCCTGGTCGGACACGAACGCACCGTGCACACGCACGGGGTGCGATGTGCCGGGCTGCATGTACAGCATGTCGCCGTGACCGAGCAGGCTCTCGGCGCCGCTCTGGTCGAGAATCGTGCGCGAGTCGACCTTGGCCGACACCTGGAACGCGATGCGAGTCGGGATGTTCGCCTTGATCAGGCCGGTGATGACGTCGACCGACGGCCGCTGCGTCGCCAGGATCAAGTGGATGCCCGAAGCGCGGGCCTTCTGCGCCAGGCGTGCGATCAGCTCTTCGACCTTCTTGCCAACGATCATCATCATGTCGGCGAGCTCGTCGACGATGACCACGATGAACGGCAGCGGTTCGCAGAACGGCACGGTCGCCGGGTCGCCGCCCGGAGGCAGGCGCTTCATCTCGATCGGGTCCTTGATCGGCGTGCCCGCATCGGCCGCATCCTTGACCTTGCGGTTGTAACCCGCCAGGTTGCGCACGCCCGCCGCCGCCATCAACTGGTAACGCCGCTCCATTTCCGCAACGCACCAGCGCAGCGCGTTTGCCGCCTGCTTCATGTCGGTGACGACTGGCGCCAGCAGGTGCGGAATGCCCTCGTACACCGAGAGTTCCAGCATCTTCGGGTCGATCATGATCAGTCGCACGTGCTCGGGCGTCGACTTGTAGAGCAGCGACAGCACCATCGCGTTGACCGCGGTGGACTTGCCCGAACCCGTGGTGCCGCCGACCAGCAGGTGCGGCATGCGGCCGAGGTCGGCCACCACCGGGTTGCCGCCGATGTCCTTGCCGAGCACCAGCGCGATCGGCGAGGCCATTTCGTCGTAAGCCCGCGACTTGATGATCTCGCCGAGCGTGACCATTTCGCGCGTCTCGTTCGGGATCTCGAGACCCATCGTCGACTTGCCCGGAATGATCTCGACGACGCGCACGCTGATGGCGGAGAGCGCGCGAGCCAGGTCCTTCGCGAGGTTGGAGATCTGCGCCACTTTCACGCCGGGCGCCGGGCGCAGCTCGAAACGCGTGATGACCGGGCCCGGATGCACTTCGACGACTTCGGCTTCGACGCCGAAATCGCGCAGCTTCAATTCGACCAGGCGCGACATGGCCTCGAGCGCTTCGGCGGAATAGCCGCCGACTCGCGCAGGCGGATCGTCGAGCAGTGACAGCGCGGGCAATGCCGTCGCACCCGGTCGCTCGAACAGCGCCACCTGCTTTTCCTTCTCGACGCGCTCGCTCTTCTCGACCTTCGGCGCGGGCGACTCGATCTTCGGCGGCTTGCGCTCGGCGACTTTTTTCTGCTCTTCGCGCACGACGACTTCGCGCGCCTGCCGCACTTCCTTGCCGATGCTCTGGTCGCGACGCTCGGACAGGCGCTCGCGCACAAACGAGTAACCACGCAGCACCCGGGTGCCGACCGCGTCCATGACGTTGAACCATGACAGGCCGGTGGCCAGCGAGACCGAACCGAGCCAGACCGCGAACAGCAGCAGCGTCGCGCCAAGGAAGCTCATCGAGCCGGCGAGGCCCTCGCCGAGCAGGGAGCCGACGACACCGCCGGCCGTGTTGGGGAAGCCATTGCCGGAAAAATGCAGCGTGGCAAGGCCGCAGCTGCTCGCGAGCGCCAGGAAGAATCCCAGGCCGCGGAAAGAGGCCGAGCGACGGTCGACGGGTTCGCGGCTGCCGCGCTCCTGGAACAGGTGATACCCCGCGATGCCCAGCATGATCGGGAACAGGTAGGCCGGCAGGCCGAACAGCACGAAGAACAGGTCGGACAGCCAGGCGCCGAACGGGCCGATCAGGTTGGTGACCGGGCCGGGCTGACCGGTCGAGGAAAAGGCGGGATCCGCCCTGTCGTAACTGACGAGTGCGGCAAACAGGATCAGTGCCAGGGCACCGAAGATCCAGAGAGCGCTTTCGCGCAGTCCACGGGCCACGTGAGCCGCCTGGTCGCCTCCGCCGGCACGTTTCGCTTCCGCCTTAGCCAAATCTCATCACCTGATAGTTCAAGAGTTGCATGTAACCCGTTGGTTTACATAAGCCTACCGCTAGCGGAGGCAGGTCGCCACCCCGAAAATCGGGGAAAATTGGGGACGCTCACCTATTTCCTGGAAATAGGTGAGGGGAAACAGGTGAGCGTCCCCAATTTTCCCGGTGCTTTCCGTCGGCCGGCGAGAGGCTTACCATGCCGCGCCTTCCACGGCGCAATGCGCAATTTTCGCGCAAGGAATTATACATGAGCGACCCCCGCCACTCGCGGCTGATCATCCTGGGTTCCGGGCCCGCCGGTTACTCAGCGGCCGTCTATGCAGCGCGGGCGAATCGCAAGCCGCTGCTGATCACGGGCATGGAGCAAGGCGGCCAGCTCATGACGACGACCGAGGTCGACAACTGGCCCGGCGACCCGCACGGCCTCACCGGCCCGGGCCTGATGGAACGCATGCGCGAACACGCCGAGCGCTTTCACACCGAAATACTGATGGACCACATCAACGAGGTGGACTTCAGCAAGCGCCCGCTGCTGCTGCAGGGTGATCGCAGCAATTACACCTGCGACGCGCTGATCGTCGCGACGGGTGCGAGCGCGCAGTACCTGGGCCTCGACTCCGAGGAAAAGTTCAAGGGACGCGGCGTCTCGGCTTGCGCCACCTGCGACGGGTTTTTCTTCCGCGGCCAGCGTGTCGCGGTCGTCGGCGGCGGCAACACGGCCGTCGAGGAAGCGCTGTACCTGTCGAACATCGCGTCGCACGTCACGCTGATCCATCGTCGCGACAAGCTGCGCTCTGAGAAGATCCTGCAGGACCACCTGTTCGAGCGGCAACGCGCGGGTGCCGTGGACATCGTCTGGAACCACACGGTCGACGAAGTGCTGGGCGACGAAACGGGCGTCACGGGTGTGCGCGTCGCAGCCACCGACGGTTCGGGCACGCGGGACATCGCGGTCGCAGGTCTGTTCATCGCAGTCGGGCACCTGCCGAATACTCAAATCTTCGCGGGGCAGCTCGACATGAGCGGCGGCTACATCGTCGTCAAGTCGGGTACGGCCGGAGGCGCGACGGCGACGAGCGTACCCGGCGTCTTCGCCGCGGGCGACGTGGCCGATCACGTCTATCGCCAGGCGGTCACCTCGGCCGGCACGGGCTGCATGGCGGCGCTCGACGCCGACAAGTACCTGGACGCCGTGGATGCCGCTGCGGCCCACTGACGCGCCGTGCCGCTGAACGCCGAGGTCGTCGACCGCATCGCCGAGGTCGACGCCCACGACTGGGACGCACTCGACCGTACAGGCCACCCGTTCCTGAAGCACGCATTCCTCGATGCGCTCGAAGCCACCGGCTGCGTCGGTGGCGACTCGGGCTGGATCCCCGCGCACCTCGTGATTCGTGACTCACCCAGCGGCAAGCTTGTCGCTGCCGTGCCGCAGTACCTGAAGACCCATTCCTGGGGCGAGTTCGTGTTCGACTGGAGCTGGGCCCAGTCGTACCAGCACTCGGGCCTCGAGTACTACCCGAAGCAGCTGTCGGCGATTCCGTTCACGCCGGTGACGGGCCCGCGATTCCTGCTGTCCCGCGACGGCAACGCGCAGGCGGACCTGCGCGAGCAGCTGGCCGCCCTGCTGCTCGAGTCGGCGCGGCACGCGACCGCTTCGGGCGCGCACGTCAACTTCACGCTCGACGAAGACCAGGCGGCGCTGGAGCGCGCGGGGTTCATGCGCCGGCACGATTGCCGCTTTCTCTGGCACAACCACGACTACCGCACCTTCCATGATTTCCTCGCGACGTTCCGTGCCGACAAGCGCAAGAAAGTGAAACGCGAGCGGCGCAAGGTCGAGGAATCAGGCATTGCATTCCGTTCGCTCGCCGGCGAAGACATCGATGCCGGCCTGTGGCACACGATCTTCGGTTTCTCCGAGCGCACGTTCCTGCGCCACGGCAACGGGCACTACCTCAACGTCGAGTTCCTGCTGCGGGTCTCGGCGGCGCTGCCAGGCTCGGTCGTCGTGAAAGTCGCGGAACGGGCGGGTACGCCGGTTGCGGCCGCCATCTTTTTCGCAGGCGGCGGCTGGCTCTATGGCCGCTACTGGGGCTCGGCCGTGCAGGAAGATTCACTGCACTTCGAAGCCTGCTACTACCAGGGCATCGAGCACTGCATCGAGCACGGCCTGCAGTTCTTCGACCCGGGCACGCAGGGCGAACACAAACTCGCGCGCGGCTTCGAGCCAACGCGCACGACTTCGGCGCACTGGCTCGAGCACGCCGGCTTTCGCAACGCCGTCGCACGTTATCTCGAACGCGAGCGCGCAGCCGTCGACGATTACATCGAAGCCGCTCGCCAGCACCTGCCTTTCCAGCGCACCACGGCGGCGCCGCCAGATTTGATGCCGGGTGCGACTACCACGGGCGACGACTCCGCAGCGCCATGATTCCCTGGCTCAAACCCACGGATCCGCCCGATGCTTTTCCAGCAGTCACGCGCGCGCTGTCCGATCCGGACGGCCTGCTCTGCGTGGGCGGCGACCTGCGTCCCGAACGCCTGCTGGCGGCCTATCGACGCGGCATCTTTCCCTGGTACTCCGAGGGTCAACCCATCCTGTGGTGGTCGCCCGATCCGCGCATGGTGCTGTTCACCGACGAGTTCAAGGTTGCACGGAGCCTGGGCAAGTCGCTGCGCAACCGCGGGTTCCGCGTGACTTTCGACACCTGTTTCGACACGGTGATCGCGATGTGTGCCGACAGTGGCACCCGCGCGCATGAGGGCACCTGGATTTCGCCCGCCATGCGCGCGGCGTACGGCGAATTGCACCGGCTCGGGCACGCGCACTCGGTCGAGGTCTGGCTCGACGATCGTCTCGTCGGCGGTCTCTACGGACTGCTGCTGGGTCGGATTTTCTTCGGTGAATCGATGTTCAGTACCGAGACCGATGCCAGCAAGGTCGCGCTGCACGATCTCGTGCACTGGTTGCGGCAGCGCAACGTGGAGTTGATCGACTGCCAGGTCGCCAGCGATCACCTGTTCACGCTCGGCGCGAGGCTGATTCCGCGCGCCGACTTCATCGCGCAACTCGAACGCGGGATTCCAGCCCTCGCGCCGGACACCTCGAGCGGCGACGCAGGCTGACGCAGCGCCTGGTCTGCCGCGGTCCGGCGCATTCCGCGTCGACGGGCCACCCCTCCATGCGAAGCCGGAATCGCCGCGACACGGGGTGGGTTCGCATTGCTTTCAAACGGGCCTTTATGCAGAATTCGCGCGACTTTTGCGGTGCATGGGAAGGTGCATGTCGAAGGAAGAGGCGATCCAGATGGAAGGCCGCGTGGTCGAAACGCTGCCGAACACGACGTTCCGCGTGCAACTGCAGAACGGTCATCTCGTGACGGCCCACATCTCCGGCAAGATGCGCAAGAACTACATCCGCATCCTCACGGGCGACAGCGTCACCGTCGAAATGACGCCGTATGACCTGACCAAGGGTCGAATCGTTTATCGCGGACGCTAAGCGCACTGTTGCACCGGTCCGGTCCTGTGCCGGCGGGTCGCTGGGTTGCTGAAAGCCGGCTGTGCCGGCTTTTTCGTTTCTGGCTCGAGCGAGGACGATCAGGAGCCCGGACGTGAAGGGACTGGCTTCCGGTTCTGAGTCTGGCGAGCGGAAAGGCAGACACGCTCGCCAGACTCAGAACCGGAAGCCAGTCCTGACGGCCTGCGCCTGAGCGGCTCGTCGGGCCAGAACGAAATGCGGCAATAGCGGGTGTGCTTCAGGCCCGACGATCCGCACGGCGCATGCAGCCGGACGGATGCAGAGGCACTCAGCGTCGGGTGGAGGGCGCGCTGCGACGGGCCAGCAGGAAGCTGATCTGGGTGCACAGGCTCAGGCTGCCCTGCCCTCGACGACGGTGCTGACGTCGAACCCGCGGCACGGTGAACCCGGGCGCTGCCCGATGACCTTCTCCAAGTTGGCGTGCGCCGTGCGACCTTTTCCGCCTGCGCGGAAAAGGCGCTCAGGCGCGTGACGTCCAGCGTCTTTTGCGGTCTCCTTTCCGGCGAGCGTGTCTGCCTTTCCGCTCGCCGGATAAGGAGACCGCAAAGGACGCCAAGGACCCTCACCCGCCCTGCAGTCAACCTCTCCCGCCGCAGCGAAAAAAGTGCAACCGGGCGCAAGCCAGACCGCGGGAGAGGTTACTCGAGCAGCGCGGGCTCATCCGCGCTGCGAGACTCGACCTTCAGCGCACCGTCCTCGCCGACGCTCACGAAGGCATGCCCCCCATGTTCCAGGCTGCCAAACAGCAGCTCTTCCGCGAGCGGCCGCTTGATGAACTCCTGGATGATGCGGGCCATCGGCCGCGCGCCCATCTTCGGGTCGTAGCCGCGCCTGGCGATCCACGCCCGCGCGTCTTCGTCGATGTGCAGCTGCACGCCCTTCGTCTCGAGCTGCGCCTCGACTTCGACCAGCAGCTTGTCGACGACGCGCTGGATCGTCCGCTCGTCGAGCGGCCCGAACTGCACCACCGCGTCGAGGCGGTTGCGGAACTCCGGCGCGAACATCCTCTTGATCGCTTCGGCGCCATCGCTCGCATGGTCCTGCGTGACGAAACCAACCGACGTGCGGCTCATGTCCGCAGCACCCGCGTTGGTCGTCATGACGATCACGACGTGGCGGAAGTCCGCCTTGCGGCCGTTGTTGTCCGTCAGCGTGCCGTGGTCCATGACCTGCAGCAGCAGGTTGAACACGTCAGGGTGCGCCTTCTCGATCTCGTCGAGCAGCAGCACGCAGTGCGGGTGCTTGGTGATCGCTTCCGTCAGCAGCCCGCCCTGGTCGAATCCAACGTAACCCGGAGGCGCGCCGATCAGCCGCGACACCGTGTGCCGCTCCATGTACTCCGACATGTCGAAGCGCACGAGTTCGACGCCCAGCGTCAACGCGAGCTGTCGCGTCACTTCCGTCTTGCCGACACCCGTCGGCCCGGCGAACAGGAACGAACCCACCGGCTTGCGCTGGTCGCCGAGGCCCGAGCGCGCCATCTTGATCGACGACGACAGCGTGTCGATCGCCTTGTCCTGGCCGTAGATCACGAGCTTCAGGTTGCGCTCGAGGTTCTTCAGCACGTCGCGGTCGTTGCTCGACACGGTTTTCGGCGGGATGCGTGCAATGCGTGCGACGACGTCTTCGATCTGTTCGACCGTCACGAACTCGGCACGCTGGTCAACCGGCTTCAACCGCTGCCGCGCGCCCGCTTCGTCGATCACGTCGATCGCCTTGTCGGGCAGGTGGCGGTCGTTGATGTGGCGCGCCGACAGCTCGGCCGCGGCCTTCAGCGCGTCGTCCGCGTACTTGACGCCGTGGTGCTCCTCGAAGCGCGCGCGCAGTCCATGCAGGATCTCGATGGTTTCCGCGACCGTGGGCTCGACCACGTCGATCTTCTGGAAGCGCCGCGTCAGCGCGTGGTCCTTCTCGAAGATGCCGCGGTATTCCTGGTACGTGGTCGAGCCGATGCAGCGCAACTCGCCATTGGCGAGCGCCGGCTTGATCAGGTTGGACGCGTCCATCACGCCACCCGAGGCGGCACCCGCGCCAATCACCGTATGGATCTCGTCGATGAACAGGATCGCGCCCGGCTGCTTCTTGATCTCGGCGAGCACGCCCTTCAGGCGCTTCTCGAAATCGCCGCGGTACTTGGTGCCCGCGATCAGCGACCCGAGGTCGAGCGAGTAGACGGTGCTGTCCGCGAGCACGTCCGGCACCTTGCCCTCGACGATCATGCGCGCCAGGCCTTCCACCAGCGCGGTCTTGCCCACGCCCGCCTCACCCACGTACAGCGGATTGTTCTTGCGGCGGCGGCAGAGGATTTCGACGGTGCGCTCGATTTCGAGCGCGCGGCCGATGAGCGGATCGATGCGTCCTTCCTGGGCGAGCCGGTTCAGGTTGGTGGCGAACTTCTCGAGCGCGGAGGCGCCTTCCGCGTCGCGCTCCGATTCGGTCTGCGCCGGCGCTTCTTCGGCGGAGCGCGGCGCATCCTCGGACTTCGACAGCCCGTGGGAGATGAAATTGACGACGTCGAGGCGCGAGATCTCCTGCAGCCCGAGCAGGTAGGCCGCGTGCGAGTGCTTTTCGCTGAAAATCGCGACCAGCACGTTGGCAACGGCGACCTCCTTCTTGCCGCTCGACTGGACGTGGAACACGGCCCGCTGCAGCACGCGCTGGAAACCCAGCGTGGGTTGCACTTCGCGGTCGTCGTCCTGCTTGAGGCGGGGGGTGGTCTGGTCGACGAAGTCCTTGAGCTCGTTGCGCAGGCGCGTGGCGTCGGCCCCGCACGCGCGCAGGATTTCACGGACCTTGGGGGTGTCGATGATGGCCAGCAGCAGGTGCTCGACCGTCATGAATTCATGCCTGGCTTCCCGGGCGCCCTGGAAGGCCTCGTTCAGGCAGATCTCGAGTTCGCTGCTCAACACGGCTTCAGGCCTCTTCCATGGTGCAGAGTAATGGGTGCTGGTGCTGCCGGGCGTAGGTAGTGACCTGCGCTACCTTGGTTTCCGCGATTTCGAAGGTGTACACGCCGCAGACCCCCTTGCCCTTGGTATGGACCTCCAGCATCACCCGCGTAGCCGCGGTGCGGTCCAGCCCGAAAATGTGTTCAAGCACGTCCACCACGAATTCCATCGGGGTGTAGTCGTCGTTCAGGAGCACGACCTGGTAGAGGGGTGGTCGCTTGGTCTGCGGCCGGGCCTCCTCCACGATCAGACCGTGGCCCTGCTGTGTATGTTCCTCGCTCATCGCCCGCCTGCAGCAACCGAAAGACCTATATAGGGCCACCCCCCGCCCCTGACAAGCAGCGGGACTGACTTCGTGAGGCCGCTAACAGACTGCCCAAAACGAGAGGTGGTCATCCGTATGACACGCAACTGCCTTGAGAGCCTGTCGTCCAAGTCCGTATGATGCCGTACCCCGGTGGAACGGCTTTACCGGACGGCCACTTACAAGAGACCTGATGCAACTGCCCCTGAGCGTGAATGAGCGTTTTGGCCGACTCGCCTCAGTCGCACAGGGGGCCCGGGCCGATGGGTGGCAGAAGCTCCTGCCGCTGGCCGTTGCCGCGTTGCTGGTCGTCCTGCTCGCCTGGCAGCTGGTGCAGCTTACATGGGCCCTGCTGGGGGCTGGGGGCGGCGTCGCCCCCACGACAAATGCCCCTGCCGTCGTCGGGCCACCCCCGGCCCGCACCGTGGACGTGACCGCGATTGTCAACGCCCACCTGTTTGGCGAGGCCAGCGCCCCCACCGCGGGCTCTACCGACCCGAACGCCGTGGCCGCCTCGCAGATGCCGCTGGTGCTGGTCGGCACCATCGCCAACACCGATCCCACGCTCGGGTACGCCATCATCGGCGAGAACGCCACGGCGGCGAAGGTGTACGGAGTCGGCAAGACGATCACGGGCGGCACCAAGCTCCATTCGGTCTACCCCGACCGGGCGATCCTCGACCGGGGCGGAAAACTCGAGGCCCTGATGCTGCCCAAGAAGTTCCAGGGGGGCGGTCTGTCCGCCGGGGCGCAGGCCGGAGCCAGTCCACCCGACCAGATGCTCGGCGACCGACTGCGCCAGCTGGCGGCAACCAACCCGGCGGCGATAACGGATATCCTGCGTCCGCAGCCCGTCTTTGCAAACGGCCAGCAACGCGGCTACCGCATCTACCCGGGCCGCAACCGGAGCCAGTTCAACCGGCTCGGCCTGCTGCCCGGCGACCTCGTTACGGCCATCAACGGTACGCCGCTCGACGACGCGTCGCGCGGCATGGAAATCCTGCAGACCATGAACACCGCCTCGGCGGTCACCATGACCGTCGAACGCAACGGCGAAACGGTCCAGGTCAACGTGAACAATGCCCAGGTCGCCGCCGACGCGGCGGCGGCGGCCCTGCCGGAGGCGATCCCGGTCAATGACGTGCCGGATCAGTCCGGTAGTTCGGCGGAGTGACGATGAAGCACAAGCTGTTCCAACGATCCACGCGGCTGGCCGCAATTGGCCTCGCATTGTTGCTGGCGGTGGGAACCCTCCCCACGCCTGCCGGGGCGCAAGCGCAAGGCTCGATCACGCCCAACTACAAGGACGCCGACCTCTCGCAGATCATCGAGGCGGTCAGCGCCGTGACCGGCAAGAATTTTATCGTCGATCCGCGCGTCAAGGCGCAGGTGACGATGCTGTCGTCCACACCGATGACGCCGAACGCGTTCTACGAGGCGTTCCTCTCGATCCTGCAGGTGCACGGCTTCGTCGCGGTGCCCTCGGGCGACACGATCAAGATCATCCCGGACGCCAATGCCCGGCAGGTGCCAGCCAACGACCTGCCCGGTCGCGTCAGCGCGACGTCCGACGAAATCGTCACGCAGGTGGTCGCGGTCAAGAACGTGAGCGCCGCGCAGCTGGTGCCGATCCTGCGACCGCTGATCCCGCAGTACGGCCACCTTGCGGCCTACCCTGCCTCCAACATGCTGATCATCTCGGACCGCGCCTCGAACGTGAACCGGATCGTGCGCATCGTCCAGCGCATCGACCAGCAGGGTGACGAGGCGGTGGACGTCGTCCAGCTGCAGCACGCGAGCGCGGCGGAAGTCGTGCGCATCGTCAACAGCCTGTACACGGGTGCCGGGGCCGCGGGCGAAGGCGCCGGCATGCCGCAGGTCAAGATCATCGCCGACGAGCGCACCAACAGCGTGTTGATCAGCGGCGAGACCTCACAGCGGCTGCGCCTGAAGACGCTGGTCGCACACCTCGACACGCCGCTGCAGTCGGGCGGCGACACGCAGGTGCGTTATCTCAAGTATGCCGACGCTGAGAAGCTCTCGCAGAAGCTGCGTGAACAGATCCAGGGCATTGCCGCCGCGGCGATGCCGACGGGCGCGGCAGGGGGTGTCGCGGCTGCACCGACCCTCTCGAGCAGCGGCGGCGACAAGAGCGTCGCCATCTGGGCCGAGCCACAGACAAATGCGCTGGTCGTCACGGCGCCGCCGAAGGTCATGCGCTCAATCATGGCCATCGTCGATCGCCTCGACATCCGCCGCGCGCAGGTGCTGGTGGAAGCGATCCTCGTCGAGATGTCGGCCGACAAGGCGATGGACCTGGGCGTGAACTGGTTGATCGCCGATACGGACTCCAACGGCAAATCCCTGCCGGCGGGCGGCTTCGTCCAGCCCGTGGACGGCACCGGCATCGGCCAGATCATCCAGGGCGTGCTCAATCCAGATGCGATTGCGGGCTTGCCAAGCGGGCTGACGATGGGCCTCGGCCAGATCGTCTCGGGCGGCACGAGCTGGGCCGCGGTGATTCGCGCCGTGGGCGGAATCGGCAACACCAACATCATCGCGACGCCCTCGATCGTCACGCTCGACAACGAAGAGGCCGAAATCAAGATCGCGCAGGAAGTGCCGTTCGTCACCGGCCAGTACACGAGCCAGGGCATCCCCGGCACCGGCGGCCAGGTCAACCCGTTCCAGACCATCCAGCGCGAGGAAGTCGGCAACATCCTCAAGATCACGCCGCAGATCAACGAAGGCAGCTCCGTGCTGCTCAAGATCTCGCAGGAGGCTTCGAGCATCGCGGCGAGTTCGCAGCAGGTCAGCACCAACGACCTGATCACCAACAAGCGCACGATCACCACCAACGTCATGGTCGAGGACGGCGGCATCATCGTGCTCGGCGGCCTGATCTCGGACGAGGTGCGCGAGAGCAAGTCGCAGGTGCCGTTCCTGGGCTCGATCCCGATCATCGGTGAACTGTTCAAGACCCGCAGCGTCGACAAGGTGAAGACCAACCTCATGGTCTTCATCCGCCCGCGCATCCTGCGCGACGGCACCGATGCCGCCATCGAGAGCAACGCCAAGTACAACTACATCCGCAAGCAGCAGCTCGAGCGGAATGATGGTCGCGTGCCGCTGATGCCGAGCGAGCGCCAGCCGACGCTGCCGCTGCTCGAGCAACTGGTGCCACCGGAGTTGCTGAATCCTGCCCGTCAGGCCGTCGCGCCCACCGCCACCCCGGCTGAACGCATGCAGGGTTCGAGCTCGGGCACGTCGGTGAGCGACCCGACCACGGGCATGACCGAGCCGGTGACGCCAACGGCACCGTTCGGCGCGCCCTCGACCGCAGCACCGCCGCCCCCGCCGCAACCGCCGCCCGGAACCACTCCGTGAGCACCACGGCCACCGACGAAGCGATCCTGGCTGCGGCCGGCAGGGTCACCGACCCGGTCCGCCCGCTGCCGTTCGCTTTCGCCAAGCGTCATGGCGTGATGGTCCGCGACCTCGCGGACGACAGCGCCGACGTGGTCGTCCGCGACGGCGCCTCGCCGCTCGCGCTGGCTGAGGTCCGGCGGCACCTGCGCCGGCCGCTCAAGCTCGAACGTGTGAACGTCGAGCGCTTCGACCTGCTGCTGCGCGAGGCCTACGAGGCCGGCTCCGGCACGACGATGGACGCGATGGGCGGGCTCGATGAAGAGACTGACCTCGCCAACCTCGCCCAGGACATCCCGGAACAGTCCGACCTGCTCGAGAGCGAGGACGAAGCCCCGGTCATCCGCCTGATCAACGCGCTGCTCACGCAGGCGGTGAAGGAGAACGCCTCCGACATCCACGTTGAACCGTTCGAGAACCGCCTCGTGGTCCGCTTCCGCGTCGACGGCGTGCTGCGGGAAGTGCTGCAGACCAAGCGCGCGGTTGCGCCGCTGATCGTCTCGCGCATCAAGGTCATGTCGCGGCTCGACATCGCCGAAAAGCGCCTGCCGCAGGATGGCCGCATCTCGCTGCGCATCGCCGGTCGCGCGGTGGACGTCCGTGTCTCGACCATTCCCGCCGGACATGGCGAACGGGTCGTGCTGCGCCTGCTCGACAAGCAGGCCGGGCGACTCGACCTCAACTCGCTCGGCATGGACACCGTCACCCAGAACCACATCGACGAGCTGATCCACAAACCGAACGGCATCCTGCTCGTCACCGGCCCCACCGGCTCGGGCAAGACCACCACGCTGTACGCCGCGCTCGACCGCATCAACGACCGCACGCGCAACATCATGACGGTCGAGGATCCGATCGAGTATTACATCGACGGCATCGGCCAGACGCAGGTCAATACCCGCGTCGAGATGACGTTTGCGCGCGGCCTGCGTGCGATCCTGCGCCAGGACCCGGACGTCGTGATGGTCGGCGAAATCCGCGACCTCGAGACTGCGCAGATAGCGGTGCAATCGAGCTTGACGGGCCACCTCGTGCTGTCGACGCTGCACACGAACACGGCCGTCGGCGCCGTCACGCGACTGCGCGACATGGGCATCGAACCGTTCCTGCTGGCCTCGTCCATCGTCGGCGTGCTGGCGCAGCGCCTCGTGCGCGTGCTGAACCCCGCGACGCGCGACGCGTATACCGCCGGCGAATACGAGCGCCGCCTGCTCAACCTGCCGGACGACGCGCCCTCGCCCACGCTGTACCGCCCGAACCCGCGCGACCCCAGCGGCGGTTATCGCGGCCGCACTGGCATCTACGAACTCGTGATCGTCGACGAACACATGCGCGCGATGATTCACGACGGCGCCTCGGAAATCGAACTCGAGCGCTACGCCCGCACGCGGACGCCTGGCATCCGCGACGATGGGCGCGCCAAGGTACTCGCTGGCGTTACCACGATCGAGGAAGTCCTCAAGGTCACGCGCGAGGACTGACGGCGCATCATGGCGGCTTTCCTCTACGTTGCGGTCGACGCGGGTGGCCGGGAGCGCAAGGGCGTTCTCGAAGGCGACACCGCGCGCCACGTGCGGCAGTTGTTGCGCGAGCAGGCGCTGCTGCCAGTCTCGGTCACCGAGGTGGTCGGCGAGCAGAAGCAGGCCGCAACGGAAGGCGGCGGCTCCGCCCGCCGGTTCGCGTTCAAGTTTCAGCGTGGATTGAGCGCATCGGACCTCTCACTGGTCACGCGTCAGCTGGCGACACTGGTCAAGTCGTCACTGCCGCTCGAAGAAGCGCTGCTCGCCGTCTCGCAGCAGACCGACAAGCCGAAGGTGCGCAACACGCTGCTCGGTGTGCGCTCGAAGGTCATGGAGGGATACACCCTCGCCGACAGCCTCGGTGAATTTCCGAACAGTTTCCCCGAACTGTACCGTGCGACCGTCGCGGCCAGCGAGCAATCGGGCCACCTCGATGCGGTCCTCGAACGGCTGGCCGATTACACGGAGAACCGCGAAGAGTTGCGCAGCCGCACGCTCGGCGCCCTGCTCTACCCGGTGATGCTGTTCGTGGTGTGCGTCGCGATCGTGTTCTTCCTGCTCGTGTCGGTCGTGCCGAAGGTCGTGGAGGTCTTCCGCAACAGCGAGGCCGAGCTGCCGTTGCTGACGCAGGCGCTGATCGCGGGCAGCGACTTCATGCGCGCCTACGGGCTGTTCCTGATCATCGGCATCGGCCTGGCCCTGTGGCTGTTCTCGCGCTGGCTGCGCGTCGAGTCCAACCGCCGCCGCTGGCACGACCTGCTGCTGCGCCTGCCGCTGATCGGCAAGATCGTGCGCGGCTCGAACACGGCGCGGTTCGCACGCACGCTGAGCACGCTCACCGCCAGCACCGTGCCGGTGCTCGAGGCGCTGCGCATTTCCGGCGAGGTCGTCACTAACCTGCCCATGAAAGCGGCGGTGTCGGATGCCGCCATCCGCGTGCGCGAAGGCGCGCCCATCGGCAAGTCGCTCGGCCAGAGCCGGCTGTTTCCGCCGATGATGATCCACCTGATCTCGAGCGGCGAGTCGAGCGGCGAACTCGACACGCTGCTCGAGCGTGCGGCGCATCATCAGGAACGTGAACTCGACACGCTGCTGCAGGCGCTGGTCGGTTTGCTCGGCCCGCTGATGATCCTGGTGATGGGCGGGCTCGTGCTCGTCATCGTCCTCGCGATGCTGTTGCCGATCTTCGAGCTGAACCAGCTCGTCAAGTAGCCCTGCCTCTCGCGCGCAGCGCCTCGCGTTGCCACCGGTCCCTGCTTCCTCCGCGCTCCGAAGTCTCCCGCGCATCGTCGAAGAATAGGGGACACGCACCGGGGCGCGCAGGAAGGCCGGAGCTGGCTCAACGTGCGAGACGGGTGAGGTGTCAGGCAGCCGCCTCCGCCTTCAGTCGTGCCGCCTCTGCGGGACCGAGGAAGCTCTCGATCCACCGACGCGACAGATACAGCAGCGGACTCAGACCCACGGCCGCCACCATCTTGTAGCAGTAGTTCACCGTGCCGACAGCCAGGAACAGCGAGATCGGCCATTGCTGCGGCCCGAGGACGAAGGCGATGTAGAGCACGACGAAACTGTCAATCAGTTGCGAGACCGCCGTCGATGCCGTCGCGCGCAACCAGATCCAGCGTTCGCCGGTCGCCTTGCGGATGTAGTGGAAGACGTTGACGTCGATCACCTGGCCGACGAAGAAAGCGGTGATCGAACCGCCGATCGTCCATAGGCCCTGGCCGAAGACGTTGCTGTAGGCGGCCTGCATGTCCGGCACGCCGCGCTCCGCGTTGACCGTCACCCAGAAGTCGGCGGGCGCCAGGTGAATCGATGCGTACGCGAACAGGAAGCCGTAGGAAATCATCCCGATCGCGGCGTACGAGACCAGGCGCACGCCACGGCGGCCGAAGTATTCGTTGATGACGTCCGTGAGAATGAAGACGATGGGCCAGATCAGCACGCCGGCCGTGAAGCTGAGCGACCCTCGCTGGCCAAACAGATTCCAGCCGAACGGCGGCAGGCCGAATGTCTGCTCGAGCGCAAAGATCTTGACGCCGACGAATTCGGCGACGACGGCGTTGCCGACGAAGAATGCGGTCAGCAGGATGAAGAGCCGCGTCGTACGCGACTCCAGAAACGAAACTGACATCGGCGGGATCCCCTGCGTTCCTGGACCTGGCGTATCCCGCTGGGAGCTTACACCGGCGGGCGTACCTGGCCAGCGCGATGGACCCGTTGCTTACTCGACTTCGTTCAGGCGCAGGCGCAGCTTCTCGAGCACGCTCGCTTCCCAACCGAAGTCCTCGGTTTCCGCCGGCAGCACGGGAAGTGCCTCGACTCGCGCGGCGATGCGACTCAGCGCCACGGACTCCCAGTCCCCGGCAGTGCGCTCGTCGTTCGGCTCAGATATGCGGTTCATGATCCAGGCTCTCCAGGAAGGCTGCCAAGATACCCGGCACACGCGCGGACGGCTGTGAGGCCGGTCACGAACCCGTGGCAGACAGGGAGACTATTGTAAATCGTCGTCCGCCAAGCCTCCCCGCCCCTTCACGATCCGCATCAGGTCGCGCCTTTCGCGCTTGTCGGGGCGCCCGCTGGAGACGGGTCCGGACAGCCGGTTGAGTTCGCGGATGTGAGCCCGGCCGGCCTCGCTCTCTGCCGTTTCGCGGTAGTGCTGGCGGGCTTCGGCGGCCGGCCCGCGCCGCACCGGAATCGACACCACGTCGACGACGAACCGCTCGCGTTCCCGCGTGATCAGCAGCCGGTCGCCCGGCTTCACGATGCGCGATGCCTTGATGCGATCGCCGTCCACCTGCACGTGCCCGCCATCGACGGCCTCCTGCGCGAGGCTGCGGGTCTTGAAGAACCGGGTGCACCAGAGCCATTTGTCGACCCGCAGCGAGCCGCACTTCCCAGCGGGGCCGCTGGGGCCGTCCTGTTCATCGTCGTCGCCGTGCCGGCGCGACGGCTCGTTCTTGCGGGGTGCCACGGTGTGATTATAAGGCCCTTATACTTCGCCTTTCGCAGCCGCAGGCACCCTACCCCATGGATCGTGGTTTTCTCGACCGACTGGCCGCCCAGACCGAAGACCTGAAGGGCGCCGGTCTCTTCAAGCCGGAGCGCGTGCTGGCGTCGCCGCAGCAACCCGTGGTCAGGCTCGCCGATGGCCGCGAACTGATCAACCTCTGCGCCAACAATTACCTCGCGCTCGCGAACCATCCGTCGATCCGCGAAGCCGCTCACCGCGCACTCGACCGTTACGGTTATGGCATGGCCTCAGTGCGCTTCATCTGTGGCACGCAGAGCGTGCACAAGGAACTCGAGGCGCGCCTCAGCTCGTTCCTCGGCATGGACGACACGATCCTGTATTCGTCGTGCTTCGACGCCAACGGCGGGCTGTTCGAGACCTTGCTCGACGAGCAGGACGCGGTGATCAGCGACGCGCTCAACCATGCCAGCATCATCGACGGCGTTCGCCTGTGCAAGGCGCAGCGCCTGCGCTACGCCAACGACGACATGGACGAGCTCGAGTCCCGCCTCAAGGAAGCGTCCGGCGCGCGGGTGAAGCTCATTGCGACCGACGGCGTGTTCTCGATGGACGGCGTCATCGCGCGCCTGCGGGAAATCTGCGATCTCGCCGACCGCTACGGCGCGCTCGTGATGGTGGACGACTCGCACGCCACTGGCTTCATCGGCCAGGGGGGCCGCGGCACGCCGGAGTTCCGCGACGTGATGGGTCGCATCGACATCCTCACGGGCACGCTCGGCAAGGCACTCGGCGGCGCGGCGGGTGGCTACACCGCTGCGCGCAAGGAAATCGTCGGCTGGCTGCGGCAGCGTTCCCGTCCGTACCTGTTCTCGAACAGCGTCCCGCCCGTGATCGCGGCAACGACCTTGCGCGTGCTCGACCTGATCGAGGATGGCGACGAGTTACGCGCGAACCTGCGTCACAACACCGCGCACTTCCGCCAGCGCATGACCGAGGCGGGCTTCGCCATCGTGCCGGGCGAGCACCCGATCGCGCCGGTCATGCTGGGCGACGCGGCCCTTGCCTCGAAGTTCGCAGAAAAGCTGCTGGAGCGCGGCGTCTACGTCATCGGCTTCTCGTACCCCGTCGTCCCCATGGGCAAGGCCCGCATCCGCACGCAGATGACCGCGGGTCACTCGCTGGAGCAGCTGGATCGGGCCATCGAGGGATTCATCGCCGTCGGCCGCGAACTCGGCGTCATCCACTGATACATGGCACTGACGCCCGGCCGTCGAACTGACTGTACCGGGCGCTGACCGCACCGCTGGAGCATCGAAGCATGAAGGCACTGGTCAAGGCAAAAGCCGAACCTGGCATCTGGATGGAGAACATTCCGGAGCCCCGCGTCGGCCCCAACGACGTGCTGATCAAGGTCGGCAAGACCGCGATCTGCGGCACGGACATGCACATCTACCTCTGGGACCAGTGGGCGCAGAAGACGATCCCCGTACCGATGGCCGTGGGCCACGAGTACGTGGGCAAAATCGTCGAACTGGGCAGCGAGGTCCAGGGCTTCAAGGTCGGCGACCGCGTGTCGGGTGAAGGCCACATCACCTGCGGCTACTGCCGCAACTGCCGCGCCGGGCGCCGCCACCTCTGCCGCAACACGGTCGGCGTAGGGGTGAACCGCCAGGGCTGCTTCGCCGAGTATCTCGTGATCCCCGCGTTCAACGCGTTCAAGCTCAGCGACGCGATCACGGACGACGTGGCCTCGATCCTCGATCCGTTCGGCAACGCGACGCACACGGCGCTGTCGTTCAACCTGGTCGGCGAAGACGTGCTGATCACGGGCGCGGGCCCGATCGGCATCATGGCCGTCGCGATCGCGCGTCACGTGGGCGCACGCCACATCGTGATCACCGACGTCAACGACTACCGGCTCGATCTCGCGCGCAAGATGGGCGCGACGAAGGCCGTCAACGTGAGCCGCGATACGCTCGACCAGACGATGACGGACCTCGGCATGGTCGAGGGCTTCGACGTCGGCCTCGAGATGTCGGGCAACCCGGCGGCGTTCCGCGACCTGCTGCGCACGATGCACCACGGCGGCAGCGTCGCGCTGCTCGGCATCCCGCCCGAGGACACCGCCATCGACTGGAACCAGGTGATCTTCAAGGGCCTGGTGATCAAGGGCGTCTATGGGCGCGAGATGTTCGAGACCTGGTACAAGATGTCGGCGATGCTGCAGAGCGGCCTCGACATCTCGCCGGTCATCACCCACCGGTTGCCGATCGCCGAGTTCCGCGACGGTTTCGAGATCATGCGCAGCGGCCAGTCGGGCAAGGTGATCCTGGATTGGGCGGCATGAGGAAGGGGTTAGGGGTTAGGGGTTAGGCAGAAGCCGCTGCGCGGGGCAGGCTTCAGGACTGCGGCCTTCCGCGGTCGTTGGGCCGTCAAAACCGGTTAAAATCGAGGACTGGACTCCCCCCATAGGAAGCGAAGCCATGCCCCTCGTCTCGATGCGCCAGCTGCTTGACCACGCCGCCGAAAACCACTACGGGCTGCCGGCGTTCAACGTCAACAACCTCGAGCAGGTCCGCGCGATCATGGAAGCGGCCGACGAAACCAACAGCCCGGTGATCATGCAGGGCTCGGCTGGCGCGCGTAAGTACGCGGGTGAGGCGTTCCTCCGCCACCTGATCCAGGCGGCCATCGAGGCGTATCCGCACATCCCGGTCGTCATGCACCAGGACCACGGGCAGTCGCCGGCGGTGTGCATGAGTGCCATCCGCTCCGGCTTCTCGAGCGTGATGATGGACGGCTCGCTCAAGGAAGACGGCAAGACGCCCTCCTCCTACGAATACAACGTCGAGACCTCGCGCAAGGTCGTCGACTTCGCGCACTCGATCGGCATCACGGTCGAAGCCGAACTCGGCGTGCTCGGCTCGCTCGAGACGATGCAGGCGGACAAGGAAGACGGCCATGGCGCCGAAGGCCACATCACGCGCGAAGACCTGCTGACCGACCCTGACCAGGCCGCCGACTTCGTCAAGCAGACGCAGTGCGACGCGCTGGCGATCGCCATCGGCACCTCGCACGGCGCCTACAAGTTCACGCGCAAGCCCACGGGCGACATCCTCGCGATCGAGCGCATCAAGGACATCCACGCGCGTATCCCCAACACGCACCTGGTGATGCACGGCTCGTCGAGCGTGCCGCAGGAGTGGCTCGAGGTCATCCGCAAGCACGGTGGACAGATGAAGGAAACCTACGGCGTGCCGGTCGAGGAAATCGTGACGGGCATCAAGCACGGCGTGCGCAAGATCAACATCGACACCGACATCCGCCTGGCGATGACGGGCGCAATCCGCAAGCACATGTCCGAGAAGCCCTCCGAGTTCGATCCGCGCAAGTACCTGGCCGACGCGCAGGCGGCCGCCAGGGGCATCTGCAAGCTGCGCTACGAAGCGTTCGGCTGCGCGGGCCAGGCCTCAAAGATCAAGCCGCTGTCGCTCGAGAAGATGGCGGAGCGTTACAAGAAGGGCGAGCTGAACCAGGTCGTCAACTGACACACGCCACCATGACTTCCCTGTTCGACCCGGTATCGATGACACGCGGCCCCGGCCTGAAGAACCGCTTCATGCTGGCGCCGCTCACCAACCTGCAGAGCCACGTCGACGGCACGCTCGCTGACGACGAATACCACTGGCTGACGCTGCGTGCGCAAGGCGGCTTCGGCGCCACGATGACCTGCGCATCGCACGTCCAGGCGCAGGGACAGGGCTTTCCCGGCCAGCTCGGCTGCTGGTCGGACGCGCACCTGGCCGGATTGACACGACTTGCAGCGGGCATCAAGGCCGCAGGCAGCGCGGCTTACGTGCAACTGCATCACGCCGGCATGCGCTCGCCGCGGGACCTGATCGGTACGCAACCCGTCTGCCCGTCGGACGATGCGGAAACCGGGTCGCGCGCGCTGACGCTGGCGGAGGTCGAACAGCTGCGCGAGGACTTCATCGCAGCCGCGGTGCGCGCTGAACGCGCCGGCTTCGACGGCGCGGAGCTCCACGGCGCGCACGGCTACCTCCTGAGTCAGTTCGTGAGCAGCGCGTACAACCGGCGCAAGGATCGATACGGCGGTTCGCTGGAGAACCGCTGCCGCATCGTGTATGAGATCATCGACGGCATCCGGGCGCGCTGCCGCCCGGACTTCACGCTCGGCATCCGCGTTTCGCCCGAACGCTTCGCACTGCTGCTCGCCGAGATGCGCGAATTCGTGCAGGGCTTGCTGCACGACGGCCGGCTCGATTTCATCGACCTGTCGCTGTGGGACGTGTTCAAGGAACCGAACGAGGACGGGTTCAAGTCGAAGCCGCTGGTCGACTGGTTCATGGACCTGGACCGCCGCGACGTGAAGGTCGGCGTGGCCGGCAAGATCATGGATGCGGCGACGGCGCGCAGATGCCTCGAGCACGGCGCGGATTTCGTCACGATCGGGCGTGCCGCGATCCTGCATCACGACTTCCCTGAACGGGTGCGTGCGAACCCCGATTTTGCCGCGATGCCGCTGCCCGTGAGCGCCGGGCACCTGCGTGCGGAAGGCCTGGGCCCCGCGTTCGTCGGTTACATGAAGACCTGGAAAAGTTTCGTCGCCGAGGCGTAACCCCGGCACCGATCCCGCGGCACCGATCCCGCGCATGCGTCGCGTCGCGGGCGACCGGTCCGGGATCTGCCCTCGATCTTAGAAAGGCAGGCGTGTTCTCTCAGGGCGTCCGATCCGGGACCTACCCCCGAGCTTGGAAAGGCAGACACGCGCTCGCGGGTAGGTCCCGGATCGGACGCCCGTGATGCGGCGCATGCAGCGTCGAGAGTGGATGATCCGGAGCCTTTGCCCAAGCGCGTGTCTGCCTTTCCAAGCTTGGGGGAAGGCTCCGGATCGTCCGCTCGTAGCACCGCTGCGTGACCGCTCAGGCGCCCCAGCGGATCAGGCCGCTCCAGGCCGTAAACAGCACCAGCACGCCGAAGGCAATGCGGTACCAGGCGAACGGCACGAAGGTGTGGGTTGCGACGTAGCGGATCAGCCAGCGCACGCAGGCAAACGCCGAAACGAACGCCGCCACCATGCCGACGACCCAGATGCCGAGGTCGTCGAGCGCAAGCAGCTCGCGTTCCTTGTACAGCGAGTACAGGGAGGCAATACCGAGCGTCGGAATGGCGAGATAAAAGGTGAACTCGGTCGCCACCTGCCGCGACAGCCCGAACAGCATGCCGCCGATGATCGTGGCGCCTGAACGGCTGGTGCCCGGTATCAGTGCGCAGGCCTGCGCGATGCCGACCTTCAGCGCATCGAGCGGCGTCATCTCGTCGACCGAGTGGATCCGCACGGTGTGCGTGCGGCGTTCCGCCCAGAGGATGATGAGGCCGCCGACGATGAACGCGGCTGCCACCGTCGGCGCGTTGAACAGGCTGTGCTTGAGCGCACTGCCGAACATCATGCCGAGCGCCGCCAGTGGCATGAAAGCGATCGCGATGTTCAGCAGCAGGCGACGGGCGAGCGGATCACTGGTCGAGTTCGACAGCACCGTGCCGATCTTCGCGCGGAATTCCCACATCACCGCCAGGATCGCACCCGACTGGATGACGATCTCGAACAGTTTGCCGCGATCATCGTGGAAATCCAGCAGGCTGGCCGCCAGGATCAGGTGCCCGGTGCTCGAGACCGGCAGGAACTCCGTGAGACCTTCGACGACCCCGAGGATGGCCGCCTTCAGCAACAGCACGGGGTCCACGGCGATCAGTCCAGCGAGCAGGCGAGGCAGTACATGTAAGTGTTGCGCGGATCGCTGAGGCGCGACACGCGGTCGAGCTCCGCCACCACCGGCTGCAGGCTGCGCGGCAGCAACGTCGGCCACATTGACTGCGGCACCAGCGGCGCCAGGAGCTTCGCGATCGAGGCCTGCACACGCAGCCCGAGTGCTTCGCCGAAGCCGACTTCGAAGTCGAAATGCTCAACGTCGAAGTCGTCGCCGAGCCCGGCGAGCTGGGCCGCGAGCTGCACTGCGTCCGCGGAGCCCCCGAGCTGGTCGACGAGGCCGAGCCGCTTCGCATCGATCCCGGACCACACACGACCCTGCGCGATCGCATCGATCGCCGCAACGTCCTGCTTGCGCGACTTGGCCACCATGCCGATG
>JAABQQ010000272.1 GCA_011391405.1 Gammaproteobacteria bacterium
CCCCACTCGACGGCCGTTGCGGCAATGTGATCGAGCCAATGCTTTGAGTGCGTCATGCGTTCAGGTGTTGCGCGTCTTGCCGGCTAATGCGCCGGCAACAGGAGTTTGCCACCTGCCACCAGCAGCACCACCGAAAGTGCCAGGATCAGGCCACGTCGCGGCAGCCGCTCCAGTCCCAGGGCTGTGCCGACCCAGCCTCCGGCAAGGACGGTGACGGCGAGCAAGGGCATGGCCGCGGGCAGCGAGTTGGCGGTCCACTGCACACCGATGAGGCCTGCCAGCGAATTCAGGCAAATGAAGGGTGCGGCGAGCCCTGCCGCGCCCCGCGGACCGGCCCAGCCTGCAAACAGCAGCAGCGGGCTGAGAAAGATGCCGCCGCCGGTGCCGGTGAGTCCCGACAGCAGGCCGATGGCCGCACCGCTGCCAACCGCGGCAACCAGGGGAATCTGCACGGTGCGCTCCGCAAGCGCCGATTCGCCGCCACGTGCGCGCCAGATCAGGACGACGGCGGAGCACAGCAGCACGACACCTACCATCGCTCGGTAACCCGGCACGGGGACCTGTATCCGGCCGCCGAAGTAGGCCAGCGGCACAGACGCGAGCGCGAACGGCAGCAGCTGGTTCCAGCGGGTCCAGCCGGCGCGCCAGAAGCGGTAGGTCGTCAGCGTCGCGACGATCAGGTTGAGCGCGAGCGCGGTGGGTCGCATGGTGGCAGGCGCCACGCCAAGCAACGCCATCGTCGCCAGGTAACCCGATGCGCCGGCGTGACCCACGCTGCTGTAAAGGGCCGCGAGGCAAAAGAACGCCACGGCAAGCAGCAGTACCTCTGATGTCATGGTGTGCAGTCTATCGGCTCAGGATGACGCGGTGGGTGGCCGGTCGAGGCCACTTGCAGCCAGACGGCGGACCTCAGGCCACAAGCCGTCGTTCATCGACCGTGCCCGTGAAGGTCTCATCGCCGAGCGTCAGGTAGATCGTTCGATCGGAGACCGCCAGGTCGAAGTCCATGCGTCGGTCCAGCCGCGCGACCAATGCCGCGAGCAGGTCCCGATCCACCTCGCAGATTCGCACGGCATCGGCACGATGAATGCGCTCGCCGGCCAGGCGCGCCAGCAACTGGTCCGGGTCCCGATGTACGTACACGGCCACGTTCGGCGCCGCTTTCGCTGCCTTGTGCAGTCGGGCCGCATCCGGTGCGCCGATGTCGATCCAGGCCTGCAGTACGCCCGTCAGGTCGCGCACGCTGATCGCCGGCTCATCCGGATCGGACAAGCCCTTCGAAAACGCGATGCCCTCGGCGTACTCGAGGCAGTAAGCAAACAGACGGGTGACGAGGTACTCGGAGGTCTCCGACGGATGACGTGCAACCCGGAGCGTCAGCGTTTCGTAGACGCCCCGATCGGCATCGGCCAGGCGCACCTCGAACACGTACATCGTTGCGCCCAGCGCCATGCGCTTGAATCAGTGACCGTGCGGCGTGACGGCCGGCGCAGCGGCCACCGGCTTCTCCGGCTGCGGCTTCAACGAATCCTTCAGCTCGCGCCGCAGGATCTTGCCGACGTTGGTCTTCGGCAGTTCGTCCATGAAATACACGCGCTTCGGCACCTTGTAGCCAGTCAGCGACTTGCGGCAGTGCTCGATCAGCGCTTCTTCCGTCAGCGACGGATCCTTGCGCACGACGAACAGCGCGACCACTTCGCCCGCACGCTCGTCCGGCTGTGCCACCGCAGCCACCTCCAGCACGCCCGGATGCGTCACGGCGACACCTTCCACTTCGTTCGGGTACACGTTGAAGCCCGACACGAGGATCATGTCCTTCTTGCGGTCTTCGATGTACACGAAACCCTTCGCGTCCATGTAGCCGATGTCGCCCGTGCGTAGCACCTGGCCCGGCAACATGACCTTCTCGGTCTCGTCGGGACGGTTCCAGTAGCAGCGCATCACCTGCGGGCCTTCCACGCAGATCTCGCCGGACTGACCCTGCGGCAACGCATTGCCGTCGTCGTCGCGGATCGTGATGATCGTCGACGAGATGGGCAGGCCGATCGAGCCATTGAAGTCGTCGCCCGGCCGATTGATGGTTGCCGCCGGCGAGGTCTCGGTGAGGCCCCAGGCCTGCGTCAGCACGTTGCCAGTGACCGCCTTCCAGCGCTCTGCCACGGCCTGTTGCACGGCCATGCCGCCGCCGAGGCTCACGCGCAGCCCGCTGAAATCCAGGCTGTCGAAGCCCTTCGTGTGCAGCAACGCATTGAAGAGCGTGTTGACGCCGGCGAAGAACGAGAAGCGGTGCCGCGCCAGCTCCTGCACGAACGCGGCGAAGTCGCGCGGGTTCGGAATGAGGATGTTGTGCGCGCCGAGCTTGATCATCGTCAGGCTGTTCGCCGTAAGCGCGAAGATGTGATACAGCGGCAGCGCCGTGATCGCGATCAGCGCCTGGTCCGGATCGAGCTGGGGACGGATCCACGCCTCGGACTGCAAAACGTTGGCGATGAGATTGCAGTGCGTGAGCACGGCACCTTTCGACACGCCTGTGGTACCGCCGGTGTACTGCAGGAACGCAATGTCCTCGTGCCCGAGCTCGACGCGCTCCAGGTTCTCGTAGCGACCCTTGCTCAGCGCTTCGGTGAGGCTTACGGCGCCGGGCAGGCTGTACTCCGGCACCTGCTTCTTCACGTGGCGCAGCGCGAAGTTGACCAGCATCGATTTCGGGAAGGCGAGCAGGTCGCCGACGCCCGTGACGATCACGGTGTCGAGGTGCACGTCGTGCTGCACCTCGGCCAGCGTGTGCGCGAAGTTCTCCAGGATCAGGATCGCCCGCGCGCCGGAATCGTGCAGCTGGTGCTGCAGTTCGCGTGGCGTGTACATCGGGTTGGTATTGACGATCGTGAGGCCCGCCCGGAAGGCACCGAGGATCGCGACCGGGTACTGCAGCACGTTCGGCAGCATCAGCGCGATGCGGTCACCCTTGCGCAGCCGGGCGACCTGCTGCAGATAAGCCGCGAAGCGATTCGCGAGCACGTCGAGGTCGCCGTAGGTCAGCGTGCGGTCCATGCAGGTAAAGCACGGCCGGTCGCGATGCTGCGCGATGGACTGCTCGATCAGCTCGCGCAGCGAGCGGTACTCGGACGGGTTGATTTCGGCCGGCACGCCGGCCGGGTAATGCTGCAGCCAGATCTTTTCCAAGTCGGGTCCCCTGGTGGTTGCGCCCGCAGTGGTGGCCGCGGTCAGCGTCATCCGGTCTATATAACAGCGCGGCAGCCCGAAAACACCGACTCGTGATCCGCAGAAATCGGTAGCGGCTACTTCCGCGCCAGCAGCGGCTGCAGGTGCGGCCAGACCTCGTCCAGCAACCGGGGCTGGGCGGCCGCGGTGGGATGGATGCCGTCGTCCTGGAAGAGCGCCTCGTCCGGGGCCACGTTCGCCAGCAGAAATGGCACGCTCGGCAGCTTGAATTGCTGCGCCAGGTCGCCATACAGGCCGTAGAAGTCGCTGGTGTAGGTGGGGCCATAGTTGGGCGGTATCTTCATGCCAACCAGCAGGATCTTCGCCCCTGCCTGCTGCGAACTGCGGATGATGGCTTCAAAGTTCCGGCGGATGTCGGCGACGGGGAGGCCCCGCAGTCCGTCGTTACCGCCCAGTTCCACGATGACGATCGCCGGCCGGTGCGTGGCCAGGGCCCGGGGCAGCCGGGCCAGCGCACCGCCGGTGGTCTCGCCGCTCGAACTGGCGTTGACGACGCGGTGACCGTACCCTTTGGCGCGCAATCGGGCCTGCAGCAGGGCCACCCAGCCCTGCTCGACCCGTATCCCGTAACCCGCGCTGAGACTGTCACCCAGGACCAGGATGGTGGGGGTGGCGGCCGGCGTATCCGCTGCACGGGCGGACAGGGCCACGCCGCAGGCGAGCAGGACGAGGCACAGGACACGAATGGCAGCGAGAGAAGAAAAGGTCTTGATGAACGACACAACGGTGGTGCTGGCGGCGGAAGGGCTCGGCAAGCAGGTTAGCAGTCCCGAGGGAACGCTGGCCATTCTGTCGGACGTGTCGCTGTCGATCCGGCGCGGCGAATCCGTCGCGATCATCGGCGCGTCGGGTGCCGGCAAGTCGACCCTGCTCGCCTTGCTCGCGGGCCTCGACGAACCGACCTCCGGCCGTGCGCTGCTGTCGGGCAACGATCTGACGCAGCTCGACGAGGACGGTCGCGCCGCAGTGCGGGCCAACCACGTCGGCTTCGTCTTCCAGTCTTTCCATCTGTTGCCGTCACTCACGGCCCTCGAAAACGTGATGTTGCCGCTCGAACTCGCGCGTCGCTCCGATGCCCGTGAAGCCGCGCGGGAAGTCCTCGGTCGCGTGGGCCTCGCCGAGCGCGTCGGGCACTATCCGCGGCAACTGTCGGGCGGTGAGCAGCAGCGCGTCGCCATCGCGCGCGCGTTCGTGCGCCAACCGGACGTGCTGTTCGCCGACGAGCCGACCGGCAACCTCGACGCTGCGACCGGCGAGAAAATCATGGACCTGCTGTTCGGCCTCAACCGCGCAACGCAGGCCACGCTCGTGCTCGTCACGCATGATCGGCAACTCGCCGCCCGCTGCGACCGCATCATCCGTCTCGAAGCCGGACGCGTCGTCCCGAGTTGAAATGAGGATGCCCTCGCTCATGTTCGCACTGCGCAACCTGTCGCGGGACCTCAAGTCCGGCGAACTCGCCGTGCTCGTGCTCGCGCTGCTCGTTGCGGTCGCTTCGCTGACGGCGGTCGGGTTCTTCACCAGCCGCATCGGTCTGGCCGTTGAGCGGCAGGCCGGTGAAGTGCTGGCTGCCGATCTGCGTCTCGGGTCTGCGCGGCCGATTTCTGACGCGTATGACGCGGAGGCTGCAAAGCGTGGCCTGCGCTCGGCGCGCATCGAGTCGATGCCGAGCGTGGTCTTCTTCGGCCAGGAATCGTCATTGATCGCGCTGCGCGCCGTCGGCGCAGGCTATCCGCTGCGCGGGCGCCTCAAGACGGCGGACAAGCCGTTCGGTGTGGGTGTGGTTACCGACGCCATTCCCGCGCCGGGCGAAGCGTGGGCCGATTCGCGGTTGCTCGCGAAGCTTGGTGCGCAGGTGGGTTCGGACCTGATGGTTGGCGCGCACACGGTCCGCGTCACGCGGGTGCTGGATTATCGCCCCGATCAGGGCAGCGGCTTCGCCGATCTTTCGGCAACCCTGATGATCAATCGTGCCGATCTGCCTGCCACGCAACTGGTGCAACCCGGCAGTCGCGTGAGTCGGGCCGTGTTGTTTGCCGGTGAGTCGGGACCGGTTGACGACTTCCGCGAGTGGCTCAAGGCGGGCAAGCAACCCGGCGAGCGGGTGCAGTCGATCGCCGATGCCAGCCCGCAGATCCGCGCTTCGGCGGACCGTGCAGGCCGCTTCCTCTCGCTCGCCAGTCTGGTGAGCGTGCTGCTCTCGGCCATCGCCGTGGCGATGGCAGCGCAGCGTTACGCGCGTCGTCACCTCGACACCGTGGCGCTGATGAAGTGCATGGGCGCCCCGCAGCGGTTCGTGCTGACACAGACGGTGGTCCAGCTGGTCGCAATCGCTGTCGTAACCGCCGTCGCCGGCACGGCGATCGGTTACGTCGCGCAGTCCGGCATCGCCTGGCTGTTGCGCGACCTCATCCGCGGCGATCTGCCACCGCCCTCGGGTGACGCATTCATCCTTGGCGTCGTCACCGCGGTCGTCGTGCTCGTCGGGTTCGCCTTGCCGCCGTTGCTGCGCCTGAAGCGCGTTCCGCCAGCCCGAGTCCTGCGCCGCGATCTCGAGCCGCCGCCGCTGCGATATGCCGTCGTCTACGGTCTGGCGATCGGCGCGGTGCTGGCATTGCTGTACTGGATCGTGCGCGACCCCAAGCTCGTGGGTTATGTGGCGGGCGGTCTCGGCGCGACGTTCGTGCTGCTCGCCGTCGCCGGCTGGGTGCTGGTGAGATTGCTGGCGCCGCTGCGCAGCGGTGTGGGTGTCGCCTGGAGATATGGCCTCGCGAACATTGCACGACGCGGTCGCGACAGCATCGTACAGATCGTGGCTTTTGGTCTCGGCTTCATGGTGTTGCTGCTGCTTGCGCTGGTGCGTGACGACCTGCTGCGGGACTGGCAGCGCAGCCTGCCAACCGATGCTCCCAACTACTTCATGATCAACATCCGCCCGGACGAAGGCGCCGGCGTCGAGCAGTTCTTCGCGCAAGCAGGCCTGCCTGCGACGGCAATGGTGCCGATGCTGCGGGCACGTCTCAGTGCGATCAACGACAAGCCCATCGAACAGATCACCTTCCAGGGCGAACGTGCCAATGATTTCGTCGAGCGCGAGGCGAATCTCTCGTGGTCGGCGGAGCTGTCGCCTGGCAACAGGATCGTCGCCGGGCAGTGGTGGCCCAGCGTAACGAAAGGTGCGCCGCAGATTTCGGTCGAGGTCGACTACGCCGAGCGCCTGGGCCTGAAGCTCGGCGACACCTTGACCTACGACATCGCGGGTGAGGCCGTCACCGGCAGGATCACGAGCCTGCGTGAAGTGCGCTGGGACACGTTCAATCCCAACTTCTTCATCGTGTTCTCGCCCGGTGTGCTCGAAACTGCAACCGGCACGCTGATCACCAGCGTGCACGTCGAGCCGCAGCAGCGACCATTGCTGGTCGACCTCGTGCGGCAGTTTCCCGAGGTCACCATCATCGACCTCGAAGCGCTGCTCGGGCAGGTGCGCGACGTGATGAACAAGGCGAGCCTGGCGGTCCAGTACGTGTTCCTGTTCACGCTGGCCGCAGGGCTCATGGTGCTGCTCGCCGCCGTGCAGGCCACGCGCGACGAACGGCGCTACGAAAGCGCCATGCTGCGCACGCTCGGTGCGAGCCGCAGCGTCGTGTTCCAGGGCGTGGCCGCTGAATTCATCGTGCTCGGTGCGCTCGCCGGGTTGCTCGCCGCAGCGGGCGCGACCGCGGTCGGTTACCTGCTGGCGAAGCAGGTCTTCGACCTGCAGTACTCGCCCGACCCGCGGGTGTGGCTGGTCGGCATCGTCGGTGGCGCGGTGCTGGTGGGCACGGCTGGCATCCTGGCCGCGCGCTCGGTCGTCTCACATCCGCCGATGCAGGCGCTGCGGGCGGATTTCTAGGCCCGATTTCTCCCGGCCTGGGCGATCGCGCTCTCATGGATCACCCGAGCATCTGGCGACGGTGCAGGCGAGGCCCGTAATTGATCGATCTTAAGTAGAAAATTCCATAGATTCATAAGTTTAGGTAAGGACACTCGACATCAGCATGGTCTGCAAGGTGCAGTTGATACTGTGCGACACTCAACAAATGACTTTGACACCATATGTAGTTTGGAGCATGATTTGCCATGTCATGGACGGTTCGCTTTGCCGACGAATTTGACCCGGAGTTCGCGGAGCTGAGCCAGTCTGTTCAGGACGAGCTGGTGGCGCAGGCAAAGGTGCTCGAGCAATTCGGCCCGCAGGCCGGCCGGCCGCGGGTTGATACGCTGAACGGCTCGAAGCACGCGAACATGAAGGAGTTGCGATTCGATGCGGATGGCGGTGTGTGGCGGGTCGCCTTTGCGTTCGATCCACAGCGCGAAGCCATCCTGCTGGTGGCGGGCGACAAGTCGGGCGGCAGCGAGGCACGATTTTACCGGTCACTGATCAGGCAGGCCGATGCGCGCTTCGATGCGCACCTGGCAACGCTGAAAGCCAAGCGGCGGAGGAAATGACGATGGGACGAACACTGAACGAGGTCATGGCGGGCTTGCCGAAGGCACGGCGCCGCGCGGTCGAGAAGCGCGCCGACGAGTTGATCGCCGAGGAGTTGTCGCTGCGCGATCTGCGCAAGGCGCTGCAGCTGACGCAAACCGACGTGGCGGCGACCCTTGGCAAGGGTCAGGACGAAGTCTCGCGGATCGAGCAGCGGGAGGATCTGCTGCTCTCGACGTTGCATGGATATGTCCGGTCGCTCGGCGGTGAGCTCGAGCTTGTCTGCACGTTCAAGGGCCGCGGACCGGTGCGGATCAAGAGCGGCTCATTTGCGGCTCGGGGCAAGACCGTCAGACGTGGCGCCAGGAGCGTCGCGTAATAGGGGAGGGGAGATGGACGCAACGCGGTTCGCCGAGCTGGTGCAAAGCCTGCACGAGGCCGGCCCGGTTGCGCGCCGCGCGTGCGGCTCGATGCGATGTGGGGGGCGGCGAAGTAGGGCGGAGGAAGGTTAGATCTGGGGCGCAAACTGGCGCACAAAGTAAGATAGTGTCTGAAGGTACGATCTAGTTTGTCAACCGGCGTGCAAAATTGACCAGCAGGAGGTGCGGACGAATTCTTGGACTACTTGAAGGGGTAGTTCATGTATTCATACGAAGATCGACTTCGAGCTGTGCGGCTCTACATCAAGCTGGGTAAACGAGTCCGCTTGACCATTCGCCAGCTCGGCTACCCGACGAAGAACGCCCTCAAGAGCTGGCATCGGGAGTTTGAGCAGCGCCATGACCTGCCGAGCGGCTACGTTCGCCGACCGAGGTATTCCAAGGCGCAGAAGGAACGAGCGGTTCAGCAGTACCGGGACAACGGCCGCTGCCTTGCAGCAACGATCGGGATTCTAGGTTACCCCTCGAGGAAGCTGTTGTCCGATTGGGTCCACGAGCTGCATCCGCAGGCTGGCACGCGCATCGTTGGGCCATCCCAGCAGCTTTCCCCAGCAGTGAAGCAGGCAGCGGTCATCGCGCTGTGTATGCGGCAAGGAAGCGCGCAGTCGGTGGCCCAGGAGCTGGGCGTGTCGCGGCCAACACTGTACAACTGGAAGCATCGGCTACTCAGCCACGACGCACCCGCATCCATGAAACGCCAGCAAGATTCCCCACCCGGCTCTGAACGAGCGGAGTTGGAGCAGCAGCTCGAGGCCCTACGGCGAGATATTCGGCGCTTGCAACTCGAACAAGACCTGCTGAAAAAGGCGAACGAACTCCTAAAAAAAGACCTGGGCATCGACCCGCAGCTGCTGACGAATCGGGAGAAGACGCAGCTGGTTGATGCCCTGCGATCGACTTTCGCGCTTACCGAGCTGCTGCGAGAAGTCGGCTTGCCGCGCAGCTCCTACTTTTACCATCGAGCACGGCTCGAGGTTGCAGACAAGTACGTCGAAGTGCGCCGCGCCATGACTGATATCTTCGAGCGCAACTACCGGTGCTATGGCTACCGCAGGATGCCCGCCTCGCTCACCAAGCAGTCCGTGAACATCTCCGAAAAAGTGGTTCGGCGCCTGATGAAGCAGCAGAGTCTGGTCCCCATCGCGCGCAGACGCCGTCGATACGGCTCGTACATGGGGGAGATCAGCCCGGCTCCGGACAACCTCCTGAACCGCGACTTCAGCGCGAGCGCGCCAAACGAGAAGTGGCTCACCGACATCACCGAATTCCAGATCCCGGCCGGCAAGGTGTACCTCTCCCCCATGATCGACTGCTTCGACGGCATGGTCGTGAGCTGGTCGATCGGCACGCGCCCGGACGCCGAACTCGTCAACACGATGCTGGATGCGGCCATCCAGACCGTGACCGCCAGCAGCGAACGGCCCGTGGTGCATTCGGATCGTGGCGGTCACTACCGCTGGCCTGGCTGGTTGTCCCGGATCGCAGAGGCCCAACTCGTTCGCTCGATGTCACGCAAGGCGTGCTCGCCAGACAACGCTGCGTGCGAGGGCTTCTTCGGCCGCCTGAAGAACGAGTTGTTCTACTCGCGCGACTGGCTGTCCACAACCATCGAGGAGTTCGTCGCGGCCTTGGACGCCTACATCCGCTGGTACAACGAGACACGGATTAAGATCTCGCTGGGCTCCCGCAGCCCAGTCGAGCACCGCAGGGAGTTGGGAATCGCTGTTTAACCAGTCCAAGATTTCTGCCGCATCCCCACCTGGTCAGAATTGCACGCCGGTTTACAGGTGGGTTTCACGCGGCTCGGGAATCTGCTCGGGTTGCTCGATCGGCAGGAGGTTCCCGAGATGCAGCGGCATCGGGTGTGGGTGGGCTCGGCGGCGAGTAGGTAAGGGAGCAGACTTCAATGGCGTTGATGCTTTCCGAGGAGTTGATGCGGAACATGGGTTTCCAGCCAATCTCCGCGAGTGAACCAATCGAAGCCAGTTTCCACAGCCTCCACGTTTACGCGGTGAAAGGGATCACCATTCAGGAGGGCACTGTTTTGACAGCTCGCGACTCAGTATCCGGAGCGCCATTTGCGTTTGCCGTTGGGTCGAGTGTGAATGCCTTATGCCAATCTCTTCTAAACGATGATCTTGCTGACGACGAAGTCGAATGGGCCAAGGAGCACAGCGTCGGCCCACCGTATGCAATTGTTCACATTGGCCCAACTGTGCCGTATTCAGCAAAATCGGGGCACGTCAAAGCGGAGGGGACAGGTCTCACCACGTTCGACGCGTTCTCCAGTGCGAAAGTCGAACTGGCGACTCTTGAAGCGCAGATGCTGCCATCGGTGATCACTGCGCTCCACTGTGCATTCAGCTCCGAAGAACATCGCGTCCAGTTCAATCACGTGGTCCGTGAAGTCTTCGGCTTTACGCACTCCCAAACCCTGGTGCATGACATCCGGATGCTGCTGAGTGCCACGGTGGAGGTCTCGCAAAGTGTGGCCGATGAGGATTTGCGAAACACGGTGGCCAGAGCCGCCAATATGGCCGCAAACGTAAATCCAAAAGTGTCTCGCTTCTTCAGGCTGGCGAGCGAGGAGCAAGACCGACTAAAGCGTTTCCTGTACTTCTTCCTGTCAATTGAGATCGAGACGCATCAGACGTTTCGGACCATTGACCGCACCGCCCAAGTGGCGCGCATCATCAACAGCGAGGATCGCGTTAGGCTAACTTCATTAGCCTTCTTCGAAGCACAGCATGAGCGCTGGACATCTCTGGCGGATCGCTTCGTATGGTGCGCAATCTGCGTGTGGCCGCAAATTAGCGACGCAGACGTCACTGGATTCAAACGGCTAAAGAAGATCCGCAACGACATAGCACATGGTTCGCTTGCTGAGCCGTCGGAAGAATCCGTCAGGGCCGTTCAGCGGCTCGCAATGAAGTTGCAATGGCACACGAATGAAGCAGGCGTCCAACCTGCTGTTGGCTACCCCAATCCGAAAACCTAGGTTCGATATCCCCCCACCTGAACGCCCTTCTTCATCTTCTAGCTAATGACTGATAAAGGACGTTATCACTCACTAACACGGCAGGTGGGGATCTCAATTATTCGCGGTCGGACTGCTTCTGTCGGACCATCTGGCAGGGCTCTGCAATCGCCGTGGCGAACCAGAACAGCACCCGTATATCAGTTCTCGAGTCGAGTTCAGGTCACCGCGGATCCGTGACCTGCAACCGTACCCAACCCACATCGACGCGATCACCGCGCCACGTAAATCCCTGCAACCGCAGGCGATACTCGCCGGGACCGAACGCCGAACTGTTGAGCGACAGCCGCAGTTCCTTGTTGGAATTCGGGGCCATCCGTTCGACGACCAGCACCCGGCCGTGATCGACCTTGTCCACGATCACGGCGAAGGCCGGGAACGGCGAGTAGCCCACGGCCAGGCGCAGCTCGAGCAATTGCGGCGGCTCGGGCCAGGCCAGCGTCAAGTCGGGTGCGGCGGACCAGCTGCGGGGATTGGGCGTGATGCGCAGTGTGCGCACGCTGTTGATCGCCCGCAGCGTCAGGGTCTGCTCGCGCGCGGCAGCCACGCGGGCGGCTTCGCGATCACGCGATGCATTCATCATCGACGTGGTGGCCAGCACCGCTAGTGCCACGCACGCGACGGTCAGGCCCGCGACGAAGGGCCTGGTCTGCCACCACGCGTGTTCCGGCAGCTCGGCGTCTTCAAACTCGTCGCTGCGGTCGTCGGAATCGTTGGGCGGCACACCGCCTGCAGGCGGAGGCAGCTCCAGCTCGGCCTGGGTCAGGTACTTGCGCCAGTGGGGTGGGGGCTTGCGGACTGCTTTTCTCCTGCCTTTCCTGCCCGTCGGCCGGCCGCTTGAACTCATCCCGGTTTCGCCCTCTGTTTTGTCCTGCGCTCGCCCGCATCGAACTCGAACGGGTCCGCCGTGCCGGCAAACAGCCGTTCCATCGCGCGGCGTTCGCGGGATCGCACCGTGCCGAGGAATTCCGTTGCGCCGTGCATCGCCTCGAACGCATCGAGGCCGCGCTCGAGGAATTCCTGCAGCAAGCCGAATCCGGCCGCGTGGGCCGGGCCGCGCGCCAGCCGGACGAGCCCGCGGATGATCGGTTTGCGGACCACGCCGTCGAGATATTCGCCGATTTTGCTGGTGAGCGCGATCTGTCGCTCGCGGTCGGCACGCCGGCCGGCACTGCGATAGGCCTCGGCATACCGCGCTACGGTGATGCCTCCCGGGGGCAGGGAGCGCGCGACGTCCGCATCGAGCTCCTGTGACAAGGTCTCGAGCTGCACGGCAAGGCACAGCGCTTCGAGGCCCTCGCGCGGCAGCAGCCGCTCCATGGCCCGCTGCACCTTGATCATGTCGGTGTCGCGGCGGCGTGCGTCCGCGCCGTAAAGCTCGTTG
>JAABQQ010000273.1 GCA_011391405.1 Gammaproteobacteria bacterium
TTGTTCCACTCGTTGCCGAGCTCGCGCATGGCATACAGCACGCGACGATGGACCGGCTTGAGGCCGTCGCGGACGTCCGGCAAGGCGCGTCCCACGATCACGCTCATCGCGTAATCGAGGTACGACTGCTTCATCTCGTCTTCGAGATTGACGTGCAGGAGTTCGCGCGCGATTTCTGCCATGGAATCCGTTTTACCCAACCAAAATGATCCGAAATGATACCACGACGAGGCCGTTGAACGCCTCCCGCGGACGGTCACCGCAGGTCATGACAGGGCTGCGCCCGGTATACTGCCGGCCCCGATCCGCGAGACCCTGAATGGAGCCGGTAGACACGCTCGTTTGCGCCCGCTGGGTGCTGCCCGTCGAACCCGACGGCACCGTGCTCGCCGACCATGCGGTGGCGATGCGCGATGGACGCATCGTCGCCGTGCTGCCCACTGCCGCAGCGCTCGCCACCTACACACCGGCCGAACTCGTCGAGCGTCCGCAGCACGCGATCCTGCCGGGACTGGTCAATGCGCACACGCATGCGGCCATGACGCTGCTGCGCGGCCGGGCCGAAAATCTGGCGCTGGCACCCTGGCTGCAGGACGCAATCGCACCGATCGAGCGGCGCTGGGTCGACCCCGAATACGTACGCGACGGAACGGAACTGGCCATTGCCGAAATGCTGCGCGGCGGCGTCACCTGCTTTGCCGACATGCAGCTCTGGCCAGAGGTGGTTGCACGCGCGGCGGCCGACGCGCACATCCGCGTCAGTGTGGGACTGGTGGTGGAACAGGCCGCTACGCGCTGGGCCGCCGACCCGAACGAATACATCGAAAAAGGCATGGCGCTGCGAGACGACTACCGCGGCGACGCGCTCGTAGCCACGCACTTCGCACTCGAACCCTCGCATGCCCTCGACGACGCGACCCTGGCGAGGGTGCGACGGCTCGCCGACGAGCTCGAGATTCCGGTGGCCCTGCCCGTGCACGAGTCGACGTGGGAAGTGGCGGAGAGCCTGGCTCGCCACGGTGCGCGGCCGCTGGATCGGCTGGTGCGACTCGGGTTCGCCAGCCAGTTGCTGGTTGCGGTGCATGGCACCTATTTATTGCCGGCGGACATCGATGCGCTTGCGGCCTGTGGCGCCGCCGTCGTGCACTGCCCCGAATCGAACCTGAAGCTTGGCAGTGGGGTCTGCCCTGCCGCGGAACTGCTCGGCCGCGGCGTACGAGTGGCACTCGGAACGGACGGAGCCGCATCGAACAACGACCTCGACGTATTGTCCGAGATGCGCACGGCCGGACTGCTCGCGGCTGGCGTCAGCGCGCGGCCCGGCGCGCTGGTCGCTCGCGACCTGCTGCGCATGGCAACGCTCGAAGGCGCGCGCGTGCTCGGACTCGGCGACAGCACGGGCAGCCTCGTGGCGGGCAAGTGGGCGGACCTCTGCTGCATCAATCTGCGCACAGCGGGCAGCTGGCCCGTGCACGACGTCGAGGCCGCGCTGGTCTATGCGTGCAGTTCGCGGCAGGTCACTGACACCTGGGTCGCGGGCCGCCGCGTGTTTGCCGCAGGGGCGTTGCGTTACATCGACGAAGAATCCGTGCTCGAACGGGCCGAAGCGTGGCGTGTCCGCATCGATGCCGCGCACGGCGGGAGTAAAGACTGATGTCGGCGACCCCGGAACACCTGAACGAACACCGCAACGTCGACCCCGCGGAAATCGCCCGCTTCGAAGCGGCCGCCAGCCGCTGGTGGGATCCGCAGGGCGAAATGCGTCCGCTGCACGACCTGAACCCGGTGCGCCTGCAATACGTCGAGCGTGCGGGAAGCCTTGCCGGGCTCAAGGTACTCGACGTCGGCTGCGGTGGCGGGCTGCTGGCCGAAGCGATGGCGCGCAAGGGTGCGCTGGTCACGGGTCTCGACCTTGCCGACGACCTGCTGCAGGTGGCGAGGCTGCATGCGCTCGAAGCCGGCGTCGAGGTGAACTACGTGCTGGAGGCGGCCGAAGCGCATGCCGCGGCTCATCCTGGCGAATACGACGTCGTCACCTGCATGGAAATGCTCGAGCACGTGCCCGATCCCACGTCGGTCATCGATGCGCTTGGACGCCTGGTGCAACCCGACGGCCAGGTGTTCGTGTCGACGCTGAACCGGACGATGAAGGCCTATGCACTGGCGATCCTGGGCGCCGAGTACGTGTTGCGGTTGCTGCCGACCGGCACGCACACGTACGAAAAGTTCATCCGCCCGTCCGAACTCAAGCAGTGGTCGCGCGCAGCTGGACTCACCGTGATCGACATTGCCGGCCTCGATTACGATCCGTTCACGCACCAGGCACGGCTGACGACGGACGCGAGCGTCAATTACCTCGTGCACCTGCGAGGCGAACGGTCGACAGCGGCAGCATGACCCGCGCCCACGCCATTCTGTTTGATCTGGACGGCACGCTGCTCGACACGGCGCCGGACATGATTGGCGCGCTCAACCTGCTGCGGCAGGAAGAAGGCCTGGAGCCGCTGCCGTTCACCGCGCTGCGCTCGTCCGTGTCGCACGGCGCGGTGCGTCTGATCACCGTGGGTTTCCCATCGGCACAGGCCGACGAATTCGAACGGCTGCGTCAACGGTTCCTCGCAATCTATTCCGAGAACCTGACTGCAGGCACCCGCCTGTTCGCGGGCCTCGAGCCGGTGCTGGCCGCCTTCGAGGCCGAGGACCTGCCCTGGGGCATCGTGACGAACAAGCCGGGCTGGCTCACCGACCCGCTGCTGGAACAGCTCGGCCTGCGCGGACGCGCCTGCTGCGTGGTCAGCGGCGACACGGTCAATGAACGCAAGCCGCATCCCCTGCCCCTGCTCCACGCTGCGGCCGTGACCGGGGTGTCGCCGGATCATTGCGTGTACGTTGGCGATGCCGAGCGTGACATCGTCGCGGGACGGGCCGCAGGAATGCAGACGGTGATTGCCGCCTACGGTTACCTCGCGGAACACGATCATCCGGAAACCTGGAACGCCGACGGCATCATCGAGCGGCCAGAGGACGTGATGGACTGGCTCACGCTGCGACACCTCGATGCAATGGCCGCTCCATGATCGAACTCACTCCCCAATCCTTCGTGTTCGCGTTGCTCGGACTCGCGTTCGGCCTGCTCGTCGGCTGGCTGGTTGCTCGTCGACGCACCCACGAGGCCGAAGTCCGCCTGGCGACCGCCGAGGCGTCGCTCAAGTCGGTCGCCGACGTCGCGACCGAACGCGACCAGGCGCTCGACCTGGCATTGCAGCGTCTGCGCAGTGGCTTCGACACGGTGGCCGGCCAGGCGCTGCGCGGCAACAACGAAGTGTTCCTGCAACTCGCGCGCCAGACTCTCGGCCAGCAGCAGGAGGTCGCGCTCCGCAATCTCACGGAACGCGAGAAGGCCGTCGAATCCCTGCTGGCACCGGTACGCGAGGCACTGCAGAAAACGCACGAACAGATCGCCCGCATCGAGAAGGAACGCGCGGAGAGTTTCGGCGCCCTGCGCAGTTCGATCGAGAGCGTTGCGCTGGGTCAGGTCACGCTGCAGCGCGAGACCCGCAACCTGGTCACGGCCCTGCGCCGGCCCGAGGTACGCGGCCAATGGGGTGAGATGACGCTGCGGCGACTGGCCGAACTGGCCGGCATGGTCGAGCGCTGCGATTTCTTCGAGCAGGTCCACGTGCCGGGCGAGGACGGCTCGCTGCGCCCCGACATGATCGTGAACATGCCCGACGGCCGGCAGATCGTGGTCGACGTCAAGACGCCGCTCGATGCTTACCTCACGGCCGCGGAGGCCACGACCGATGAGGACCGCGACCTTGCTTTGCGCCGCCATGCACTGGCCGTGCAGGAACGCGTGCGGCAGCTGTCGCAGAAAGCCTACTGGTCGCAGTTCGAGCAGAGCCCGGACTTCGTCGTGCTGTTCATCCCGGGTGATCAGTTCCTGAGCGCGGCCGTGGCGGAAATGCCTTCGCTGCTCGAAGACGCGATCCGGCAGCACGTGATCATCGCGACGCCGACGAGCTTCGTGGCGCTGCTGAAAGCGGTCGCCTATGGCTGGCGGCAGAACGCGCTCGCGGAGAACGCGGCGCACATCCAGGAACTCGGCGAGGATTTGTACAAACGGCTCGCCACGTTCACCGCCCACATCTCGAAGGTGGGACGGACGCTGGGACAGAGCGTGGAGGCCTACAACGCGGCGGTCGGTTCGCTCGAGCGCCAGGTGATGCCCGGCGCACGCAAGTTCACGGAGCTTGGCCTGCGGCCGGCGAAGGAGATCGAGGAACTCGTGCCCATCGACAAACTCGCACGCGCCGTTACCGACGATACGCCGGAGCAATGATGCCCGCCCCCACCTCCGCTGAACTTCACAACTACTCGCCGGCCGAAAACCTGCTTGCCGACCGCGTCATCCTGGTCACCGGTGCGAGCGGCAGCATCGGCGGCGCACTCGCACTGGCCTGTGCGCGACTGGGCGCACGCGTCATCCTGAGCGGCCGCTCGGTCAAAAAGCTGGAAAATGTCTACGACTCGATCATCGCGCAAGGCAGTCCGCGGCCGTCCATCGCACCGATCGACTTCGAGAAGGCAGACGCCGCTGCGTACGACGCGCTCGCCGAGGCCATCGGCGGTGAGTTCGGCCGGCTCGACGGCCTCGCCCACGTGGGCGGGATCCTCGGCGACCGCTCGCCGATCGCGCACTACGACGTACCGACGTGGCTCAAGGTGATGCACGTCAACGTCAACGCGCCCTTCATCCTGACGAAGATCCTGCTGCCGTTGCTCGGCAAGTCGGCGGACCCCTCGATCGTGTTCACGACCAGCGGCGTGTCGATCAAGGGTCGCGCGTACTGGGGCGCGTATGCCGTGTCGAAGTTTGCGAACGAAGGAATGATGCAGGTGCTGGCGGATGAACTGGCGACGGAGTCGCCGATCCGCTCGAACAGCGTCAATCCCGGCGCCGTGCGCTCACCGATGCGTGCCAGGGCGTACCCGGGCGAGGACGCCGCGAAACTGGCGCGGCCCGAAGCCGTGCTCGCGCCGTTCCTCTACCTGCTGGGCCCCGACAGCCGGGGTGTCACCGGTTGCCGCTTCGACGCGCAGTAGATTTCTTGTGGCGACGGTCCGGCGCTGGCCGCGGTCGCGGACGCACCTTGAGGCCGGTGTCGCTGCGAGCGCGACCCGCCAGCGTATAGAGTGGATCGAGTTCCTCGCCTTCGAGTGCGCGCGAACGCCCGCGCGGCAAATCGCGTGGCAGGGCGATCGGGCCCCACTTCACCAGCATCGTGCGACTGATCTTGAGGCCCGCGGAATCGAACAGGGCGCGGATCGCGCCGCGCGGCAAGGTGCGTTCGCTCGTGACCTTGAACCACATGTTGGTGCCGCTGGTACCCGCGGGCTCCACTGCACTGAACGTGGCCGTCTGCCCTTCAACGTCGACTTCCGTCGGCATCTCGGGCCACGCCTCTTCCTGGCTCGGTCGCAACGCGCGCACGCGGTACTCAACCGGAATCTCGTGATTGTGCCGGGCGATCGCCAGCGCGAACTTTCCTTCGCTGGACAGGATCAGCAAGCCGTCCTCGCCAAAGCCGAGGGCGTTGACCGCCACCCAGCGGCCGGCATGCAGTGCCGGCAGGTTCATCTCGACGCTCTCGCGATCGTCGCCCGCACGGCTGCGCAGCATTTCGCCCGTGGGCTTGTGATACAGGATGACCTGCAGCTTGCGGTCCACCGCCAGCAGGCGCGTCACGTCCTTGCCATCCACGATGACGCGTTCGCCCTCCTGCAGCGCATGACCGATCTCGGCGGGCCGGCCGTTGACCAGTACGCGGCCTTCGCGAATCCAGGCCTCGACCTGGCGGCGCGAGCCGATGCCGTGCTGTGCGAGCAGTTTATGCAGGCGTTCGCTCAACGGGGCTCTTCGCCTTGCGCGGACGGCTCCGCCTCCGTCCCGGCCGCGGCGGCAGGGATGGCCGCAGGGAAATCGAGCTGCTCGCGGATGTCTTCGAGGTCGCGCAACTCGGCGAGCGTCGGCAGGTCGTCGAGGCTCTTCAAGCCGAAGTAGTCGAGAAACTCCCGCGTCGTCCCGAGCAGTTCGGGGTGTCCCGGCACTTCACGGTGGCCAACGACCCGGATCCAGTTGCGCTCATGCAGCGTCCGCATGATCGTCGTCGCGACCGTGACGCCGCGGATGTCTTCGATCTCGCCGCGCGTGATCGGCTGTCGATAGGCAATCAACGCCAGCGTCTCGAGCAGCGCGCGAGAATAGCGGCTTGGCCGTTCCTGCCAAAGGCGCGAGACGACATCGGCGTGTTGCGGGCGGATCTGCACACGCCAGCCACTCGCTACTTCACGCAGTTCGACGCCACGGCTGGCGTAGCTCTGCTGCAGCTCGGCGAGTGCGGCCGTCACTTCGTCGGCCAGCGGACGTTGACCCTCGTCGAACAGCTCGAGCAACTGCTCGACCGTCACGGGGCGGCCGGCAGCCAGCAGCACGGCTTCGACGACGCCGCTCAGGGGGTGTTGGGTCATGGTTCGGTGCCTTGCGGGCCTGGCAGGGCCCGGTCATCGATGTCGTCGATAGGGTCCGCCTGGCGAGGAGTACCGGCGCGCACGTGGATCGGCGCATACGGCTCCGACTGCACGATCTCGACCAGCCCCTCGCGGAGCAGCTCGAGGATCGCGATGAAAGTGACGGTGACGCCCATGCGCCCTTCTTCGGCGCGGAACAGCGTGACGAATTCGACGAACGCCTGCGAGCGCATCGCGTCCAGCACTTCGGACATGCGCTGGCGCACCGAGAGCCGTTCGCGGCTGATGCGATGGTGCGCGAACATTTCGGCGCGTCCCATCACGTCCTTGAGCGCGACCAGCATCTCCTGCAGCGACACGTTCGGCTGCAGCCGGACGACACGCAGCTCGACGAGTTCGGCCGAAGCCGGGAAGGTGTCGCGGTCGACGCGGTGCAGTTCCTCGATGTCGATCGCCGCACGCTTGAAGCGCTCGTATTCCTGCAGCCGGCGCACGAGTTCCGCGCGCGGGTCGGCTTCTTCCTCGCCCGCCGCAGCCGGCCGCGGCAGCAGCATGCGCGACTTGATCTCGGCCAGCGTCGCGGCCATCACGAGGTATTCGCCCGCGAGTTCCAGCTGCATGCCGTGCATCACGTCGATATACGACATGTACTGCCGCGTGATTTCGGCGATCGGGATGTCGAGGATGTCGAGGTTCTGCCGGCGGATCAGGTAGAGCAGCAGGTCGAGCGGGCCTTCGAAGGCCTCGAGGAACACCTGCAGCGCATCCGGCGGGATGTACAGGTCCTTCGGCATCTGCGTGACCGGCTCGCCATCGACCACCGCGAACGGCATCTCACCCTGCTCGTGCGGCTCCGGCACGTGCGGCTCGGCCGCTGGCTGGTGCCCCAGCCCGCCTTCGATCAACTTGAGGTCGGGTTTCGTCATGCGTCGTCCTGCCTCAGCGGTACGCCAGACCCATTGCCTGCTTGACGTCGTCGAGGGTCTGGCCCGCGACCGTGCGCGCTTTTTCACAGCCTTCCGCGATGATGCCGCGCACCAGATCCGGGTTGTCCTCGTATTCCTGTGCACGCTGGCGCATGCCCGTGACTTCCTCGACGATCCTGTCGATCACCGGCTTCTTGCATTCGAGGCAACCGATACCCGCCGAACGGCAGCCCTGGTCGACCCAGCGCAGCGTCTCGGCATCGGAATACAGCTTGTGCAGGTCCCACACCGGGCACTTCTCGGGATCGCCCGGATCGGTGCGCCGCACGCGCGCCGGGTCGGTCTGCATCGTCTTGAGCTTCTTCGCGACCTCGTCCGGATCCTCGCGCAGGCCGATCGTGTTGCCGTACGACTTCGACATCTTGCGGCCATCGAGACCCGTGACCTTCGGTGTCGAGGTCAGCAGCGCCTCGGGCTCGGTGAGGATCGTCCGGCCCGTGCCTTCGAGGTAACCGAGCAGGCGCTCGCGGTCGGCCAGGGTGATGCGCGAATTGCCATCGAGCAACGCGTGCGCTCGTACCAGCGCGTCGTCCTGACCCCGCTCCTGGTAGCCCTTGCGCAGGTTGTGATAAATCGCAGCGTTTTTCGCGCCGAGGTTCTTGATGGCTCGCTCGGCCTTGGCTTCGAAGTCCTGCTCGCGGCCGAAAATGGAATTGAAGCGGCGGGCGATCTCGCGCGTGATTTCGACGTGCGCGACCTGATCTTCACCGACCGGCACGCCCATGGGGCGGTACAGCAGGATGTCGGCGCTCTGCAGCAGTGGATAGCCCAGGAACCCGTAGGTGGCGAGGTCCTTTTCCTTGAGCTGTTCCTGCTGGTCCTTGTACGTCGGCACGCGCTCGAGCCAGCCAAGCGGCGTGATCATCGAGAGCATCAGGTGCAGCTCCGCGTGCTCGGGCACGCGGGACTGGATGAACATCGTGCAGACCGCCGGGTTCAGTCCCGCGGCCAGCCAGTCGACGACCATCTGCCACGCGAAGTCCTCTAGCTGCCGGGTGTCTTCGTACCCGGTCGTGAGGGCGTGGTAGTCGGCAATGAAGAAATAGCAGTCGTACTGATACTGGAGTTCGGTCCAGTTCTTCAGTGCGCCGTGGTAGTTGCCGAGGTGCAGGCTGCCGGTCGGGCGCATTCCGGAAAGCACTCGACGCGGGATCGTGACGGTAGAACTCAAACGGGTTCCCTGCGACCGTGTCGCCGTATAATCTTTTAAATATCAGAGACTTGCTGGACAAACATCGGGTGTTTTATGAACCCGAGCGGCCCCGCCAAGCCAGTGGCAAGGCGCGATTATACGCAGCCGCCCCGGTCGCGTTCACTCGAACGCGGAGACATCGCCTTTGCCGCGCCGCACGATGACCGGAGTGCCGCTCGACAGGTCCACGATGCTGCTGGGCTCGATGCCACCGGTGCCGCCGTCGATCACCAGGTCGACCAGGTGGTCGAGCCTCTCCTTGATCTCCTGTGGGTCGGTCGGCGTTTCCGACTCGCCGGGCAGCAACAAGGTGGAACTCATGATCGGCTCACCCAGTTCGGCCAGCAGCATGCTGACGATCGCGTTGTCCGGGACACGGATGCCGATGGTGCGGCGCTTCGGGTTCTGCAGCCGTTTGGGCACCTCGCGCGTGGCCTCGAGCAGGAACGTGTACGGACCTGGCGTGAATGCTTTCAAGGTCCGGTACTGGCTGTTGTCGACCCGGGCATATTTTGCGATTTCCGACAGGTCGCGGCAGACCAGCGTGAAGTTGTGATGTTTCACGTCCACGTCGCGGATGCGCCGGATGCGCTCCATGGCCTCCTTGTCGCCGATCAGGCAGCCGAGCGCATAGCTGGAGTCCGTCGGATAGACCACGACGCTGCCATCGCGGATGGCGGCAATGGCCTGACGCACCATGCGCGGCTGCGGATTCTGCGGGTGAATGGAGATCAGGAAGGCCATGAAACTCGCCCAGCCGCGGGTGGCACGGCCAAATTGGTATGATACGCGCCCCTTCGCTGACCTGCCCCGAGCGCACCTCCGCCAGATGCAAATGCTGTTCGACCTGCTGCCGGTCGTGTTCTTTTTCATCGCTTACAAGATGGCGGGCATCTACGTCGCGACGGCGGTCCTGATCGTCGGCGTGCTGGTGCAGACCGCAATCAGCTGGTTCAAGCATAAGAAGGTGAGCCCGATGCTGCTTACCTCGGCCATCCTGGTGCTCGTGTTCGGCGGCCTGACGCTGTTGATTCACGACGCGACCTTCATCAAGTGGAAGCCGACGATCGTGAACCTGCTGTTCGCCGGCGCGTTCCTCGCCAGCCAGTTCATGCGGGGACCGACCATCGTCCAGCGCCTGATGGGCGAGAAGATGAAGCTCGAACCCGCATCCCTCTGGACGCGTCTCAACCTGATGTGGGTCGGCTACTTCATCGTCTGCGCGGTGCTGAACCTGTACGTCGCGTACAACTTCAGCGAAGACACGTGGGTGAACTTCAAGCTGTTCGGGCTCATGGGGCTGACGATCGTCTTTGCGCTCGCGCAGGGCTACTGGCTGGGGCGCAAGCTCGACCAGGTGGAAGCCGGCGCGGCACGGACGGAGTGAGCCGGGTTCCAGCAATGTGGTACGTAATCATCGGCCAGGACAGTCCCAACGCACTCGAGATCCGCAAGCGAGTGCGTCCTGCGCATCTCGAACGCGCGCAAAAACTCCTCGCTGAAGGACGCATCCTCGTCGCAGGTCCCTGCCCTGCGATCGATTCGCCGGACCCGGGACCCGCCGGCTTCACCGGCAGCGTGATCATTGCGGAATTCGCCTCGCTCGCCGACGCCGAAGCGTGGGTGGCGGCCGATCCATACGTGACGGAAGGCGTGTTCGAATCGCATGAAGTCCGTCCGTTCGTGAAGTCGCTGCCGTGACGCAGGCACATCCGCCCAGCCGCGTTGAAAGACTGGAGGCCCGGCTACGCACGGCGTTGCAGCCGTCGCAACTGCGCGTCGTGGACGACAGCCATCTGCACGCTGGTCATGCGGGCGCAGCGAGCGGGCACGGCCATTTCACGGTCCAGGTCGTTGCGGAACGATTCGCCGGGCTGTCTGTCGTACGGCGGCACCGGCTCGTGTATGAAGCCGTCGGCGACATGATGACCACCGATATCCATGCGTTGTCGATCCAGGCCCTGGCGCCCGGCGAAGGCTCGCTGGCCTGACGACGACGTTTCCCCATTTACGCGTCCACCTGGACGCCCTGACGCACCATCCATAGAGGCTCATCGATGCGAAACCTGAAGACCGCCCTCCTGCTCGGCGCCACCATCGCGCTAGGCACCACCGCGTGCACGAAGCCCGCTGACGATGCAGCCAAGCCTGCAAGCCCAGCGTCAGCGCCCGCCGAAAAGGCCTCGCCGACGCTCGTTACCGTCAACGGCAAGGCGATCAACTCGCAGATGCTCGACACGTTCCTGCAGGCCGTCACCGGCAAACCTGCTGCCGAGGCGACCAAGGAACAGAAGGACTCGCTGCTCGAGCAGCTCGTGAACATGACGTTAGCTGCACAGGCCGCCGAAAAGGACGGCCTGGCCGCTACTGCGGACGTGAAGGCTCGACTCGACCTGCTGCAAATGCAGATCCTCGCCGAAGCCGCGAGTGAGAAGTACGTGAAGTCGCATCCGGTATCGGATGACGAAGTGAAGGCAGCTTACGATTCCGAAGTGGCGAACATGCCCAAGGAATACAAGGCACGGCACATCCTGGTCGAAAAGAAGGAAGCGGCGGACGCCATCATCAAGGAACTGCAGGCGGGCGGTGACTTCGCGAAGATCGCGAAGGCGCAGTCGAAGGATCCGGGCAGCGCGGCCAAGGGCGGCGATCTCGGCTGGTTCTCGGCGCAGACGATGGTGAAGCCGTTCGGCGACGCCCTCGCAAAACTCGAGAAGGGCAAGACGACCACTGAGCCCGTGCAGACGGAGTACGGCTTTCACGTCATCCAGCTTGAAGACATGCGCGCCCCGAGCGCTCCCGCGTTCGAGGAGGTCAAGGAGCAGGTGAAGATGTTCGCGCAGCGGAAGAAGCTGCAGGCCTACCTCGACGATCTTCGCAAGACTGCAAAGATTCAGAAGACCGACTGACGGTCAAGTTATTTTTTTGCTGGCCACGGCCGGTTTCCTGCGAGGGGAACCGGCCGTTTTCATTGGGCCCGTCGGCAGGTCATGAACACGTTGCCGCTGCGGATCAAAGTAACCACCCAAGCCGAAAGAAGCTCGTTCGCTGCCAACGTTTTCCGGGCGCCTGGACACGTGCTTGGCGAAATGCAGTTTTTGCTTTAGGAAAAGCTCTTATCTAATTGTTTTTTAATGATTAGATCGGAAAGTGTGACGGATTTCACAGAATCCCGGTTTTGGCGCATTTACGTCCAGATCCAACCGGGTCTGGATTTTACATATGCCAGCTGCGGGTGCCCCCGCCGGCCCCGGGCGGCACCTAAGGGCCACACGAGGGTTCACTCCCAGCCACCTGATCTGGTTGAAATTTAACCAGTATCGCCGTCCCGCCCCTCTTCCAGAGCCTCCCTCAAGACGCTCGCGTAACTCCACG
>JAABQQ010000274.1 GCA_011391405.1 Gammaproteobacteria bacterium
CGTGCGGATGCCCTTGAGGTCCGACCCCGCGCCCGGCTCGGTCATCGCGATTGCGCCGATGAGCTCGCCGCGCGCCATGCGCGGCAACCAGCGCTGCTTCTGCTCCTCGTTGCCGTAATTGAGCACATAGTGCGCCGCGATGCTGTGCACGCCCTGGCCGAAGCCGGAAATGCCACGCCGGTTGAGTTCCTCGTACAGCAGCGTTTCGTGACGGAAATCGCCACCGCCACCACCGTATTCCGCGGGCACGTCCATCAGCAGGAATCCGGCCGCACCGATCTTGCGCCACGACTCCCTGTCCACGCGATGATCCGCCCGCCACTTCGCGTCCAGCGGCAGCATCTCAGCGTCGACGTAACGGGAAATCGCCTCGCGCAGCATGCGCAGGTCGTCGTCCATCCAGGGGGATTCGTAGGGTTTCATGGGAAGTGGAGGAAGGGGAAGAAGGGGAGGAAGGGGAGGAAGGGTAGGAAGGGCTGGAAGGGTCCGGAGGCGTTGGCGGAAAGCACTTCTGCAGACTCGTACGACGGATATCGACGGATACTAGGTCGGGACGATGGATTCCGGCATAGGGATTAGTTGGAGGTACAGAAGTTGCCCGTCCTGACTCCTTCCTGCCCTTCCTGCCCTTCCTGCCCTTCCTACCCTTCTCAGTCGTAGGGATGCCGCAGCACGATCGTCTGGGCCCGATCCGGGCCGGTCGACACGATGTCGATCGGCACGCCGGCGAGCTCTTCCATGCGTGCGAGGTAGCTGCGTGCGTTGGCCGGCAGTTTCGAGAAATCGGTAACGCCGTGCGTCGGCTCGGTCCAGCCCTTGTGCTCCTCGTACACCGGCACGCATTCCGAAAAACGGTGCGGCAGCAGCGGCGGCTCGTCACGGATTTCGCCGTCGATCCTGTAGCCGGTGCAGATGCGCAGCGTGTCGAGCCCGTCCATGACGTCGAGCTTCGTCACGCCCAGGCTCGACAGGCTGTTGTGCATGACCGCGCGCCGCATGGCCACCGCATCGAACCAGCCGCAGCGGCGCGGACGGCCCGTGACGGCGCCGAACTCGTGCCCGACGCGGGAGAGATGCTCGCCTGTTTCGTCGAAGAGTTCGGTCGGGAACGGACCCGCGCCCACGCGCGTGGTGTAAGCCTTGACGATGCCCAGTACGGCATTGATGTCGCGCGGGCCGAGCCCCGTGCCGACAGCCGCTTCACCGGCGATGGTGTTCGAGGACGTGACGAACGGGTACGTGCCGACGTCGACGTCGAGCAGCGCACCCTGCGCGCCTTCGAACATCAGGTTCGTGCCGCGCTTCATCTCGTTGCGCAGCAACACGCTGACGTCCGCCAGCAGCGGTTCGATGCGCTCGGCCTGCGCCACGAGTTCGTCCAGCGTGCGCTGGAAATCGACGGTCTCGGCGCTGAAATAGCGGCTCAGCACGAAGTTATGGAAGTCGAGAATTTCACCGAGCCGGGCCGCGAGGCGATCACGCTGCATGAGATCCGCAAGCCGCACGGCACGGCGCGCGACCTTGTCTTCATACGCGGGACCGATGCCGCGACCGGTGGTGCCGATCGCGTTGACGCCTTGCGCGCGCTCACGCGCGCGGTCGAGCGCGATGTGCGAAGGCAGGATCACCGCGCAATTCGGGCTGACCTTGAGGCGGTCGTACACCTGGATGCCGCGCTGGACGAGCATGTCCGCTTCGCGGAACAGCGCTTCGAGCGAGACCACGACCCCGTTGCCGATCACGCACTGCACGCCCGTGTGCAGGATACCGGAGGGAATCAGCGACAGGACCGTCTTGGCGCCATCGATGACCAGCGTGTGACCCGCATTGTGGCCGCCCTGGAAACGCGCGACCGCGCCGACCCGCTCGGTGAGCAGGTCCACGATCTTGCCCTTGCCTTCGTCACCCCATTGGGCACCGATGACGACGAGATTCTTGGACATTTGGGAGTGACTGGTGACGACTGATGAGTGACGGGTGCGCGCAGGGCGTTCAACCACCCCCGCGCACCAGAAAGAGCACGACGCAACCTGCAATCATGCTGCCCAGGCCGATCCGGCGCAATATGCGGTCGTCCAACTGCGACATCGTGAGCAGGGCGCGCTTGGCGGCGCCCGGATTCAGGAATGGCAGGACGCCTTCCAGCACCAGGTACAGGGCGAAGGCCGCCCACAGGTCGTTCCAGTTCATCGACGAGCGGCGTTGCCGGGCGCTGCGGTCAGCGCCCGGATTGCTTCAGGTAATCGAAGAACTCGCCGTCGGGGGCGATTACGAGCACGTCGCCCTGCTTGCCCAGGGACCGGCGGTACGCCTGCATCGAGCGGTGGAAAGCGAAGAACTCGGGGTTCGCGCCGTACGCCTTGCCGTAGATGTCGGCCGCCGCCGCGTCGCCCTGGCCCTTGATGATCTCGGCCTCGCGGTAGGCGTTGGCCAGGATCTCGGTACGCTGACGATCCGCCTCGGCTCGTGTCTGTTCCGACACCGCGGAACCTTCGGCTCGCAGCTGCGCCGCCTGGCGCGCGAAGTCCTGCCGCATGCGGTTGAACACCGACTCGCTGACCTCTTCCGGCAACTCGATGTTCTTCACGCGCACGTCGACCAGCGCGATGCCCAGGTTGCCGACGTTCTTGCCGGCAATCTCGAGCACTTCGCCGAGAAACTCGCTGCGGTCTGCCGCCACGACCTGCTGGATGGTACGGCGCGCGATGACGGTCTTGATGCCGTCCTTGATGATTTCACCGAGCCGACGGTTCGCCACTTCCTCGCTGCCACCCGAGGTGGACGTGTAGAAGCGCGAGACGTCGCTGATGCGCCACTTGACGAAGAAGTTGATGCGCAGGATCTTGCCTTCGCTGGTCAGGAACTGTTCGGCTGGGTAATCCTCGGTGAGGATCCGCCTGTCGAACTTGATCACGTTGTTCACGAACGGCGTCAGGAAATGCAGGCCGGGCTTGTAGTCGGCGCGCACGATCTCGCCGAAGCGGAACTTGAGCGCAAGCTCGGTTTCGCGCACGGTGAACGCCGCCATCGAGAACAGCAGCACGGCGGCGCCAACCAGGATCAACGGCAGGTAACCACGGTTTGGCATCAGCGTGACCCCCGCTCGCGGCTCGCTTCGGGCACAACTTCGACCGGTGCGGCCTCAGTTTCAGCCCGGGGCTGGACAGTGTCAGGCACCTGGCGCTGCTCGTCGAGCGTCAGTGTGCGGGTGCGCCCCTCGGTGAGTTTGTCGAGCGGCAGGTAGATCATGTTGCCCGTGCCTTTGGTGTCGACCAGCACTTTGTTGGTGTTGCCTAACACCACTTCCAGGGTTTCGAAGTACAGGCGCTGGCGCGTGACGCCGGGCGCTCGCAGGTAGCTCGCCAGGAGCTGGGTGAAGCGCTGCGCTTCACCTTCGGCGTCGGCGACGATACGTGCCTTGTAGGCGGCTGCATCCTCCGATTGCCGCGCGGCCGAACCCTTCGCCTTCGGCAGGATGTCGTTGGCGTAGGCCTGCGCTTCCAGGGCCAGGCGCTCGCGGTCTTCGCGCGCCTTGATGGCGTCGCGCTGCGAACTCTGGACCTGCTCCGGCACGCTGACGCCCTGCAGGTTGACCGTCGTCACTTCGATGCCGGTCTTGTACGCATCGAGCGTGCGCTGGATCAGTTCCTTGGTCCTGGCCGTGATTTCCTGGCGGCCCTGCTCCAGCACGAAGTCGAGCTGGCTGCGACCGACGATTTCGCGGATGGCGCTTTCGGCGACTTCCTTCAGCGTCTGTTCGGGATCACGCACGTTGAACGCGAACGCCACCGGCTCGGCACGCCGGTACTGCACGGCGATGTTGATGTCGACGAGGTTTTCGTCCGACGTGAGCATGCGCGTCTGGTCGGTCACACCCTCGACGGTCTCGACGTTGATGATCTGACGCGCCTCGACGGGCCACGGAATGTGCCAGCGCAGGCCAGGTTCCGTCGCTGCGACGAACCGGCCAAATCGCGTGACCACGCCACGTTCGGCGGCGTCGACCACGTAGAAGCCCGTCAGCGCCCAGACACCGACGAGCACCAGCGCGACCGTGCTGAAGCCGAAACCGCGCATGGCAGCGCTGCCACCGCCGAATCGCCGCCGCCGCCGCCGCCGTCACGGCCACCGTCGTCACCGCCACCACCTTTGCCCCCGAACATCTGGGACAGTTTGCGTTGCAAGTTGCGCAGGGCCTCGTCGAGATCGGCCGCTCCCTTGTCGGGGCGGTTGCCCCAGGGATTGCGATTCTTGCCCGGGTCGTTCCAGGCCATGGGTGGGAGTGCTCCGGATGCTGAGTTGTTCAGGGGTCTAAAAGCGAATCCCAGGCGCTTCTTGCGGGCGTCGGCCGTCATGCCGCACCCCGGGTCGCCAAAGACTCGTTGGATTGTAGAAACCGCCCCTCGTCGGCACAAGGCGCGTTTGTCGTTGGCAGCTCGATCCCGTCCTCGCGGCAGATTCGTTCGAGGTCCTGACGGCGGAGGCTGATCTCGACCTCGACGACGCCGTCCGCAAGGGTCTTGTGCGAAATGACCGCTCCCGCCGCGAAGAGTCGGGCCCTGGCGCGCCCGGCCCGGGGCGGGATGCGCAGAGTACACCGGCAGAGGTCGGCGCCGAGCGATTGATGCAGCGCTTGCAGCAGCAGGTCGAGTCCCAGGCCACTGTGCGCCGACAGCCAGACCCGGTCGATGCGACCGTCCTGGCCCGTTTCCGACCGCGGCGGTTCGCCCGTGCGGTCGATTTTATTGTACACGGCGATTTGCCGCACGCCCTGCGCGCCGATCGACAGCAGCACGTCGTCGACCTGCGCGATGCGGTCGTTGCGCTCGGGATCGGACGCATCGATGACGTGCAGCAGCAGGTCGGCTTCGCGGGCTTCCTGCAACGTCGAGCGGAATGCGGCGACCAGTTCGTGCGGCAGGTCGCGCACGAATCCGACGGTATCGGCGAGCGCCGTCTCGAGGCCCGGCGCCAGGTGCAGGCGGCGCACCGTCGGATCGAGCGTCGCGAACAACTGGTCGGCTGCATAAGCGTCGGAGCGCGTGAGGCGATTGAACAGAGTGGACTTGCCGGCGTTCGTGTAACCGACGAGCGCGATCGTCGGCACTTCCTGCCGCTTGCGTTCCTGCCGCGTGGTCTCACGCTGCTGCAGCACTTTCTCGATGCGATCGTTGAGGGTCTTGATGCGCTTGCCGATCAGGCGGCGGTCGGTCTCGAGCTGGGTTTCACCCGGTCCGCGCAGGCCGATGCCACCGCCGCGCTGGCGCTCGAGATGGGTCCATCCGCGCACGAGTCGCGTGGACATGTGCTGCAGCTGCGCGAGTTCGACCTGCAACTTGCCTTCGAACGTGCGCGCGCGTTGCGCAAAGATGTCGAGGATCAGACCGCTGCGGTCGAGCACGCGGCACTGCAGTTCTTTTTCGAGATTGCGTTCCTGGCTGGGACTCAGCGCGCCGTCGATGACGACTAGATCGGCGGCGAGCGCTGCGACGCGTGCGCGCAGTTCCTCGACCTTGCCGGACCCGATCAGGAAGCGGGGATCGGCGGACTTGCGGGTGGGCACCAGCACGTCGAGCACCTGCGCGCCGGCCGAACGCGCGAGTGCGCCAAACTCCTCGACGCGATCGGGTTCAGGGGCTCGACCGAGCCCCACACAGACCAAGATCGCGCGTTCGCCGCTGGCCGGCCTTTCGAACAATGCTCCCTGCCCTCGCCTGATCCGGCTCAGCCCGCGGGGGCGTCCTCGAGCGGCGGCAGGTCGTCATCGCCCGCCGGCAGACGCACGTTGCGGGCCGGCACGATCGTCGAGATTGCGTGCTTGTAGACCATCTGGCTCACGCTGTTGCGCAGCAGGACCACGAACTGGTCGAACGAATCGATCTGGCCCTGCAGCTTGATGCCGTTGACCAGATAGATGGAAACAGGGATGCGCTCCTTGCGAAGAGCGTTCAGGAAAGGATCCTGCAGGGACTGGCCCTTGGCCATTGTTATCGTCTCCTTTTTTTCTCTCGTGCCGCTTGTTCCTGCACAGCTTCTTCCGTGAAACGGCCCGCCTGGATGCCCCAGGCTCCCAGCAAGAACGGAGCCAGTCTAGCACAGGGATTTCGCGCCAATTTTTCCAGCCGCCCTCGCTACAGCGTCGTATATAGGGACGAGATCACGTTCTGCAAGGGACGGCACCCAGGCAATGGCCGGATCGCCACGGAGCCACGTCAGCTGGCGCTTGGCCAGATTGCGGGTCGCCTGCCGGGCGGCTGCCACGGCCTCCTCCCGGCTGCACTCGCCGGCGAGGTACTGCCAGACCTGGCGGTAGCCGACGGCCCGCAGGCTGGGCAGGTCCGGGTCGAGGTCGCCCCGGGCCCGCAGCGCCCTGACCTCGTCCACCAGTCCGGCCGCGACCATCTGGTCGAACCGTGCATTGATCCGCAGGTACAACTCCGGCCGCGTAACGGGCATCAGCGCGAACCGGGCCAGGCGGACCGCCGGGGGCTCGGCCTGCCGCTGCAGGTCTGACAGGCGCTCGCCGGTGAGCTGCAGGACTTCGAGCGCCCGCTGGATCCGCTGGGCATCCGCGGGTTGAATCCGGCTCGCCGCGACCGGGTCGCGCTCAGCGAGTTCGGCATGCATGGCAGGCCAGCCGGTCGCTTGCGCGACCAGCGCCAGGGCGGCCCGCACCTGCGGGTCGGCTGCGGGCAACGGCGCGAGCCCGTGGGTGAGTGCGCGGTAATACAGCATCGTGCCGCCAACCAGCAGCGGGACCCGGCCGCGGGCGCGAATCTCGGCGATGCACTGGAGGGCGTCGCGCAGGAACCGTCCGGCGGAATACGGCTCCGACGGATCGCAGATGTCGATGAGGTGATGCGGCACGGCCGCGCGTTCAGCCGCCGACGGCTTCGACGTGCCGATGTCCATGCCGCGATAGACCAGCGCCGAATCCACGCTGACGATTTCGAGTGGAAAGCGCCGGGCCAGCTGCAAAGCGAGCGCGGTCTTGCCCGTGCACGTCGGTCCCATGAGGCCGACGGCGTCGGGGGCTTCGTCGATTTCCTTCGCGGGGGTAGTCACCTGCCGCGCAGGAACAGCCGGTCGAGGTCGTCCATGCTGACAAACGACCAGGTGGGACGTCCGTGCACGCACTGATCACTGCGCACGGTCTGCTCCATTTCCCGGAGCAGCGAATTCATCTCGGCAATGGCCAGCCGGCGGTTGGCGCGGACGGCCTGGTGACACGCCATGGTGCCGAGCGCCCGGTCGAATGCCGCCGTCGTCGCGGCCCTGCCCTGCTCACGCAAGTCCGCAATCATGTCCTTGACCAGGGTGGCGGGATCGACGTTGGGCAGCAGTGCCGGCGTCGATCGCACCAGCAGTTGCGCAGGCCCGCTGCGATCCATGTCGAGGCCGAGGCTCGCGAACAACTCGGCCTGCGATTCCGCCTCATCCGCGTCGGCGACCGCCACCTGGACCGCGATCGGCACCAGCAGCGGCTGCGCCGGCAAGCGGTCGGACTGCATCGACGCCTTCAGCCGCTCGTACGTGGTGCGCTCGTGTGCAGCGTGCATGTCGACCAGAACGAGGCCGCCTTGCGCCTGCGCGAGGATATAGACGCCGTGCAGCTGCGCGATGGCGTAGCCCAGAGGATGTTCGGCGGCAGGCGCGCTGACAGCGACGGCGTCCGCTGCTGCGATCTCGCGAACCCCGTCAAGACGAACATACAGGTCCGTCGCGGAGACTTGCTGTCCCGTCGCCGAAAAGGGGTCAGGGGATAGGGGATAGGGGTTAGTCGGCAAGGCGCTACGTGCCCGTGACCAATCGGCGCGAGCCGCGGGAATCGCATCGGCGGCGGACTGGGTCGGCCGCGTTTCGGCCAGCGCGCGCTCGAGCGTGCGAAACAGGAAATCGTGGATCAGGCCCGGCTCGCGGAATCGTACCTCGAGTTTCTGCGGGTGCGCGTTAACGTCGACGCGCACGGGGTCCATCTCGAGAAACAGCACGTACGCGGGATGGCGGCCATGGAACAGCACGTCGCGATACGCGAGTCGCACCGCGCTGGCGATGAGCTTGTCGCGCAGCGGCCGGCCATTGAGGAAAAAGTACTGCTGGTCGGCCTGGCTGCGCGCGTACGTCGGCAGGCAGAACCAGCCGTGCAGCCGCATGCCAGACCCTTCGTGATCGAGTTTCATCGCGTTGGCGATGAAGTCATCGCCGAGCATCGCCGCGACTCGCGCGTCCCGCGCACGCTCGTCGCGCGCCGGCGGATGATCGGCGAGCACCTTGCGCGCAGACGAAAGCCGGAATCCCACGTCGAAGCGACTCAGCGCGAGCCGCTCGACGAGCCGCTCGATCTGCGACAGCTCCGTGCGCTCGGACCGCAGGAATTTGCGTCGCGCGGGCACGTTGAAGAACAGGTCGCGAACCTCGACTGTCGTGCCGTGTGGATGCGGGTGCGGCGCGGGTCCCGTCAGGGCGCCGTCGACTGCGGCGACCATGTGCGCCGTTTGGGCTGCGCGCGGGCGCGAGATCATCCGCATGCGCGAAACGGACGCAATGCTCGGCAATGCCTCGCCGCGAAAGCCCAGCGTGCGCACCGCCTCGAGGTCGTCGATGCTGCCGATCTTGCTGGTGGCGTGGCGAGCCAGGGCGAGCAGCAACTCGTCCGCGGCGATCCCGATGCCGTCGTCGCGCACGCGACATAGCTCGGCGCCGCCCTTCTCCACCTCGATGTCGATCGCCAGTGCGCCGGCGTCGAGGCTGTTCTCAACCAGTTCCTTGATCACGGACGCCGGACGCTCGACCACCTCGCCGGCAGCGATCTGGTGAACGAGTTGCTCGGGCAGGACCCGGATCGGCATGGAGGAAGGGCAAGTCTGGGCGGCTCGCGCCGGTTGCGCGAGCATAGCAAAGCGGCGGGAATCAGCGTCCGGCGACGGCCGTGCCGCTGCCCGCCGGGCCGCCTCGCTGTGCCGCCACGATGGCTGCCAGCTTCGAGCCAGGCGGCGGGTTGTCGTACCAGTAGTTGCGCACGCCCTTGCGCACCGCCGCGGCAATCCGCGACTGGTGACTGGCGTCACGCAGGCGACGTTCGTCCGCCGCGTTGGAAATGAAAGCCGTTTCGACCAGCATCGAAGGAACGTCCGGCGACTTCAGCACGACGAAGCCCGCATGCTGCACGCGCGGACGGTGCACGTCGCCCACGCCGCGCAGCGCAGTCAGGACGCTATCGGCCGCTTCGACGCTGTCACTGATCGATTCTTTCTGCGTGACGTCGAGCAGCACCGACGCCAGCACGTCGTCGCTTTCGTCGAGCGAGACGCCGCCTTTCAGGTCGGCCGCGTTTTCGGAGTCCGCCAGCCACTTCGCCGCCTCGTCGCTGGCGCCGCGCAGCGACAGCACGTACACCGACGCACCGCTCACCGCACGGTTCTGCACGGAGTCGGCGTGAATCGAGACGAACATGTCGGCACCGAGCTGGCGCGCCTTGCGCGTGCGGCCGCCCAGGGTGATGAAGTAGTCGCCTTCCCGGATCAGGACGGCCGTCATGCCGTCCTCCGCGTTGATTTCTGCCGCGAGCTTGCGCGCGATCGCGAGCGTGACGTCTTTCTCGCGCGTGCCGCCACGGCCGATCGCGCCAGGATCCTGGCCGCCGTGGCCCGCATCGATGGCGATGACCAGGTCGCGGCCCTTGGCGGCCGAACTCGCCACCTTGGTCGGCAACGGCGTCGGCTCGGTGACCTTCGGCACAGCGGGCGCAGCCACTGCGCGCGACGTGTCGGCGACCATGGCGAGCACCTCGTTGCCCGCAGGCGGTGTGCGTGCGGCATTCATCGGCGCCGGGACGACCACGGGCGAGCCCGGCAGTTCGACGACCAGGCGATGCCCGGCGCTGCCGTCAGGACCGACCACGAAGCTGCGCGGCTTCAGCGCCGCGGTCACGTCGAGGACGAAGCGCAAGCCCTGCCCTTGCTGCGGACCCGAACGCAACGACTTCACGGGGCCTTGTGGCGGCGGCAGCGCCTCGCTCGCCGGCAGCGTCGTGTTCGCGAGATCGACGACGACGCGGTCGGGGGCGTCGAGTGCAAAGACGTCGTACTCGACGGGCGCCGACAATTCGATGACGAGTCGCGTGCCTTCGGGACCAGACCACAACCTGACGTCGGTGACGCGTGCGGGGCTCGCCCACGCCGGCGCCCAGGCCAACGACAGCGCCAACCAGGCGAGTCGCAGAGCTGTCGAGCGGGGTCTGCGTGTCAGCATGCCGCGTAATCTACCGCGCCGGAACCAGATATTTCAATAAAATTATAAGGATACGGGATGTTTGTCACGTGCCGTCAAAGCCGTCCGAGCACGGCCTGACCCACCGGCGAGCACGCCGCGGCAACGAGCCTGCGCGCATCGGGGCCGGCATAGTCCAACGTCAGCGCCAGATCGGCTGCGTTCAATCTGCCCTCCGCCTTTTCCGGCCACTCCACGAGCAGCACCGAGCCTGCGCCCCGCAGGTCGCGCAGACCAAGGTCGTCGAGTTCATCCGGGTGACGCAGCCGGTACAGGTCGCAGTGCGTAATGTCTCGTCCCTGCAAACGGTAAGGTTCGAGCAACGTATACGTGGGGCTGCGAACCGGACCGATGTGTCCCAACTCCGCCAGCAACCCGCCCACCAGCGTCGTCTTGCCGGCACCCAGGTCGCCGGAGAGCGTGACCAGCAACGACTCGTGCGCAGGCGTGGCCAGCAGCGCTCGCGCGAGACGGGCACCGAACGCCCGCATTTCGTCCGCACCCTGGGCGACGTGTTCGATCGTCACCGTGGATTCACGCACGCACGCACCTGGTCGATGACTTCGGTCGCCAGCATGCCGCGTTCACCCGCCGTCGCCACACGATCGCCAGCGCAGGCGTGGACGAACACGCCCGCCATCGCCGCAAGCGCGAGGTCACCGCACTGTGCGGCGATGCCCGCAATCACACCCGTGAGAACATCGCCCATGCCGGCAACGGCCATGCCCGGGTTGCCGCGATCGCAGAGCCACCCTGCACGCGCCTGCACCTGCACGATCGAGCCCGCGCCTTTCAACACGATCACACCGCCGTAACGCTGCTGCAAGGTGGCGGCGGCGGCCAAACGATCGCGCTGGACATCGTCCGCCGTGACGCCCAGCAAGCGCGCCGCTTCGCCAGGGTGCGGTGTCAGCACCCAGTGTTCGCACTTGCGCGGATTGAGCGCCAGCAGGTTGAGCGCGTCGGCATCGACGACGACAGGCTTTTGCGCAGCGAGCGCCGAGTCGAAAATTTTCATTGCCCACGGCGACTGGCCGAGTCCGGGCCCGAGAGCGAGCACTGTCGCACGCTCGAGCCCACGTTCCATTGCGCTGCCGTCGCCAACGGCGAGCGACATCAATTCGGGCCGTGAGACGAGCACGCCCAGGCTCTGCGGGTGCGCTGCCACCGTGACGAGGCCCGCGCCCGCACGCAGCGCCGCTGTTGCCGCGAGGTGCACCGCGCCACCCATGCCGGCAGCGCCGCCGATCACGAGTACGTGGCCGTGACGCCCCTTGTGCGCCGTGCGTCCGCGCACGGGCAGCGCAGCCTGTACGACTGACTCGTCAAGCAGACTCAACGTGGGTTTCGACGCTGCGTAGGTGCCCAACGGTACCTCGAGGTCGTCGAACACGATCCTGCCCGCGTGGTCCGGTCCGGCGCCGAGATAGCAGCCCACTTTGCGCCCGATGAACGTGACCGTGAGATCGGCGCGCACGGCACAACCCAGCACGTGACCGCTATCCGCCTGCAGCCCGGACGGTATGTCGACGGCGACGACGGGGCGGTTCGCCTCATTGATGGCGTGAATACAGTCTGCCGCCACGCCAGCGACGTCGCGGGTGAGTCCCGTACCGAAGATCGCATCGACGATGACTTCGCCCGCTCGAACGACCTCGGGATGCCAGGGCTCGAGTTGCCCGCCTGCCGCG
>JAABQQ010000275.1 GCA_011391405.1 Gammaproteobacteria bacterium
GGCGAAACGCAGGCGCTGGTCACGACGACACTCGGCACTGGCCGCGATGCGCAGATCATCGACGCCCTGGCGGGCGAGCGCAAAGAGCCGTTCATGCTCCACTACAACTTCCCGCCGTTTTCGGTGGGCGAGACCGGCATGATGGGTTCGCCAAAGCGGCGCGAAATCGGCCACGGCAACCTGGCCCGCCGCGGTGTGTCGGCAGTGATGCCGGACATGACGACGTTCCCGTACATCATCCGCATCGTCTCCGAGATTACCGAATCGAATGGTTCGAGCTCGATGGCCTCGGTCTGCGGCACCAGCCTTTCGCTGATGGACGCGGGCGTGCCGCTCAAGGCGCCGGTGGCCGGCGTCGCGATGGGCCTCGTGCTCGAAGACGGCAAGTTCCAGGTTCTCACCGACATCCTCGGCGACGAAGACCACCTCGGCGACATGGACTTCAAGGTGGCCGGTTCTGCCGGTGGCATCACTGCCCTGCAGATGGACATCAAGATCGAGGGCATCACCAAGGAAATCATGCAGGTCGCGCTGGATTCGGCGCACAAGGCCCGCCTGCACATCCTCGGCGAGATGAACAAGGTCCTGTCGAGCGCGCGTCCGCAGATGTCGGAATGGGCGCCTACGATCATCACCATGAAGATCGACCCGGAGAAGATCCGCGAAGTCATCGGCAAGGGCGGCGCCGTCATCCGTGCGATCACGGAAGAGACGGGCACGACGATCGACATCGAGAACGACGGTACGGTCAAGATCGCGTCGGTCAGCGGTGCGGCTGGCCGCGAAGCGCAGCGTCGCATCGAACTGATCACTTCCGAAGTGGAAGTCGGCTCGGTCTACGAAGGCAAGGTCGTCCGCCTGATGGACTTCGGCGCGTTCGTGCAGATCCTGCCGGGCAAGGACGGCCTCGTCCACATCTCGCAGATCAGCGAAGAGCGCGTCGAGCGCGTCAGCGACAAGCTGAAGGAAGGTGACGTCGTGCGCGTGAAGGTGCTCGAAGTCGATCGCCAAGGCCGCGTGCGGCTCTCGATGCGCAACGTCGACGGCTGACCTGGAAGGGATTAGTGACTAGTGCCTGGTGACTAGTCAGACGAAAAAGGCTGGCATTCGCTGGCCTTTTTCATTTTTTTTGCCGTCGACCCAGGGTGCTTGGGCGTTCGTTCCGGGTCTTGTCCGGGCGAGCGGAAAGGCAGACACGCTCGCCCGGACAAGACCCGGAACGAGCGCCTGATCGACCGCGCCTGTGCGAATTCTCGTCAAAGCCCGAGAATTCGTACGGCGCATGCAACGGCTAGGCGGCATATCGCATGACCGTCTGCCGAAGTCTCGCAGCCAGCAGTCTCCATGGCTCATTCAACAACTGGTGTCGATGGAGCTGCCCTGAAGTCGGTTCTATCCGAAACCGGACGGTCAACGGGGACAAACGACCCGTTGCGGTAGTTCGCGTTGTAGGGATCGGCGGCGGCTCAGCATCGTGAAGAGTCACTCGGCGCGATGGTCCCGAACGGCCGGTCCTACGGGCCTGGGCGACGAGACCCGCCAGCGGCATCTGGAGCGTAAGGGACACGAGCGTCAGGCCTGCGCATCCTTTATTTAGGCAGCTGATCCCAGGCGCCTGCCGTTTCATCGCATTCGACGGGACGCCGCCGGGTCTGCTCAGTAGACTGCGTGCTTCGCTGTCCAAACACACCTATGAACGCTCCAACTCTCTGGCCCGCGCTGACGCGCCGCATCGGCCTGCTGCTGCTGTGCTGTCTGCAGCTTGGCGCGCCCGTGTGCGCGGCGGAGCTTGCTCAGCCGCATACGCACGCCGGCGAAGACGGCGTGCGCGCGCCGCTGCATATCGCACCGGTCGACGATGCCTGGCGGGCGGCGCTGCCGCGCGATGCCAAGCTGGCCACGCAGGCCTATCTCGACCGCCTACCCAGGGAAGCGGTAATGCGATCCAACGACTACGACGAGGGTGGCTACTGGCTGCAGCTTTGGGAGTTCCTGCTCGGTCTCGCCATCGCCGCGCTGATGCTGCATGGCGGCCGTTCGGCCCGCGTGCGCGATTGGACGCAGCGCGTCGGTCCCCGTGCCCTCCTGTTGCGCGACGGCCTGTACGGAGCCGTCTACGGCCTGGCAACCGGGCTGCTGCTGCTGCCACTGAACTTCTACCGGCGGTACTGGCGTGAACACAGCTATGGCATGTCCGCGCAGACTGCCGGTGACTGGTGGGGCGAGTGGACCCTGACCCTGGGCGTCGAGGTTGTCGGCACGGCGGTGGCGGTAGCGCTGCTGTATGCCGTGTTCCGCCGAGCCGGCGAGCGCTGGTGGCTCTGGGGAGCAGCCGCCTGCTCCGCTTTGCTGGCGTTGATGCTATTCGTCAGCCCGATCCTTATCGATCCGCTGTTCAACACCTACAAGCCGCTGGAGCACGGTCCGGTGCGCGACGCCGTGCTGGCCATGGCGCAGTCCAATGGCGTGCCGGCTGATGAGGTCTACGTCTTCGACGCCTCGCGCCAAACCGAACGCGTCAGCGCGAATGTGAGCGGTCTGGGCGGCACGGCAGCGGTGCGGCTCAACGACAACCTGCTCAATCGCACTTCTCTGCCCGAGATCCGTGCCGTGATGGCACATGAGCTGGGCCACTATGTGCTCAACCACGCGCCGAAGATGTTGATGCAGTTCGGGCTACTTATCCTATTCGGATTGCTGTTCTGCCAGTGGGGGATGCGCCAGCTGTTTGCGCGCTATGGGCACCACTGGGGCACGCAGACCGTGGCCGATGTGGCCAGCTTGCCACTGCTGGCCGCAGTATTCTCTGTTTTCATGCTGGCGGCCACACCGGTGTTTCACAGCATCATCCGTATCCAGGAGATCGAGGCCGACCGCTTCGGCCTGAATCTAGCCCGCGATCCACATGGCTTTGCCGAGGTGATGCTGAAACTTTCGGACTACCGCAAACCTGATCCGGGGCGCCTTGAGGAGGTGGTCTTCTTCCATCATCCGAGCGCCCGCCATCGGATTCACGATGCGATGCGCTGGAGGGAGGTGATGGGGACACCATAGCGCGATAGAGAGTGGCGCCGCGGCCGGTCGGCCCCGGCGCCGGCTCCGGGTCGATTCCGCACTGTCGGCTCGACGCCGCGCATGACCGCTTGTGCCGCATGCAGCCACTCGCGGTGGCCGATGCGAATGCCCGCACCCAGCCTGAAGCGGGTATCCGGCTGTGCTCGAGCAAGTTCCGCTTATGGCCGGTTTCTACCGTAGCCCAACGTCAACTTTCTGCCGGCTAACAGCGCGCCGGCCGACACGTCTTGGTGGCAGAGCCATTTTGTCTGGGCTAACTCGCGTGAGCAGGGACACTACAATCGCGGCCGCTTGCTGCTGCGACGGCCAACCAATCGCCAGTCATTACTCCCGGTCGTCCCGGCCAAACGGTCGCGGCAGGCGCGAGAAAACCTCTTCCTGCAACGCCTTCCAGCGCTGGTAATTCTTCTGCGCAACCTGGGTTACGGTCTCGAGCGGATCGATGCCCACCACGTTCTTGAAGCGGTCGCGCAGCTCGCGCTGCTCCTTCGCGAAGAGCTGGATACTCTCGTCGAGGTAGCGCCCCACGAAATCCTGCAGCCCGCTGCCGTAACTGCGGATCACGTGCGACAGGAAGTCGCGGCTCATCAGCGACTCACCGCCGCCTTCCTGTTCAGCGATCACCTGCAGCAGGATGCTGCGCGTGATGTCCTGCTGCGACTTGCGGTCGAGCACGACGAAGTCGATGCGCTCGACGACCAGCCGCCGAATGTCTGCCAGCGTGACGTAGCGGCTTTCGACCGTGTCGTAGAGACGGCGGTTCGGATACTTGCGGATTACGCGCGGGCCCTTGCCGCTGCCTCCGCCACCGGCGGTATCGCCGCCTTTCGACTTCTTTGTTCTGGTTTTCGTAGCCGCAGTCGTCGCCATCGTGCTGTGTCCTCGGCCGGCAATGCCGGCGCTAGCAATCCTCTGACGGAGCCACGCGCGCCGCGCAACCCGCAAAACCATCCACGCGCCAATGCTCGCGTGCCCAGTCCCAGACCGCGCGCGTCGGCGCGCGCGTCAGGTCCGCCGGTGGCGATTGCCCAAGTAACTCGAGCACCGCGACCAATTGCCCGGCCATCCCACCCCGTTCCCCGATGGCTGGTGCGGCTCCCGACTTGGAGAGCTTAAGGCCTCGGTCGTCCACGGCAAGTGGCAAATGCAGGTATCGCACCGGCGGCAGGCCTAGCGCACGCTGCAGCAGCACCTGCCGAGCCGTGCTCGACAGCAGGTCGCAGCCGCGCACCACGTCGGTGATGCCCTGTGCCGCGTCGTCGACGACGACCGCCAGCTGGTAGGAATAGAGGCCGTCCCGACGCCGCAGCACGAAGTCCCCTACCGTGGCCGCGACGTCGATGGTTTGCGGACCCCGGCTGCGGTCGTCGAAGTCAATCGCGCCTGCAGGCACACGCAGCCGCAGGGCCTGGCCCAGACTCCGAGCCGTGTCGACTGCCAGGCATTCCGCGGGATGAAATAGTTCTTCGCCGGTGCCGGTCGGGCGAGACTCATTCTCGGGCAGGCGGGCGAGGGCAGCGCGGGTGCAGGTGCATTCGCGCAGGCAATGCGAGCGGTTGAGGCGTTCGAGGGCTTCGGCGTAGAGGTCGAACCGGGCGCTTTGCTGCAGGACCGGCCCGTCCCACTCGAAGCCATAGGCCTCGAGTTCAGCCAGGATCTGCCCGGCGGCGCCGGGGCGAGTACGCGGTGGGTCGAGATCTTCGATGCGCACGAGCCACTGGCCGGCATGGGCGCGCGCATCCAGGTAGCTGCCGACCGCGGCCACCAGGGAGCCAAAGTGCAGGGGACCGCTGGGCGACGGAGCGAAGCGCCCGCGGTAGGAAGTCATGCGGTCACACGCGCGCGGAAGGCGCGGAAGGCCAGGAAGGATCAGAAGGGGTCAGCGGTAGAAGTCGTCCCGGTCGCCAAACTGCTTTTCGCGGCGTTCGCGGCGTTCCTGCGCCTCGACGCTGAGCGTCGCCACCGGGCGGGCTTCGAGGCGCTTCACGCCGATCGGCTCACCGGTTTCGAGGCAGTAGCCATAGCTGCCGTCCTCGATGCGTTTCAGCGCTTCGTCGATCTTGCGGATCAGCTTGCGCTCGCGGTCACGCGTGCGCAGTTCGAGGCTGAATTCGGACTCCTGCGTGGCGCGGTCGTTGGGGTCGGGGAAGTTGGCGGCTTCGTCCTTCATGTGGAGCACGGTGCGATCCACTTCCTGCATCAAGTCCTGCTTCCAGCTGGAGAGGATGGTGCGGAAGTGTTCGAGCTGCTCCTTGCTCATGTACTCCTCGCCCTTGCTGATCTGGTAGGGCTGGACGTTGCGCGGGCCGGAAAGCAGGCTTGGGTTCATGTCGAAATCGGCATCCTCGGCGCGCACGGCGCCGGTGACCGGCTCCGGCACACGCGCCGGCTTGGTCTTCGCAGGGGCGGGCTTGGGCACTGGCTTGGCAGCGGCGGTTACGGTCTTGCGTGGCACGGCCTTTTCCTTGGCAGTCACGGGCTTGGAAGCCGCCTTCGCGGCGGGCCTGGCCACCGGCTTGGCAGCCTTTGCAGAAACAGTCTTCTGGGCCTTAGCGGGCTTGGCAGACGGTTTCTTGACGGGCATCGACAAACTCCCCACTCCGGTTGGAGGCGCGCGATTATACAGGCGGAGCCGCAGTCGTCCACCCCGAAAAAAACAGGTCGTCCGGGCCGCTGACCCGGCTCGACCCGGTGACCGGAAATGCTGTGAGGCGAGTCCGATTCTTTTAGAATTCTTCTTTTGCTGCGCCTCGCAGTTTTCCCGGGTGAATGATGCGTCTGACCAAGATCAAGCTGGCCGGTTTCAAGTCGTTCGTGGACCCGACCTCGGTCGGCTTCCCGACGAACCTGGTCGGCGTGGTCGGCCCGAACGGCTGCGGCAAGTCCAACATCATCGATGCCGTGCGCTGGGTCATGGGCGAGATCTCGGCGAAGCACCTGCGCGGCGATTCGATGGCCGACGTCATCTTCAACGGCTCCGGCACGCGCAAGCCGGTGGGCACTGCGTCGGTCGAACTCGTTTTCGACAACAGCGACGGCAAGCTCGGCGGCGAGTACGCCAGCTATTCCGAAGTCTCCCTGAAGCGCGTCGTTGCGCGCGACGGCCAGTCGTCGTATTTTCTGAACGGCGTGCGCTGCCGTCGCAAGGACATCACGCAGCTGTTTCTCGGCACGGGCCTCGGTTCGCGCAGCTACGCGATCATCGAACAGAACATGATCTCGCGCGTGATCGAGGCGAAGGCCGACGACATGCGCGCCTTCCTCGAAGAAGCCGCGGGCATCTCGCGCTACAAAGAACGCCGCAAGGAAACGGAAAGCCGCATCGCGCAGACGCGCGAAAACCTGGCGCGCCTGTCCGACCTGCGTGACGAAGTCGAAAAGCAGCTGCGTCACCTGCAGCGCCAGGCCGCCACCGCGCGCCGTTACCAGGCGCTGAAGCAGGAAGAACGGCAGACACACGCCGAACTCCTCGCGCTCAAGCTGCGCGAAGTCGAGAGCGAATCGAGCGCGCGCCAGGCGATCCTGAGCGAGCGTGACCTTGCGCTGCAGGCCGCGGTGGCGGAGCAACGGTCGATCGAAGCCGCCATCGAGCGCGCGCGGCAGGACCACGATGCGCAGGCCGCCGTGCTGTCCGAAGTGCAGGGGCGCTACTACCAGGTAGGCGCCGACATCTCGCGCACCGAACAGGCCATCGACCACGCGCGTGAAATCCGCGCGCGACAGCGACAGGAACTCGACCAGATCGCGCAGGGCATCCAGGACGCGGACCTGCACCGCGTGCGCGATCGCCAGCTTGCTGCTGAACTCCAGTCGGCGCTGGCCGAAATGGGTCCGGGCCTCGAGCAGGCACGCGCCACTGAACAGGCCACCGCAGCAGAACTCGCGGCAGCCGAAGCCGCGATGTCGGGCTGGCAGGAAAACTGGGAAGGCTTCAACCAGTCGCTGCGGCAGGCCTCGTCGGCGGCAGGCGCCGAGCGTGCCCGTCTCGAAGTGATGGAGAACCAGCTGCGCGGCCTGCTGAACCAGCGGGACCGCGCCACTCAGGAACACGGCACGTTGTCGGCGGCCGACGTCGCCGCCACGCTCGCGGCCCTGGCAGGCCAGGAAGGCGCAGCGCGCGAGCAGCACGAGGCTGCGCGCCAGCAGATGGACGAGCTCGTCGCCACGCTGCAGGCCGAACGCGGCCGCGAGCGCGAACTTGCCCAGGCCGCGCAAGCTGCGCGCCGCGAAACACAGGAAGTGGAAGGCCGCATCGTCTCGCTCGAGGCGTTGCAGCGTGCTGCCCTGGGGCAGGGGCAGGGCAAGGTCGTCGACTGGCTCAAGTCGCGCGGTCTCGAGCACAGTCCGCGCCTCGCGCAGCAGCTCTCGGTCGACAAGGGTTGGGATCGCGCGGTGGAAACCGTGCTCGGCGGCTACCTCGAGGCCGTCTGCGTCGACTCATTGGACGACGTGGCCGGCACGCTTGAGAGCCTTACGGCCGGCACCGTCACGTTTTTTGCCGGGGCCCAGGGTCCGGCCTCTGCGGGTCACTCCGAGCGAACGCTGCGCTCGCGCGTACGCGGTCCTGCAGGTCTCGACGCACTGTTTGAAGGCATCGTTGCCACCGATACCCTGCACGACGCGCTGCGCCTGCGGCCCGAACTGCGCGCGGGCCAGTCGGTCATCACGCGCGATGGCATCTGGATCGGCCCGGACTGGCTGCGCGTCAGCCGCGACAAGGATGCCCACGAAGGGGTGATCGAACGCGAAGAACGCCTGCGCGCCGAGCGTTCTGCGCTCGATGCGCAACAGGCAAAGCATCGCACCGCCGAGTCCGACCTCGAGGCGCTGCGCAGCCGCGTGCGCGACCTCGAAGATCGCCTGGCGAGCCATCAGGCGGTGGTGTCGCGCAGTGGTTCGAGCCACATGAGTCTGCGCTCGCAGATCGACAGCCTGCGCGCCCGCGCCGAACAGCGCAGCCAGCGCATGCAGCAGCTCGCGTTCGAGATGACGGAAGTCGAGGGCGCACTCGAAGCCGCCAACGCCGGCAGTCGGGCCGCGCGTGGTCGCCTCGAAGAAGCCGTCAATGCGATGGGCGAGCTCGAAGAGCGTCGCATCGCGCTTGAAGCCGAGCGCGAAGTTCTGCGTGGCCGCCTGATCGAAGCGCGCGAAACGGCGCAGGCGGCGCGCACCGCGGCCAGCGAGGCCGCGATCCGCGTCGAATCGCGCCGCACCAGCCATCTGTCCCTGCTTGCGGGTCTCGAGCGCCTCGACGCGCAGGTTGGCCAGTTCGAAGCCCGCCGGCAGGATCTCGATACTCAGCTCTCCAGCGGCGAGCAAAGCGAGGCCCGGCTCAAGGCCACGCTCGAAGAGGCGCTGCAGCGTCGCGTCGCGGTCGAGACCGAGTTCTCCGCCGCTCGCCATAAGATGGAAGAAGTCGACGCAAACCTGCGAGGACTCGATGAGCGCCGGCTCGCTGCGGAAGCCACGGTCGAAGCGGCGCGGTCCGCTCTCGAGAACGTTCGCTTCTCGGTGCAGGAACTCAAGTTGCGCCGTGAGACCTACCTCGAGCAGTTCACCCAGACGCGCCTTGAATTGCAGGCTGTCGTCGCTGCCCTGCTTGAAGACGCCACCGTTCCGGTGTGGGAACAGCGCCTGACCGAGACCAGCGAAAAGATCGAGCGGCTCGGTGCGGTGAACCTCGCGGCGATCGATGAGTTCGCCGAACAGACCGAGCGCAAGGAATACCTCGATCGCCAGTTCGCCGACCTGAACGACGCGCTCAACACGCTCGAGGACGCGATCCGCAAGATCGACCGTGAGACGAAGTCGCGCTTCCAGGACACTTTCGACCGCGTGAACGCCGGCCTGAGCCAGAAGTTTCCGCGGCTGTTCGGCGGCGGCCAGGCCTATCTCGAACTCGTCGGCGACGACGTGCTCGAAGCCGGTGTCGCGATCATGGCGCGTCCGCCAGGCAAGCGGAACAGCTCGATCAGCATGCTGTCCGGCGGTGAGAAAGCGCTTACGGCCGTCGCGCTCGTGTTCTCGATCTTCGAGCTCAACCCTGCGCCGTTCTGCCTGCTCGACGAAGTTGACGCGCCGCTCGATGAAAACAACGTCGGCCGGTTCTGCGACATCGTCCGCGAGATGTCCGACCAGGTGCAGTTCATTTTCGTCACGCACAACAAGACGACAATGGAACTGGCCAACCAGCTGCTCGGCGTTACCATGAACGAGCCCGGCTGCTCGCGCCTCGTTGCCGTCGACGTCGACGAAGCCGTGCGCATGGCGGCAATGTGAGTCACGCAAGGAAGCCTGCGAATCGATGAACGAACTGCGCTGGATCCTGCTCGTCGCCGGGGCGCTGCTCATCGCCGGCCTGTACCTGTGGGGTACGCGCACCCGCTGGCAAGGGCGGGGCGAGATCGAAGCCTCGCGGCGTCCTGCCGTCTTCACGGGCGGTGCCAGGGGTTTCGAGACCGAAGTGTCGGTCCCGCCGGACGATGACGATGTCGACATGGCGGAATCCGAGTTCCGCGTCGAATCCCGCGCGGAGCGCCGCATCGAGCCCGGCTTCGACCAGGACGAAGTCGATGCCCTTGATGCACCGGAACCGCGTCGCGTCGATTTCGACGACGAGAGCGACTTCGAATCTCCTGCGATCGGGCGGCGCGAGCCCACCCTGTCCTCGAATCGAACCGATTCCGTCCCGACGCTGCGGCCGGAACCGTCGTCGCGCGTCGAGCCCACGCTGAGCGCGCGCCCGCTCGAGGCGGTCGAACCGCCGCATGCCGCGCCCGGCGAAACACCGGCGCCGGCACCACGCCGCTCGCAGAAGATACTTGCGATCCGAGTGACGGCTGCGGCGCCCGCGCGATTCGACGGCGCACAGTTGCTCGCGGCGCTGGGCGCCGAAGGGCTGGGATTTGGTCGCTACGAGATCTTCCACTGCCTGCACGAGGATGGCCGGCCGATCTACAGCGTCGCCAGCCTGCGCGAACCGGGCACCTTCGACATCGAGGCGATGCCGACCACGTACTATCCGGGCATAGCCATGTTTGCGGTGCTGCCCGGTCCGGTGCCGGCAGCCGAAGCCTTCGACGACATGATTTTTTCGGCCCGCGCCCTGGCCACGCACCTGAGCGGTTCGCTGACCGACGAGCGCGGAGCGCCGCTCACGACACTGCGCGTGGGCAAGCTGCGCGAGGAAGCGCTCGAGTTCGAGCGCGGCGCCGGTCCGGCCTGAGGCCTGGTCATGGCGACGTCCCGCGACGTGGCGAGACGGGCCCGCGAACTGCGCGAGCTGATCGAAAATCACAACTACCGCTACTACGTCCTCGATGATCCGGAAGTCGCGGACGCACAGTTCGACGCGCTGATGCGTGAACTGCAGCAGATCGAGTCCGGGCATCCCGAACTGTCCGATTCCGATTCACCCACGCAACGAGTGGGCGGCCAGGCCTCGCGTGAATTCCGCGAAGTCGTGCACGCACTGCCCATGCTCTCGCTTGACAACGCCTTCAGCGAGCAGGACATCGTCGACTTCGACCGCCGCGCGCGTGAGCGCCTCGACGTCGAACGCGTCGCCTACTCGGCCGAGCCGAAGATCGACGGCCTTGCGATCACGCTGCGCTACGAGCGAGGCCGGCTGGTCCAGGCGGCGACGCGCGGTGATGGCTCACGCGGCGAAGACGTCACCGTCAACGTGCGTGCCATCCGTTCGGTTCCGCTGCAGTTGCGCGGAGCCAAACCGCCGCCGGTCCTCGAGGCGCGCGGCGAAGTCTTCATGACCCGCAAGTCGTTCGAGGCGCTGAACCGGCGCCAGTCCGGGCGCGGCGACAAGACGTTCGTCAATCCGCGCAATGCCGCGGCCGGCAGCCTGCGGCAACTCGATCCGACGATCACGGCCGAGCGCTCACTGGACCTGTTTTTCTACGGCGTGGGCGCGATCGGCGGCTGGACCGTGCCGCCGCGGCACAGCGAGGTCCTCGCCGCCTTGCGCGAGTTCGGCCTGCGCACCTGTCCGGAGATCGCCGTGGTTGATGGCGTCGACGGGTGCCTCGAGTACTATGGCCGGATTGGCGCGCGTCGCAACGCGCTGGCGTACGACATCGACGGCGTCGTCTACAAGGTCGATCGCCTCGACTGGCAGCGCGACCTCGGGTTCGTGGCCCGGGCGCCGCGCTGGGCCGTCGCGCACAAGTTTCCGGCGCAGGAAGCGACGACCGTCGTGCACGACGTCAAATTCTACGTCGGTCGTACCGGTGCGCTCACGCCCGTGGCACACGTGGTGCCCGTGTTTGTCGGTGGCGTGACGGTGAGCAACATCACCCTCCACAACATGGACGACGTCGCGCGCAAGGACGTGCGCATCGGCGACACCGTGGTCGTGCGCCGCGCCGGCGACGTCATCCCCGAGATCGTTCGCGTGATCCAGGAAAAGCGACCACAGGATGCGCGCAGCGTGGAATTGCCGGCGCGGTGTCCTGTCTGCAACTCCCACGTCGTCCGCACCGAAGGCGAGGCCGTCGCGCGCTGCTCCGGCGGACTCGTCTGTGCGGCGCAGCGACTCGGCGCGATCCGTCATTTCGCATCGCGCCGCGCGCTGGACGTGGATGGCCTCGGTGAACGACTGGTCGAACAGTTGATCGAGAGCGGTCGTGTCACGACGCCGGCCGATCTCTACACCCTGACGGTGGACGAGATTGCTGAACTCGAGCGCATGGGTCCCAGGTCCGCGGCAAACCTGGTGGCCGCGCTCGAGCAGAGCAAGCAGACGACGCTGCCGCGATTCCTGTATGCGCTCGGCATCCGTGACGTGGGAGAGTC